>JAFWOH010000010.1 GCA_017509895.1 Candidatus Saccharimonadota bacterium
ATAAGCCCCTCGGGGTGAAGGTCGCGGTGGAAAGGTCATCACTATGATGAACTTTTCTTTTCTATCCCCTAATACTATTGTAAAGATTGCCCGTGGTTCTGTTTCTCTGGAACAGCACTACTACTCCTATAATTATGGGAGAAGTGATCGTTACAATGTCAAGGTCACCTATCCTAACGGATATGGTGCTTCCATCACTTTCATCCCCGGTTGGGAAGATGAAGAGTGTTGGGATGTCACTCTCCTTAAGGATGGTGAACCCTTGATTGAGGATGATGGATACGACTATACATGGTCGGACCAGACTGAAGCAGATGTTATCGTACTTTGCGATTATATCTTCTTTAAGTAGTCATCCTTAGGGGAGGCGGGTCTTCGGACCCGCCCGAAAAATGTTTGTTTGGCTCCACTCTGAGCCATATAAGTGTATCGAAGCCTGCCAAGGAAGTGGCAGAGGGCGAGAGGCCGAAGCCTATCCAGGGAATGGGATAGGGATACACATGGTCTGCTTTCCGCGGCAGTATCACATGCGGAAACCTGCATTAAACCAGTGCATTAGGAGCACTGGTACTCGCGGAGCGAAAGAGCCAAGAAGTGTTTATCTTGGCGGACGCGCCGAGGTAAGTCACTTACTTCTCGGCGGACGCGCTGGGAAGAAGGCTTATAAGCAGCGAGTGCAGGTTGAGGAAGAGTTTTGTAGATGTTTTCCTGCCTAGAATATTGAAGGTGAGTGGAAAAATCTAAACGAGCGCGATCCTGGTAAAGAGAATAAAATCCAGGAATATTCAGAAGGGAGAAATCCCTCGCGTGAGTCTGGGTAGGCGAAATGCTACCCTAGTGGATAGGGTTATCCCTCGGCAATCTGCTGGGGGATTTTTAATGCCCTATATTCAGTCTCTACCGCTTATCCCCCTCACCATGTATTTGATTTCTCTGGTACCTACTCTCTAACTTCTCAATATTTCCATCAGCCACGCCAGACAAGGGAACGCCAAGATATCGTGCTATCGAAGCAATATACCAAAGAGTATCGCCTAACTCTTTTATTATCAATTCGCGGTCTTCCTCAGAAACCAAACCATCCTTATCTCGTAAAATTTTTTTAATTTTATCCGCCGTTTCGCCAGCTTCGCCTACAAGACCTAACACTTTTTCAATAAAACCAACATCCTTGAGATTAGAATTCTCCTTGGCTAAATCATATTTCGCTGCTTTTTTCTGGTATTCATCAAAACCCATAAACCTCCTTTTATTGTATTCTATCAAATATCCACCATCTTTTAAACATAAAAAAGCCCCCCATAGGGAGGCTACAAAACGACTTACAGCGGCTCAGTTAGGCTAAGTAACGAATTTCTGCCCCTAATGATTTTCTCGATAGCGTAATCATCAATCTCCGATATGCTTTCGTCATTTTTTGACACCAATTCAATCAATCCCTTAGTCTTATGCATTAAACATTCGTCTTCGTCCAGAAGAGCAACCAGATTTTTATAGAATCCTTCTTTGCGACGCCTATGTCCACGTGTTCTCCAATCAGTAAACGGCATCATGTGTGCATAAATGCACGCAACCAAGATTTTAATATCCTGCTCTTCCATATCCCACTGCTTCGCCCAGTGAGACACGATAAAAGCCGATACTTTAGCATGGTTATAGAAGACAAGATCGCCAAGGGTGCTTGTTGCAACGGTGTACTTTTTACCGATATCGTGCAGAACCGCAATCTTTCCGGCTAGCGCCTTGGATAGACCAGCTTCTTCCAGATTAACCTGAACCATAGCTACGTGCTCAGACAAAGTTTCAGCGTGAAACTGGGATGTCTGAACCCCAATCGGCCCTATCTCCATTTCTAACCAGTCGGGAATTCGCCTTGCCTCGACAAAAGGATAAACAAAATACTCTTCGCCACCTATGATTGCATAAGAATCATAGATGTAAAGAAACAAATCATCCTTTTTCTCGAGAAATTCATATGCTTCTGCAATGCTTTTTGGAGCATTCTTGCAAATTCGCTTCAACAGCTCCATTTCTTTACCTGGCATATTTCCCAGACTAGCATACTTACCATAGTATGCTCCAGTGAGTGACAGTGCCTCGAAAGGCTTACTGAGCGTTCTGTTTTGCATTTTTTCATTTTCCCCCTTTTTTTAAAGAACGATAGAGACATATACCCTTTATTATACCATAAAAACACAAATAAAACAAGAAAATAACCTTTTTATGATATAATTAAGCAATGCAAGAAGACACTAGAAATCTTATCGATAAGTATAAAAACAAAACCAACGAGCAAGTTTTTGATGATTTAAATAAAAAACGCAACGCTTTAGAAATAGCAATCGAGAATGTCGAACACGATTTTAATATTGGCTCTATTGTTCGTACGGCTAATTCTTTTAATGTTTCCAAGGTTCATATTATCGGCAAGAAGAAATATAATCGTCGTGGCGCTATGTGCACTGATAAATATCTCATAATCGAACACCACGCCACCATTAAAGATTTTCTAAAAACCCAGACTGACAGGGAATTAATCGCTATCGAAAACAACACTCCACGTGCCAAAGCTTTACATACTAAATCATTTAAACCCAATACTACTTTAATCTTTGGCTCCGAAAATAGTGGCATTACATCAGAATTATTGGAAAAAGCTCACGATGTCCGGTATATTGAATCGTTTGGCTCAACTCGCTCTGTTAATGTTGGCGCCGCCGCCGCTATCGCGATGTATGAATGGACTCGCCAGAAT
>JAFWOH010000011.1 GCA_017509895.1 Candidatus Saccharimonadota bacterium
AGAGGCTTGGAATTATCTAGAAGAACAAGAGGTGGTCCAATACTTTGCTCACCCGCACGCTCCAAAAGAAAAACCTTTCGTGGAGCGTTTTATTGGTTCTCTTCAGCGTGAATGTCTAGATGTCTACAAAGATGATATCGTCACGGAGGAAGATTTAATTTACTATATAAATAGGTGGCTTAATAATTACCACTTCTTAAGACCACATCAAAGTTTAAATTACCAAACGCCTGCTGCATTTTGTGCTACAATGGGTATAACTATTTTTCGACGCGAAGTGTACATGATGTAGTGAGTACGAACACGTCGCTTGAAGCTTAAAGCTTTTCGTGGTATAATTTTAGAGAGAATTAAGCGTTATTATGGATGTAAAAATTGTAATAGCTACTCATAAAGAGTATGAGATGCCAAGTGACAAGATGTATCTGCCACTGGAGGTGGGGGCGGCTTGCCGAGAAAGGCACACGGATTATCAGAAAGATGATGTGGGGGAGAATATTTCGGCTAAGAATCCAGGGTTTTCGGAATTAACTGGGTTGTATTGGGCGTGGAAAAACCTTGATGATGATTATGTTGGATTAGTGCATTATCGAAGATATTTTGCAAAAGGTAGAGTTTTTGGTAATCCCAAGGAGAGGCTAGAAAAGGTTTTGACTTCGGATCAGATAAGTGAAATTTTAGAAGATACTGAGATTATATTACCTGGGGTTCGAAAATATTATATTGAGAATTTATATGATCACTATGCGCATACTATGTATGTAGAGCCACTTGATATGACTGGGGAAATTATCCAGGAGCGGTTCCCAGAATACCATAAAGAGTTTTTAAATTTGCATAAGCGAAAATCGGCACATATGTTTAACATGATGGTTATGAAAAAGGAAGTTTTAAACGATTATTGTGAATGGCTGTTTGCAATTTTGTTTGAGTTGGAGAGACGAGTTTCGGAAAAAAGTTTGAAATACGACGAGTTTCATGGGAGATTTTATGGCAGAGTTTCGGAGCTGCTACTTGATGTCTATATTCGGACGAATGGCTTAAAATATAAAGAATTAAAAGCGGTGTCGATTGAGCCGGTGAATTGGGTAAAAAAAGGTGGAAGTTTTGCAAGGGCTAAAATAACTGGGAAAAAATATGAGAGTAGCTTCTAATGATTTAGCGGACTTAAGTATTATAATACCCGCCTTTAATGCCGGGAAGAGTATTAGCGTTTGCCTAGAACGACTTGTGAGCATTTCTGGTTTGAATATTGAAGTGATTATAATAGATGACGGTTCGACGGATAATACCGCAAAAATCGTGAAGGAGTTTAGCGAGAGAAACAGGAATATTGTATTCAGACATCAGGTAAACCGTGGGGTGAGTGCGGCTAGAAATCGTGGAATAGAGATTGCACAAGGCAAATACATTGGTTTTGTGGATATGGATGATGACATCTCAGAAATGAAATACGAAAAATTATATGATATGGCGAGAAAAAACGAATTAGATATAGCAATGTGCAATTTTTACGAAATTGTAAATGGGGAGAGAATTAGTTCGAAATATAACTATAAAAAGGAGATTGTGAATGGTACGGAAGTAGCCAAAAGATATTTGATGGACAAAATTTCTAACGGGGTTTGGGACAAAATCTTTGATAGAGAGTTGATAAAGGAATTAAGATTTGATGAAGAGTTAGCAATAGGTGAGGATATATTGTTTTGTTTGCAGGCGTTTATGCGCTCTAACAAAGTAGGCTTTTTGGAAGATGCTTGGTATGGTTATGTACAAAATGATGATTCGGCAATGCATTCAAAAATGACGAAGTTGGAACAGTATCTTAAGGTAGTAGAGAGAATACCAGATGAAGACAAGAACACGTTGCAATCTAGATATCCAGAAGAATTTAGATTCTTCACGCTTGAAATGAAAACAAGAACGATACACGCAATATCGATGGCTACGGCGGGAAAAAGAAAAAAGTTGGAAGCGCTGAAGAGGGTCTTAAAGTTAATAGACATAAAAGAGATAATAAGGGAAAAGCAGATGCCAAAGTCAATAAGAATAGAGATGCGAATATTGGATTTTTTCGGTCCAAGGGTGCATTTAATGATGTTGCCATTATATAAGACAGTCAGAAAGAGGTTGAGATGAAAAGAATATTGGTTTTTGGCATGACAGATAATCCAGGCGGGATGGAATCTACAATAATGAATTATTACAGATTTATAGATAAAAGGAAATTTCAATTTGATTTTTTGTGCAATACAGAAAAAGTTGCTTATGAGAATGAGATAAAAAAACTTGGAGGAAAAATTTTTAGAATTACAGCAAGGAGCAAAAATATAAAATTGTATCACAGGGATATGAAGAGATTTTTTGAGAAAGAAGCCATTTCATATGATACGATTTGGATGAATGTGTGCAGTTTGGCGAATATCGATTATCTTATTTATGCAAAGAAGTATGGGATAAAGAGACGAATTATCCATTGTCATAATTCAAGGAATATGGATTCTTGGAGGAGAGGGATATTACATAAGATAAATAGAAAGAGAATTGCTGAATTTGCGACGGATTTTTGGTCGTGTTCTGATAGTGCTAGTTCTTGGTTCTATGGTGAAAAAATTATACGAAGCAAAAAATATAAAGTAATTTATAATGCAATAAACCCTAGCGAATACGAGTTTAAAAGAGAAGTACGAGAGAAATACAGAAGAGAGATGGGTGTCATAAATGGGGAAATTGTGATAGGGAATGTTGGAAGATTACATTTTCAGAAGAATCAAGAATTCCTGATAAAAATATTCAATAGGCTAGTAGAAAAAAATGCAAATGTAAAACTATGGCTTGTTGGGAATGGCCCAGATAAGTCGAAATTAAAAAGATTGACCGAAGAATTTGGAATAAAAGAGAAGGTAGTGTTTCTAGGTGCTAGAGATGATGTGCCGGAATTATTGCAAGGAATGGATATGTTCATATTTCCTTCGGTTTTTGAAGGATTTGGGACGGCATTAATAGAGGCGCAATATGCGGGATTATTATGCTATGCATCCAAGTATGTAATTCCAAAAGAAACTAAGGTTACAGACAGAATGCATTTTGTTTCGTTAGATGATGGTCTTGAGAAATGGGCCAATATAGTGTATAATGATTTGAAGATTAGTTTATCATCGGATAGGACAAGGTTAAAGATAACGAATTCTGATTATGATATAACAAAACAAGTGAAAAATATGGAGCTTGCATTAGGTGAAGGCTGTTAGCGTAAAGAGCAAAAAAATTACGGATTTACTTAGGGGTTTGTTCTTTGTTGGTTTAGCCTGTTTTGGTATTTCGGGAGTTTTTGGTTTTATTGATAGTTTTGAGACTTTTTCTGACATACTGTCGATTGCAGGGATTAGTTTTACAACGCTTAGTGTAGTGCTCAACATAGTGAACAAAAGACTTTATGGACAACGCAGGCTCTTATTGATGATCCCTATTATTTTAGTGGCTTTTTTGTCTTATATCATAGTGCGTGATTTTACGGTTTTAAAATTACTATTGATTATGCTAGGATCGCTAGTGGTGCCGTTCAAGCAAATAGTATCATTCGACTTAAAAGTAAGAGTGGCTGTAGTGTGTTTAGTAATGATACTTTCTGCTTTTGCCATAATTCCTTCTGGGGATGTGTTGAGGGCTAGTGGAGAAGTAAGACATGCGTTAGGCTTTGCGCATCCTAATATTTTGGGCATGTACATTTTGATAATAGTTCTCGAAATGAACTATTTGTTTTTACGGCACAAAAAGGCTTTGATAGTATTTAACATGCTTAGTATTCTGTTTGAGCTTTTAGTTCCTAATTCGCGGATGCCGGCAGTAATAATTGGGGCAATGATGATTTATGTACTTGCAAGAGATTTAGTGAATAAGATATTAGTAAAAAAGGTGGTTAGATGGATAGTTGTAGGATCTTTTGTAATTTTTTCATCAGTTTCTATTGTGTTTGGAGTAGTTGGTCCATCTGGAGAATTCTTTGGCGGCTTAAACAAGATAACTAGCAATAGATTAAATCTTTATCATAAGGCGATGGAGACAACGGATATTACTATTTTAGGTAATAGTAAGGAGAATAATGTACATAATAGCGTATTGTTAGATAATGCCTATTTGGAGCTTTTATTGACATTCGGTGTTTTGCAAATGCTGATATATTTGATTTTCTCTGTGCAAACTTATAGGGCGCTGTATGAGAAAAAAGATTATGCCTTGATTTTGATATTATTCTTAATGGGCTGGTTTGGCTTGGCAGAAACAGCTTACATTTATGTCACGGTAAATATCTTTCTGGCATCTTATGGCATATTGTTAACTGGAAAAGAAAATGAAAACAAAAGAAGATAGGGTGGTTATATCCGCAATAATTACAACTTGCAATAGAATAGAGTTGTTTAAATTGGCTCTGAAAAGTGTTCTTAGACAGACTTATGGAAATATTGAAGTTATAGTAGTAGATGATGGCTCTACGGATGGAACCGAGGAGTATTGCAAAAAACTGAGTGGCATTAAATATATTAGGCTGACGGAATTTGAGCATAAGAATGGTAGTTTTACGAGAAATATTGGATTGAAAACCGCAAAGGGAAAATATGTAGCGTTTTTAGATGATGACGACGAATGGATGCCCCAAAAAATAGAAAAGCAAGTACAAAAAATATCTGGGAGAGATAATATTGGAATGGTTTACACATCTGCTATAATAGAGTTTGAAGATGGTAGCAGACAAGGGGATATTGTCGGTGCCGAATTAAGGGGCTATATTCCGAGAGCGGTGTTTTATAATAATGTAACATCAACCTCGACAATGCTGTTTGATAGAAGAAAGTTATTAGAGGTTGGTGGCTTTGATGAAAATCTGAATTATTGGCAGGATACGGAATTGGTTATTAGAATTTGTCAGAAATATGAGATAGATTATGTTAAAGAGCCACTAACTATCTATAGGGAAAATTTAAACGATAAAAATAGAAGAAGCAATAATATAGATGGCTACAAAGACGCCATTGACTATATCAATGAAAAATATAAAAATGAAATCGAATTACTCTCTGAGAAAGAAAAGAAAAAAAGAAGAGCAATGCTATCTTTGGACATGGCAGTTAGATTAATGAAGAATGGGCAGGATAGAGAGGCAAAAAGATATTTGAAAGAAGTTTTTAAGAACGAACCTTCTTTTAAAAGTTTTTTGAAATATTTGTTCAACTATACCTGGGTTAAGAAGATGCGAAAATAATGTAGTTCGTGTTATAATTATGAATGTATGGCTAGGTCTATAAAGAAGAATTTTGCGTATAATTTTGTCTATCAGGTTTTGATTCTAGTATTTCCATTGATTACTACGCCTTATGTATCTAGGGTACTAGGGGCCGAAGGAATTGGCGCCTATTCGTATACTTATTCTATAATGTATTATTTTATGCTCGTAGCTATGCTTGGCATAACAAATCATGGGAATAGAGCCATTGCTAAGGCTAGGGAAAATAAAGAGGAGTTAACAAAAACATTTTGGAGCATATATTTAATACAACTGTCCATGTCGGCATTAATGATAATAGCTTACTTTTGTTATATTTTGATTTTTTCGCCAAATTATTGGTTGATAGCCATAATACAGGTATTATATATATTTTCGGCAATGTTTGACATAAGTTGGTTGTTCTTTGGTCTTGAGGAGTTCAAGACAATAGTGATAAGGAGCATTATTGTAAAGCTATTGGAGTTGATGGCTATTTTTCTATTTGTAAAAAATGCGGATGATATATGGGTTTATACTTTAATAATGGCTGGAGGAGCTTTGATTAATCAGCTAGTGATGTGGCCATTTTTGATAAATAGGGTTGCTAGTATTCCTTGGGGCTATTTAAAAATTAAAAAACATATAAAGCCTTGTTTGGTATTATTTATCCCGGCAGTAGCGGTAAGTTTATATAAGGTAATGGATAAAGTAATGTTAGGTGCTATGAGTGGAGTGGAAGAAGTGGGTTATTATGAACAAGCAGAGAAGATTGTAACTATGCCGCTTGCTATTGCTACGGCGCTAGGAGCGGTTTTAATGCCAAGGATGTCGAATTTTATTGCTAAAGGTAGGCATGAAGATATGAGAAGATACATCAGAATGTCTATGCGTTTTATGATGTTTTTGGCTTTTCCGCTGTGTTTTGGCTTGATTGCGATAGCGGATAATTTTGTGCCACTATTTTTAGGAGACGGGTTTGAGAAATCAATTATACTCGTAAGGTTACTGTCTATTACTACGGTGTTTTTGGCTTTTGCGAACCCTCTTAGAACAGGGTATATCGTGCCAAAAGAGCAAGATCATGTATTAGTGAAGTTCACAATACTAGGTGCAGTTGTGAATTTGATAATAAACTTTGCTTTGATTCCGAGCATGAATTCTGTGGGTGCGTGTATAGGTACTATTGCTGCTGAGTTTGCTGTAATGTTTTATCAGGCTTTTTCAGTAAGAAAGGATTTGCCAATGGCTTTATATCTAAAAGATTCGGTGGCTTTTCTGATAAAGAGTCTACTCATGTTTGGTTTTATAGAAGCGATAAGTGTTATCATGAAATTGCCAATAGCAGTTGATATGATTTTGCAGATAATCTGTGGGATGGCTCTGTATTTCTTTATGAATAAAAAGTTTATAAAGGAGATAATTAATTTTGAAAAATGAGGAAAGGATTTTATGCTTAAAGATAAAGTAAGAAAAGTTAAAAGAAGATTAGAAAATAAAAAGTATGCAGCGACAAAAGAGGAGAATTATCCAAAAATGTTAAAGAAATGGTACGATAGTTCTACTGGGGAAGATTTGGATTTTAAGAACATAGAGAATTTTAACCAATATATTCAGTATTCAAAAATTTATAATACGACTGCGGAAAAACGGGAGCTTAGTGACAAATATCGAATGCGGGATTTTGTAAAAAATAATTTAGGAGAAAAATATTTACCAAGACTATATGGAGTGTATAAGCAATTTGAGGATGTTGATTTTGAGAATCTTCCAAAATCGTTCGTGTTGAAATGTAATCATGGTAGTGGGATGAATGCAATAGTCAAAGACAAGTCAAAAGTAGACAAAAAAGAATTGAAAAAGGAGTTCAGTCATTGGCTAAAGATGAACTATGCATTTTGCGGTATGGGTTTGGAATTGCAATACAAGGAAATTAAGCCAGTAATTATATGTGAGGAATATCTCGGAGACAATCTGGTTGATATACAATTTTGGTGCTCGTATGGGGAAGTGTTGTTTATATCGTATATAAAGAGTCCACATGGCGAGAATAAAAAGGTTTCTTTTAGTGCGAAATGGGAGCAATTGGACTTTGTAACTTCTTTGCCGCGGTTAGAAGAAAAAGTGGCAAGACCAAAACAGTTAGAAGAGATGTTGGATATTGCAAAAAAAGTATCCAGAAATATGAAATTTATTAGGTTAGATTTTTATATTTTGGATGACGGGAGTGTGAAAATCTCTGAGTTTACTTTTACTCCGGCAAATGGTTTAGTTGGGTGGCAACCAAGCGAGATGAATGAAAAAATATATGAGCAGATGATGGACATTGCAAAGAAGAGAGGCGCGAATGAATAAGATTATTATAGAAAAAATCCTTCAGAAAAAGGTAGGGAATAAAACAAAATTATCATTTGATTTAAAAATTAATAAGAAGAGCTTTACTTTATGGTATGAGATTGGTTGTGAAGATTATGATTTTAGTGATGGGATAGAAAATCGTATCGATGCTGTTGTAGCGACATTTTTAATTTTTGCTATGAAGAAGGGATATGATTTTTATTCGGAGTATCCTATATCGGAGAGGTTATATTACAATTTAACATACCATGTTATACCGCAATTAAATGTTTGTAATCCTACGAAAACTAAAAAAATCTCAATTTTTGCTCCTTTATGCAAAGCAAATGGAAAAAAGAAATATAATTTTGTTGCTACTGGAGTATCATGTGGAGTGGATTCGCTCGCTACGATTTATGAATATTCTGAACTTTGTGAACTTGAAGATTATAAACTGACGCATCTAGTATACTTTAAAACTGGAGCGCACGATGGGCAGATTGGCAGGTTTGATAAAAAGGTGGAGAATGATTTATTCAACGGTCAGGTGAAGAAAGCTGTGGATTTTTCTCAAAAAGCGGGCTTCCCATTAGTGGTCATAGATTCTAATCTGAATGAGGTTTTATCAGAGGCTTTTGGATTTACGAACTACGACATGACTCATACATTTAGAAGTGTTGGCGTGATGTTGCTTTTGCAAGATTATTTTTCATTGTACTATTATGCAGATGCATATAATTTAGATAGATTTTCAATAAATGTGGATGAGGATACGGCGCATTATGATAAATGGTTACTTCCGATGCTTTCAAATGAAAATATAAGGATGTATTCTGCAAATAAGGATATGGTAAGATTTGATAAAACAAAGCTACTGACGGAATATTCACTTAGCTATGATAATTTATTGGTTTGTTGGACTGATGAGGAGAATTGTGGCAAGTGTAATAAATGCATCAGGACTTTAGTGACTTTAGATTTGCTTGGTAAATTGGATTTATACAATAAGAGTTTTAATTTAGAAGATTATTATAAAAACAAGGATGCTTATATATCTAAAGTGATTCGATTGCGTAAAGAGGACTTTCTGTTTGACGAAATCGTACAGCGTATGGAAGTTAGCAAGTTTAAGCTGTTTAAATGCGATTTGCGACATTTTTTCGGTAAGGTTCTTGGAAAGGTACGAGGCTTATTTATAAAAAATGGTTGAGATGAATTTTCCAGCCATGATATAATATAGGTATGAAAATAGCAGTTGCAGGAACGGGATATGTGGGGCTTTCGCTCGCGGTTTTATTGTCTCAGGAAAATGAAGTTTGGGCGCTAGATGTGGTGCCGGAGAAGGTGGAGATGATAAACCAGAGACGGTCGCCGATTGCAGATGAGTATATTGAGAAGTTCTTGGCGGAGAAAGATTTAAATTTACACGCTACTTTAGATTATACCGAGGCGTTTTCGGGAGCGGAGTTTGTAATTATCTCTACCCCGACGAATTATGATGAGGAGCAGAATTTCTTTGATACTTCTTCGGTAGAGGATGTAATTTCTAAAGTTTTAAGTTTGCCAGATTGTAACGCTACGATGGTGGTGAAGTCCACTATTCCGGTGGGATTTATTCAGAGAATGAGAGAGAAGTATCAGACCGATAGGATTTTCTTTTCACCAGAGTTCTTACGAGAGGGAAAGGCGCTTTATGATAATCTTTATCCGTCTAGAATTATTGTGGGGGATGAGACACCTGAAGCACATAAATTTGCAGAACTTTTAGTCTCGGCGGCCGAGAAAAAAGATGTGCCGGTACTTTTTATGAGCTCTACGGAGGCAGAGGCGGTAAAATTATTTGCAAATACTTATCTTGCGCTTAGAGTGGCATATTTTAATGAGCTTGATACTTATGCTCTGTCTAAAGGACTTGATACAAAAGACATTATTGCGGGAGTATCCCTAGATCCAAGGATTGGCGATTTTTACAACAATCCGTCGTTTGGGTATGGTGGCTATTGCTTGCCAAAAGATACTAAGCAATTGCTGGCAAATTATAAAGATGTGCCACAGAATTTGATTTCGGCGATTGTGTCGGCGAATGAGACAAGGAAGGAGTTTATCGTTTCGGAGATTATGCGGCTTAATCCGGAGGTGGTGGGGATCTATCGTCTGACGATGAAGGCGGGGAGCGATAATTTTCGTTCTAGTGCGATTCAGGATATTATGCGGATGCTTCGGGCGAGGGGAGTGGAAGTAATCATTTTTGAGCCGACTTTGGCATCAGATGATGATATGCTTTATGAGGATTTTCCAATTATAAATGATCTAGAGGCATTTAAAGAGAATTCTTCGGTGATTGTGGCAAACCGTTTGGAACCAGAGATTTCTGATGTTTCAGATAAAGTTTATACGAGAGATTTGTTTAGCAGGGACTAATCTATGGTTTATTTTTAGGGGGAAATATGATACAATTCTAGTATGAAAATTTTGATTACGGGAGCAAGGGGGATGTTGGCGCAGGCGGTGCGAAAGAAGTTTGCCGAGGATGGCCAAAATGAAATTGTTTTGACGGACCTTTCGGGGCGGAAGGTTGGGGAGGAGGAGATTTCCAGCAATGGGAATTCGGAGGTGGATAGCCTTTTTTTGGATATTACTGATACAGAGAGCATAAAAAATGTGTTCAACGAGGTCCAGCCGGAGCTCGTGATTAATTGCGCAGCATATACGGCAGTAGACAAGGCAGAGACGCAGGAAGAATTAGTCTATAAAATCAATGCCGAAGGGCCGGGGAATCTCGCAAGGGCATGTGCGGCGCTCGGAAAAAGTGAAGATTGGAATGGAATGGAGGGCGGGCCGATACTCGTACATATCTCGACAGATTATGTTTTTGGCGGGAGTAAACCGATTACGGAGGAATATCTTGAGGATGACGAGAAGAAGCCGGAAACAGTCTATGGCAAGATGAAACTCGCGGGGGAAGAGCAGATTGCTATTTCGGGGTGTAATTATTACATTTTCCGTACAGCTTGGTTGTATGGACATGGTGGTAAAAATTTCGTAGAGACGATGCTCACAGTAGGGCATTCTGCTTCGTCAGAAGGTATCGTGAAGGTGGTTGATGATCAGCATGGCAGCCCGACTTATACCGAAGATTTAACTAGTATCATCTATCAGGCGGTGACCAAACATATTCCATTTGGAATTTATAATGCGACTGACCTTGGCTTTACGACGTGGGCAGAATTTACAGAGAAGATTTATGAGCTTTCTGGAATCAATTGTAGGGTAATTGGAATTTCGAGCGCGGAATATGAGGCACAGGCGAAGGCGAAAGCTGGGGAAGATTATAAAGTGGCAAAGAGGCCGCTGAATTCGAAGATGAGTAAGCAAAAGCTTCTTGATGCGGGCATAGAGATTCCGACTTGGGAAGATGGATTAAAGCGATATCTCGAGATTGATAATCAAGCTAAAAATTAAAGAAAGGAGTTTATGAAAAATAGAAAAGGAATTATCTTAGCGGGAGGGAGCGGGACGCGACTATACCCGTTGACATTAGCGCTTTCAAAACAATTGATGCCGGTTTATGATAAGCCGATGATTTATTATCCGATTTCTGCTCTGATGATGGCGGGGATTCGGGAAGTTTTGATTATTACAACACCACGAGACAGCCAGAGCTTTCAGGATTTGCTTGGGGATGGTTCAAAATGGGGAATGAGATTTGAATACATGATACAAGAAAATCCAAACGGTCTTGCGGAGGCATTTATTCTTGGAGAAGATTTTATCGGAGAGGATAATGTCGCATTGATTCTGGGGGATAATTTATTCTATGGCGAGAATCTCCAGAGGATTTTGACAAAAGCAAATTCTGATGAAGATCATTCGACAATCTTTGGCTATACTGTGAAAGACCCGGAGAGATATGGGGTTGTAGAGATGGACGAGGAAGGGAATGCGATTTCTATCGTCGAGAAGCCAGAACACCCGCGAACTAATTTAGCAGTGCCGGGATTATACTTCTATACAAATGATGTGGTAGAGATTGCGAAAAATGTTCAGCCGAGCGAGCGAGGTGAGCTTGAGATCACTTCAGTGAATGAGGAATACATGAAAAGAAAACAGCTAAAAGTAGTAAAGCTCGGGCGGGGGATGGCTTGGTTCGATACAGGGACGCACGATGCGTTGATTGAGACGGCACAGTTTGTGCAGACGATTGAGAAGCGACAGGGGCTTTTGATTTGTAGTCCAGATGAAATTGCATACGATAATGGTTGGATTAGAAAGAGCGATTTAAGAGAGTTGGCTTTGCCACTTAAGAAGACTGAATATGGTAAGAGCCTACTTGCGCTCTCGGAGGGGGAGATTTAATGGAAGAATATGGGAATTTTAAGTTTGAAAAGACCGAGATACCGGGGCTTATGGTAATTACGCCGAAGGTTTTTCCGGACGAGCGAGGGCACTTTTTAGAGACTTATTCCGAGAAAGATTTTGCGAAGGCGGGGATTGATTGTAAATTCGTACAAGATAATCAGTCTGGCTCGACTTTTGGTGTGCTTAGGGGCCTACACTTTCAGAAAGAACATCCGCAGGCAAAACTCGTCCGAGTGATTTTTGGGCAGGTCTTTGATGTGGCGGTAGATCTTCGTGAAGGTTCGCCGACATTTGGAAAGTGGTATGGAGTTTTGCTTTCGAGTGAAAATAAAAAGCAGTTCTTCATCCCAAAGGGATTCGCACATGGTTTTGTAGTCCTTTCGGGGGTGGCGGAGTTTGCTTATAAATGTGATGATTTTTATGCGCCGGGAGACGAAGGTGGGCTGATTTGGAATGATCCAGAAGTTGGGATTGAATGGCCGATTGAAAATGGTTTTGAAAAGCCGAAGATAGATGGTTCAGAGAATGTTTTGGCGACGCAAGTTGAAAAGCTAAAGGAAGAAGACATAATTCTATCAGAGAAAGACCAGAAACATCCGAATCTTATGGAGGCATTTCGGTTTAAGGGATTAATTTAAAGGAAGGAGCGTTAATGAATATTTTAGTAACAGGAGCGGCAGGATTTATCGGGAGTAATTTCGTACATTATTATACGGAAAGACATCCAGAAGATAAAATAATCGTTCTAGATAAATTGACCTATGCGGGAAATCTCTTAAATCTAGCGCCATTGATTGACGAAGAGGGAAAATCTGAGGACGAGAGAGTAAAATTCATCCGGGGAGATATTTGTGATAGAGAATTAGTATCAAAGATTTTTGCTGAAGATGAGATTTCTGGTGTAATTCATTTTGCGGCGGAGAGTCATGTTGATAATTCAATTAAAAATCCCTCAGTTTTTGTAGAGACGAATGTGCTAGGGACGCAAGTTTTGCTAGATACAGCGAAAGAGTTTTGGGGGGAGGGCTCTTCTCAGAAGTTCATACACATTTCTACAGACGAGGTGTATGGAACTTTGGGTGAAAATGGCTATTTTACTGAATTATCTCCATATCAGCCTAATTCTCCGTATTCGGCGAGCAAGGCGGGGAGTGATATGGTCGCACGAGCCTATTTTGAGACCTTCAAGATGAATGTGAATATTACAAATTGTTCGAATAATTATGGACCGTATCAGCACCCGGAAAAATTAATCCCGACAATTATCAGGAAAGCTTTGGTGGACGAAAAAGTGCCGGTTTATGGAGATGGGATGAATGTGAGAGATTGGCTTTATGTGGAAGACCATTGTAAGGCGATTGATTTAGTGTTTCATAAGGCGCCGGCGGGAGAGAAGTATTGTATTGGTGGGCATAATGAGATGCACAATATCGATATTGTGAAGTTGATTTTGAAGAGGCTGGGGAAGTCTGAAGATTTGATTGAATTTGTTGAGGATAGGAAGGGGCATGACTATCGATATGCGATTGACCCGACGAAGATAGGGGAGGAGCTTGGGTGGAAACCAGATACGAAGTTCGCAGAGGGTATTGTAAAAACTACAGATTGGTACCTAGCGGAGCGTTCACTGTAGAGTGCTCTGCTTCTTCAGCGGGTGCGTTGCTCCTTCACCGTACCTTAAGTACGGCTCAGTCCGCTACTCCCGCTTCATCGCATAGCATCTCTATAGTGAGCGCTCTGGCGCGTTGTGTGTGACTTAATTTTTGTGATATAATGGTTATATGAAAGAAACAATCGGGGAGATTTATAGGGAACATAAAAAGTTGTTTGTTTTGATGATGATTTTGTTTGTACTGTCACTAGGGCTACTTATCTTTTCGCTTTTGAACTTGAAAATCTCAAGCTCGACGGTGCATGTGGGATATTCGGACATCGGGAGCTATCAGGGGGGTGATTTTACAGAGACAAAAGGGACCTCTGGGTATGTTTCGGGAAGATGGATGGACATGTTGGCTTTCCCGGTGTTTGCGATTATTTTAGGGGTATTACATAATTTCATTGCAATTAAACTTTATAAGCGACGCGGAGAAGCCTCGGCGCGAGTGTTTGTAATGATGAGTATCCTGGTATTAGTTTCGGCAATGCTGGTGCTTTGGCGGTTGACCGGGGAAGGCTAAGATGAAAGACGGCTCGCATTTTCCAAAATCTTTGGAAATACCACAGGGAAAGAGGACAAAAACCTATCGGTTTTTTGAGATGTTGCCGGCGCTTTTGTCATATGGCTTGATAATCGGGCTATTTGTAATTTCTTGGCTCTCGCCGACGGCGGGGGCGATTTATCTTTTGGTTATTATTACTATCACATTAGTGAGGGCAATCGGGGTAGCGATTCGGACAGTACAGGGGTATAATGTGATCCGAATGGCGATGAAGGTAGATTGGCATAAGCGTCTTGCGGAGCTTTCTGAACCGCATAAAAATTTTGAACAGCTTAGAGGTAAGAGGGAATGGACGGCAGCCGATTATGCAAAAATGGAGATAACCAATCAAGGGTTTTCTAAGAATGAATTTGGTTATTATGAACACATTGAGAATTTGAGGGAGATGAGTGTCTCCCCAGAAAATTATCCAGATCCAGAAAAGGTTTATAATGCGATTGTGATGGTGGCGTATGACGAGGGACTAGAGACTTTAGTGCCATCGATAGAGGCGGTTTTAAAATCTACCTTTCCGCAGCAGAGAGTAATTTTTGTACTCGGCTATGAAGAGCGCGGTGGGCCGGAGATGGAGGCAAGGGCAAAGGAGCTTCTAAAACAATATAAAAATAAGTTTTATGATTTTTTAATTGTTAAACATCCAGATGGGCTACCGGGGGAAATAAAAGGGAAGGGGCCGAATTCGACATATGCCGGGGAGGCATTGCTTGCCTATGTAAAGAAGAAAAAGATACCGGTTTCGAATGTGATTGTGACGACACTAGATTCGGATAACCAGATGAGCCCGATGTACCTAGATTATTTGACCTATGAATTTGTGGTGCATCCAGAGAGGCAACATTTGGCCTATCAGCCGGTGGCGCTATTTATGAATAATATTTGGGATGCAGCACCGCCGATGCGGATAATTGCGACATCAAATTCTTTTTTCAATGTAATAAACACGATGCGGCCACATCTAATTCGGAATTTTGCTTCGCATGCGCAGCCGTTAGAGGCGCTAGAAGAACTCGATTTTTGGAGCAAGCGAACTATCGTCGAGGATGGACATCAATATTGGCGAAGTCTGTTTTATTTCAGGGGAGATTATAGAGTAATTTCGATAAAAGTGCCGATTTATCAGGATGCAGTAATTGATAGGACTTTATGGCAAACTTTAAAGGCGCAGTTTGTACAGCTCCGTAGGTGGGATTATGGGGTGAGTGATGTGGCATATGTAGGTGATAAATTGGTGAACAAGAAAAAGAGAAGGATGCCTTTCTTTAAGCTATTGCCTAAATTTGCGAGTTTGCTTGGTGGGCATATTATGCTCGCGGCAATGAGCCCGATTGTGGCATTTGGAGGTTGGGTGCCGAGATTAGTGAACGAAAATTCTAGACAGCTTCTTACTTATAATTTACCACAAACGGTTTCAACGATACAGGTGTTTGCGAGTATCGGACTGTTTATTACAATTATATTTTCTCTCCGGATGCTTCCGCCGAGACCTAAAAAGTATACGAAGTTTAAAAATATATTTATGGTTCTGCAGTGGGTTTTGATGCCGGTGGTGGCGATTTTGTATCAAAGTGTGGCGGCGTTTTATGCTCAGACTCGGTTGCTCACAGGGCATTATATGGAAAAGTTTGATGTGACTAGAAAGGTCGTAAAATAGCCTATCTTTTTGCTTGACATCATGAAAGCATAAGCTTATAATAGAATCATGAATTTGATACATGGCGTGGGCGAGTTCTTCGCATTGGATATTGGGACAAATGCACTGAGGATAGTGCAGCTTTCTGGTTCAATAAACGGGGGCTTTGCGTTGCAAAAGTTTGCTTATGTGCCGATTGACTCGAGGATTTTACAGGATACGAGTGAGGCGGGGAAGAAGAAGATGGGTGAGATTATCAATGGGGCGCTCGAGCAAGCGGGTATCAAGACGAAGAATATCGCTTTTGGTTTGCCAGCAAGGAAGACTTATACGACGGTGGTAGAGGTGGATGGAGTTAATGAAAAGCAATTGAAACAGACATTGAAATATCAGTTAGACCAATTTATCCCGATGGCATTAGATGAAGCGGAAGTTTCTTATTCTATCCTTGGGCTTTCGCCAAATGACCCGACAAAGGCTGAGGTTTTAGTTTCTTCGGTTTCAAAAGAATTTGCAGAGAGTCAGATGGAGATGATGGAGAGCATCGGGTTGAATGTGATTGTGCAGGAGCCAGAGCCGATTGCGATGGCGAGAGCGCTTAACCCATATGGGAGCATGGATGCGGCAATGATTATTGACCTCGGAGAGGATTCGACGGATTTAGTGGCGATGTACTTAGGAAAGCCGAGGCTTGTGCGCTCAATACCGGGAGGGATTGCGGCGATGGCGCGCGTGGTAGCGGAAACGCTTTCGGTGGAGCAGGCGCAGGCGAGACAGTTTATCTTAAGATTTGGACTAGCACAGGATCAGCTAGATGGGCAAGTATTTAAATCTTTGAACGCGACACTTGATGCATATGCGATGGAATTAACGAAGTCGGCACAATTCTTCCAGACGAAATATTTAGGAGTGCCGATTAAGTCAATCATTCTTTCTGGGTTTGCAGGTGTAATTCCGTTCCTGTCGGAGTTTTTGGAAGCGAAGACGGGTATTCGGACGGTACAAGGGAATCCATGGCAATTGGTTCAGGTGACACCAGAACAACAGAAGGTACTGGTGAGCGTAGCAAGTGAGTTTGCGGTGGCGATTGGTCTCGCGGAAAGGATAAATGACTAATGAGCTTTAAAGATAAACTTGAAGATTTTCGGGCAAAATTAAACGGGAGGGACCCGAATGCGCCAGAAGAGCCGAAGTTTTCGGAGAACAAGACTTTTGAGATAAATTTGGTACCGGAAATTAAATATCAGATGCTAAAGTCGATGCGCTTTAGAAAGGTTTCGACTTTTATATGCGCAATTGTAGCGCTTGTCGTGGGTATTACGACGGCGGTGTTTGGGATTATCGTAGTCACGCAAAATAATACTTCAGCGCAGCAGGACGTGAAGCTCGATAATATGGCAAAGAAAATTGATGAATTTAGCTCGATGGATGACTTTTTGACATTGCAGAGCCAGTTAAATGCAATTCAAACGGTAAACGATAATAAGCAAGTGCTTTCAAGGATTTTTGGAGTGATTTCGATGCTCAGGCCACAAGGTGGAGACGAATTAACTCTTTCGAAAGTTTCGGTCAACATGGAAGACGATACGGTAACAATGGAAGGGCAGGCCGATGCGGGGGTGGCACCATTTTATGATTATCGCGTATTAGAGTCATTTAAGAAAGGGGCGGAGCTAACAAAATATGATTATGGACGCTATGTAGATGCGAATGGAGAGGAGATCCCAGCAAGATGCATGATTGAGGCAAAGCCGGATGGAGCGACTTATATCGATGATAATGGAAGTATTTATGCTTATCAGACAATTGGCGAATATGGTTGTGATACAAAATTGAAAGAGTTAAAAGACGCCTTGGACGATGTAAAAGAAAATATATCGGTTTCAACGGAGACTGATACGAAGACAGAGATTGATAAAGAAACCGGTAAGGAAGTGACGACGACAGTAACGACAAAAACAAAAGAGAGCGAATTAAAGGCCCAGCAGGCACAGGTTTATAGTGAATATGGGACGGAGGTGAGGAAAAATTGGTTTGATAAGTGGCTGAAAGAAAATAATTTAGCACGGTATGATGATTATGAAAATCGGCAGGATGATATTAAGGCAGCCTATCAGGCATATTATGATAGCCTTTCTGATGAGGAAAAAGTGATTGTAGATACGGAAATAAATGCGGGTGTGGACATTCGAGATGTAGATTTTCGGAAGATTTATCGTACCCCACAGTTTACAGAGTGGCTAAAGGAAGGTTGGACCGATGAAGAAGGCAAGACTCAGGCGACACCTAGGATGACACTTTCGGGGACGATTTCAGATTGGCCGCATTTTGAGAGTAAGTGTATTTCATATTCTGGAGAGAAGAGTACGGTTAATGGCAAGGAAGTAGTAATGTGGACAACGACGAATGATTGTATGCTACTTTCTGGGGATATGAATATCTTGGAATCTTCAAATGGTAGGAATTCGGATGGGGATTTAGTGTTAAGATTTAGAGCTACAATTAATATTGTGAAGGAAGCATTGTCATTTAAGACAAAGCATTTGCTCGCGATTGGTCCGGATGGACAGAATGTGACCGATTCTTATCGCCAGATTGAAGGTATGTTTGAGCAAGAGGCGGTGGATTGTAATACGCCGGGTGTGATTTGTACGGAGGCAGAGACGGCAGGGAATAATAGTAGTGGTAATAATCAGAATGCTAGTGGTAATTCTGGAAGTGGTAATGGTAATAATGGAGGAAACTCATAATGGCGGAAGAAAAGAAAAATCCGGCAGAGACTGACGGTCCAGCAGTAGAAAAACGAGCGAAGATTTCAAAAGCGCAGAAACAGATTTTGTTTACGATTGGTGGGACAGCGGTTTTCGTGGGGGTCTGCGGAGTCTTGATTACATATTGCATACGCTTAATTGGATTTAATTCGAGAGTGATTGAAGCAAAAGATACTTCAATTTCAAATTATTCGGCGACAATAAAAAATGTGGGAGTTTGTAAATCTTCTGGAAAGGGAGTGATTTCGGACGAAGAGCTGAAAAAATGTACGCCTAATGCTTATCTTTCAGATTCTCTGAGCGGGACGCTTCGATATAATGTAATGGTAAAGACGGCAGAGAATGAAGATCTAGAGAGCGTGGCGCGGCCACTTCAGGATTCATGCTATAACACCGTAGATGGGAGAAAGGTGAAGATAGACTTTAAAGAGCTTTATGATAATGCCGAGGAAGAAGCAAAGAATAATAGTAATTTGAATGTCGATACCTTGAAAGCGAAATATCTTGATATGATGAAGTCTTGCTCGGCGCTTCGGGCAGTCCCGGATGCATTGCCGGCGCAGAAGAATACAGAGGCACTCCTCGCATCGCTTAACCGTTTGTTTGACATTGCGGGTTGGCAGCCAAGTGGCCTTTCACCAAATTCATCTTCCTCGAGGAGCCCATATAAAAACGTTTCGGCACTTCCGGTTTCTCTTTCAGTAGAGGCAGATAGCGCGGAAACCATGAAGGTGCTTTCGACGATTGAAAGGTCAATTAGGACTTTTGACATTACAAGTGCGACGATTGAATGGATTGGAGATAATACTTTGAAATTGGGAGCTTCGGCGAGGGCTTATTATACAAGCGAGCAATCTTTGACAAAGAAGACCACGACGGTCTATGCGGATGCGAATAAGAAGAATACAACAAAAGCAACATCTGGAGGAGCTAAGAAATGAGCAAAAAAGATATAATTTCAATTGTGGCAGTAGCAATTCTCGGAACCGTGGCGGCGATTGTGGCAGTAAATTCGATTCTTGGAGATGTAAATGATAAATCGGCGACCTTTAAGTTTATCGATGTAGTAAACAGTAGTGTGGGGACGCCGGATCCAGAAGTATTTAACCCAGATGCGATAAACCCGACAGTAGATGTCTTTGTAGGTGGTTGTGTAGACAAGAATGGGAATGGCCAGCTGGATGAGGATGAAAAGATTGGTTGCAATCGTGGTCAGGAAGAAGAAATTGTTGAAGACCAAGAAGAAATAAACGAGGGGGAATAATGGCACTACTCACGCGAGAGACACAAGATAAAGTGATAAATCTTTTGGTGTCGGAAGGTTTAGCAAACCCGACGATGGTGCAGGAGGTAGTTGACGAGGTTTCAAAGACAAAGCAACCATTGATAGCTGCCTTAGTTTCAAAGGGGGTGATTACAAATCGGATGGTCTCGCATGCGACGGCAAATGTGCTGGGTGTGCCATATGTAGAATTAGAGAATATTACGATTGATCAGGATACATTGCTTAATTTACCGCAAGAGATTTCGGAACGGACGATGGCGGTGGCGATTGGAGAAGCGAACGGCTATCTCGTGGTGGCAATGGTGGATGTGACGAATGTCCAGTCGACAGATTATCTTTCAACATTGACGGGTAAGCCGGTAAAGGCGGTGATGTCAAGCGAGGAGGGAATTAGATATGTCCTCTCGCAGTATCGAGCAGACTTTTCAAATGTCGATAAAGCGGTGGCGGCCTCTAATAAAGAGGTGCAACAGCAGCAGGTTTCAGAAGATGTAAAGACAATTACACAGGATTCGCCGATTTCAAAAGCACTTACGACGATTTTGGAATTTGCGGTAAAGTCAAAGGCTTCGGATATTCACATCGAGCCACTAGAGGAAATGCTGGTAATTAGGTGTAGGATAGACGGGGTGCTTAGGCGGGTGATGGAATTACCAAAGTCGGTGGAGCCGGCATTGGTTTCGCGTATAAAGATTCTAGCGAATTTAAAAATTGATGAACATAGAATCCCGCAGGACGGTCAGTTTGCGGTCTTGGTGGCGGATAAGGAAGTGGACCTTCGTATTGCGATTGCGCCGGTGGTTTGGGGGGAGCAGGTGGTGATTCGTATTCTTGATAAGACGGGTACGCCACTAGAAGTGGAGCAGATGGGTATGACGGGCCACGCTCTTAAGATGGTGCTTGATGGAATCTCAAAGCCAAATGGAATGATTTTAACTTCTGGGCCGACGGGTTCTGGTAAATCGACTACTCTTTATGCTTTAATCAAGAAGATTAAGGATGAGAAAATTAATATTGTGACTCTCGAGGATCCGGTCGAGTATAAAATGGATGGAGTAAATCAGACTCAAGTGAATATTGATGCGGGTCTAACCTTTGCTTCGGGGCTGCGCTCGATTTTGCGTCAGGACCCGGATGTGGTGATGGTGGGGGAGATTCGTGATGGTGAAACGGCACAGCTCGCGGTGCAGGCGGCGCTGACCGGCCACTTGGTGTTTTCGACTCTACATACAAACTCAGCGGCGGGTATTTTGCCGAGGCTTCTTGATATGGGGATTGAGCCGTTCCTTCTAGCTTCGACTCTTAATACAGTAATTGGACAGAGATTAGTGCGACGAGTTTCGGATAAAAAGACGACTTATCAGGCCTCGGAGATTGAGGCGCATGAGATAAATCAAGTGGTCGGGGAACTTCTACCACAGAGTTCTTCGGATGTAGCAAAAGTCTCAGAGGATTTGGGCTATCCGGGACTTCCAGTGTTCTCGAAAGAAGGGAAATATACCTTAACGCAGGGGGTAGAGGATGTGGACACGCCGGGTGGGTTTAAGGGCCGGGCCGGGCTTTATGAAACGATTATGGTGGATGAGGAGATACAGAAGCTTCTCGTGGCGCAGGCGACTTCGTCAGATATTATGAAAGTGGCGAAGGCGAAGGGGACGGTTACGATGAGGCAGGATGGGATGCTGAAAGCACTTTCGGGGATTACGACAGTATCGGAAGTAAATCGTGTAGCTTCTGACATCGCATAGCTTCTTTATAAGATGACAGAATCCTTAGCCAAAAACAGGGTTTACTAGTTTTTTCAATAATAACTATTTAAAAAATATAGCGCTTATGATAAAATGTAATTATGGATAATGCTAACGATATAGAAATCAAAGATTTAAGTGCGGGAGCGGACGGGGGAGACCCGAAAACTCTGAAAATTGAAACTCTTCTTGAGGAGACAGTGAGGCAAAAGGCTTCAGACCTTCATATACAGGTAGGTTTGCCACCGATTTTGCGTGTGGATGGGGTGCTTCGGCCGATTCCGAATACTCCGGTAGTAGATGAAGAGGCGAGCGAGAGATTAATTTTCTCGACGATGGACTCTCTACAACAGCAGTCTTTGATGAAGGATAGGGAATTTGACTATTCGTTTGCATTTGGTAGTCTTGGTCGTTTTCGTGTAAACGCTTTTCAGGAGAAAGGTTCGCTTGCTGGGGCGTTTCGTTTGATTCCAGATAAGATTTTAACTATTCAAGAATTAGGGATGCCGGCGGTGGTGGATACCTTTACGGAGTTTCCGCGTGGATTGGTGCTTGTGACCGGCCCGACTGGCTCTGGTAAGTCTACGACGCTTGCGGCTCTAATTGAGAAGATTAATCAGACAAAGCCGGTACACATCTTGACGATTGAGGATCCGATTGAGTTTACCTATACTTCAAAAAGGGCAGTAGTGGTACAGCGTGAGGTGCATTATGATACATTGAGCTTCTCGAGAGCGCTTCGTTCAGCTTTGCGTCAGGACCCGGATGTAGTGCTAATCGGTGAGATGCGCGACCTAGAGACGATTCAGGCGGCTCTTACGGTGGCAGAAACCGGTCACTTGGTATTTGGGACGCTCCACACGAATTCGGCGGCGCAGTCGATTGACCGTATTATTGATGTTTTCCCGGCGCATCAGCAGTCTCAAATTAGGCTACAGCTTTCGGCGGTGCTTCAGGCGGTTTGTTCGCAGCGGCTTGTTCCGGCGATTTCAGGCGGACGAGTTTGTGCGGCAGAGATTATGGTGATTAATCAGGCGATTAAGTCCTTAATTCGTGAAGGAAAGACACACCAAATCGATACGGCGATTCAGACGGGTGTGGCGCAGGGGATGCAGACGATGGATAGGACGCTTGTGAAGATGATTCAGACGGGTATCATTTCTTATGATGATGCTAGGGAATATGCAGTAGATTTGACGGAATTTGAACGCCTAGCTAGAGGATAACATAGCAGAGCGATCTGCTTATTTGATTGGTGTGTTGCTTTTTTGCTGTGTATATAATGGATTTAGTAGAGTTTAAGAGGTTAGCGAGAGGTTAGCAACCACTTTTTCGTCGCGCTACTCGCCGCCTGCTACCGCCGAAAAATCACAATAAATAGCCCATCCTCAGAGCTCTTATGCGGGAATCTAGGGGGAGCTCTTCGGATGGGTATTTATTGTCATTTTTGCGGGGCGAGTAACGCATTGCTCCGAAAAAGGGTTGCTAACCTCTTGCTATATCAATAGTGTCTTAAAAAAGTATTCAAAAAATGTAATGCTTATGGTAAAATAGAGTAAGATGAAGCGTTTTAATTACCAAGCGATTGATAGCAAGACAGGAAGGTCTGTAAAGGGGGTGATTCAGGCTGATACGGAGCGGAATGCTGGTAAGCTTTTGATTGAACAGGGTTTTATACCGCAGAAGGTCGTTGAGGAAAATACGACAGGGCTGTTTGCGAAGTTAAAAAACAGGATTACGGCAAAGGACAGGATTGTCTTTACGCGTCAGTTTGCGACTTTGATTGGGGCGGGGCTGCCGCTCGCGAATGCTTTGCGCTTGCTCGCTGATCAGACTGAGTCTCCGGGCATGAAGTCCGTAGTAGAAGATTTGCTTGCGAATGTAGAGGCAGGGAAGAGCCTAACACAGGCTTGTGCGGCGCATCCGAAGGTGTTTGATAGATTATTCCTCGCCCTCGTTTCAGCGGGTGAGCTTTCTGGTACCCTTGATGAGTCTTTGAAGCGTTTGGCGGACCAGCAAGAAAAAGATCAGGCGATGATTTCGAGGATTCGTGGGGCGATGATTTACCCGGCGATTGTGCTTGTAGTGATTATCTTTGTGATGGTGTTTATGCTTATAGAGGTTGTACCGCAGGTGGAGTCGCTTTATAATGACCTTGGGGAGGAACTCCCGGGGACGACGAAGTTACTCGTTGCAATAGCAAACTTTATCATGGCGGATTGGTGGTTGATTCTGTTAATATTGTTTGTGCTAGTTTGGATTTTGCTAAACTTTAGAACGACAAAAACAGGGATTAGGGTGGCTGCAAATATCAAATTGAATGTACCAATCTTTAAGGGGTTGTTCCATAGGCTTTATAATGCACGGTTTGCGCGGACGGCGCAGATTCTCTTGATGTCTGGTGTGCCGATGATTGATGTGATGTTGATTTCAGCGGAATCGACGGCGAATGTGGTGATGCAGGATAACATTACGAAGGCGAGTGAAAAGGTGAAGGCAGGTAAGTCGCTGGCGGATTCTCTAGAAGGGGTGGATTATATTTTGCCGCTTTTGCCGCAGATGGCGGCGATTGGTGAGCAGTCTGGTAAAATTGATGAAATGCTAGGGAGGGCGGCGACAGTTTATGAGAATGAGCTAGATGAGAAGATTAATGCGATTTCGACGATGATTGAGCCGGTGTTGATGATTTTCCTTGCGGGGATGATGGTGTTTATGATTGGGGCCATTCTAATGCCAATCTACTCGTTAGTCAATAGCATTGGTTGAGGCAAGCCACTGCGTGGCGAGCTACTTCTTTAGAAGATGCGCTACTCACTCGGCGTATGTCAAATACGCCTCGTTCCGTTGCTCCTTCTTCATCGTATCTCATCCACGCAGCGGCTTGGTTCGTAGTGTAAAGTAGGCAAGAGGGCAAGCCACTGCGTGGCGAGCTACTTCTTCTGACGCTATGCGTCAGACGGAACTGCCTCGCTCGGTTAGAAACGCAAGCGTTTCGAACTCTCGCTTCGTTATTCCGCCAGAAGATGCGCTACTCACTCGGCGTATGTCAAATACGCCTCGTTCCGTTGCTCCTTCTTCATCGTATCTCATCCACGCAGTGACTTGGTTCGTAATGCAAGATTGTAAAGGCTCAGTCCGCTACTCCCGCTGCATCGCAATTCATCTCTGCAGTAGCTTGGTTCGTGGTGTAAGGTGATAATAAAAAATGGCGACCCGGATAGGAGTTGAACCTACAACCTTCTCCTTAGGACGGAGCTGCTCTATCCATTGAGCTACCGGGCCACTTCGGTTATTATATCATTTTTCTAGAAATAAGTCTTGTATTTTTTTGCAAAAACGTGTATTATAGTTATAAATAGCATAAGCTTATATTGAAAGGATTTTATGTTGAAACAGAAAACATCATCAAAGCGCGGCTTTACCATTATCGAGGTAGTGCTCGTGCTTGCGATTGCGGGTCTTATCTTCTTAATGGTATTCCTCGCTTTACCAGCTCTTCAAAGGTCTCAGAGAGATACACAGAGGCGAAGTGCTTATTCGGAGTTCTTGACGCAGATTTCTAATTATCAGTCGAATAACCGAGGAAGGTTACCGGGCGGTAGCGGTGGCAAGACGGAGGACTGGGAAAACTTCATCACTGCATATATGAGACCGACAGAGAATTGTACACGCAAAGCGGAATATTATAATACAGAGGCTAGTGGTACTGAGGCTTATGAAAGCAGTGACCCAGATGATACTGAAGGCTGTTCGGATGGTCCAGCTACTTTCTTGGACCCAGTGGGAGAACCATATTATATTGGTGATGTGATACAGGCTGATGATGTTGAGGCGAAAGGTAGTACTCCGTTTACTTGGGACAAGAATAAATATCAGATTTATGTTTATCTTCAATCTACTTGCGATGGCGAGACTGCTAAACCGTCTGATGGTGCAAGGAATGTGGCGATTAGAGTAAAACTTGAGGGTGGTGGTATTTACTGCGGCAACAACTAAATTGTTTTTAGAGCGAGCTACTGCGTCAGAAGGTGCGTTGCTCGCTCTCCGTACTTTTAGTACGGTTCGCTCCGCTACTCCTTCTTCCTTGTATCTCATCTCTAAAAAGCAATTTAGGGATTTTTAGTTTATCGTTTCATCGCATCTTGCCTGCACTAAGCAATTCTAGGGTATCTCATCCCTACTATGCGATTTTAGATTATCTCATCTCTAAAAAGCAATTTAGAGGTTTTTAGTTTTTGTTCTATTGTATCTTGCCTATACTAAGTAGCTTTAAATGTGTTATAATTATATATAATAAAAGGAGTTAATTATGGCAAAAGAAGAAAAAAAGCAAGATGAAAGTTTAATTCAGAGGAGCCTCGTGGTTTTGAAGCCGGATACCGTCCAGCGGGGAATTATCGGAGAGATTATTTCGCGGTTTGAGCGGGTAGGCTTAAAAATCGTAGGGATGAAGATGGTGATGCCGGGTGAGGAGCTTTACTATCAGCATTATGAGGACATTGGTCAGATGATTACACGGCGGGGTGAGCAGGCGTTTCGCTATAATGTGAAGTACATGATGAGTGGACCGGTGATTGCGATTGTGCTCGAGGGAGTAGAGGCGGTGCCGCTAGTCCGGAAGATTGTCGGTCCGACGGAGCCAAAGTCGGCAGAAATGGGGACAATTCGTGGAGACTATTCGCACATGAGCTTTGGCTATTCGGATTCAAAAGGGATTGGAGTGCCGAATCTTGTGCACGCATCTGGTTCGCTTGCGGAGGCGAAGAAAGAGATTGCTTTGTGGTTCAACGAGGACGAGTTATATAACTATTCCGATCTAAACGAAAAGTTCACTCGCTAGCGTTTTGCAGAGCGATCTGCTTCTTTAGCGATTGCGTTGCTTAGGGGATGTATGTCAAATACATCCCCTTTCACTACTCATCGCTTCATCGCATCTCATCTCTGCAAAACACTAGCGGTAATTATCTTTACAGAAAAACTATAAAGTAATCTGATAGTGTATATACTATCAGGAAAGCGAGAATAAGAAAAGGACCGAAAGAGAGCTTGAGGTTCTTTTCTTTGCGAATGAGGGCGAGGGGGAGGCCGACGAGGACGGCGAAGAAGTTTGAGAGGAAGAGGACGAAGAAGCAGAGCCAGAAGTTATGTAAGATGAGGGCGAGGGAGAGGCAGAGGAGCCAATCGCCAGAGCCGACGAGTTTTTCTTTGGAAAAGAAATAGAGGAGATAATAGATGCCGGGGAGGATGCCGATACTGGCGAGGAGGCTGGGGACGGAAAGAGCAGAGCTCGTAAAGGACATGGAGACGGGCAGGGAAATGAATTCAAAGACGAGGAAAATGGCGGAGAAGGCTAGTGTAATATAAAGAATAATACTCGGAAAGCTACCCCAGAGGGCATCATAGATAAAGCAGATAGTCAGGCAGGTGAAGATAATAATTAGAAGGACGAAGGAAATAAATGGGAGGGGGCTAGATAGACTAGAGAGCGATGGCCAAAATTTAAAGCCAAGAGCGAGGAAGGCGAGAGCGAGGCCGAGCTCTGAGAGAGGTTCGGCGAGGCCGATTTTCTTTTGGCATTTTTTGCAGCGGCCCCTTAAGGCGAGCCAAGAGAGAATCGGTATATTCTCATACCAGCTGAGCTGTTTCTTACAATGCTCGCAGATAGAGCGTTTAGAGCTGATTTTATGGCCCTTTTCGCGGGCGCGAAGACGGCGAGCTTGGCAACAAGCGAAAGAGCCAAGGCAGGCGCCGAGAATAAATATAAACACTAAGAAAATAATTTGCATTATGAGGTCTCCGAGTGATATTTGTCATGGACCTCTTTTAGATGAGTGTCTGTGATGTGGGTGTAAATTTGGGTAGTGCTGATGTCGGAATGGCCAAGGAGAGACTGGACCGAGCGGAGATCGGCACCATTCATGAGAAGGTCGGTGGCGAAAGAGTGGCGGAGAGTGTGAGGAGTGACATGCTTGGTAATGCCGGCGAGGCGGGCGTATTTTTCAATCATGCGCTGGATACTGCGTGGGGTGAGGCGGCGGAAATTGCCGTCCTGACTCGGGGTGCCGGGATTTTTAGAATTATTAAGGAAGAGGGCGGGGAGGGAATCGTGGCGGACACAGAGATAATCTTTTACTCTAGAGGCGGCGGATTCATCGATGAAAATCGGGCGGTCTTTACTGCCTTTACCGCGGACGACGAATTCGCGGCGGTCTAGATTGATATCGGTAATATTAAGGTTACAAAGTTCAGAGACGCGGAGGCCGCTGGAGAAAAGTAGTTCGATGATAGCGCGGTCTCTTAGGCCGGTTTCGGTTTCGGTGTCGATTTCGTCCAAGAGGCGTTCAATTTCATCGACATGAAGAAAGGTGACTTGAGGGCGGTGCGTCTTAGGTAGCTCGACGAGGACGGGGTCAAGAGACTCGATGTCGCGTTTCGCGAGGTATTTAAGAAAGCCGCGGAGAGCGATAAGATAATAGCCTTGGGTTGCGGGGGTGAGGCGACGGCCATGCTCGTCTTCGACACGATTTAATCTCAGGCGATATTTTCTGAGGAGCTCTTGGTTGATTTCTGAGGGTGTTAAATCATGGTCTAAATCTTCGGAGGCGAGCTCGAGAAAACGATTAAGATAGAGCTCATAATTTCGGACAGTATTAAGAGAGCGGCCTTGCTCGATTTCAACATATTCGAGAAAGTCGCCGATAAGCTCTGAGACGAAAAGTGGTTCGGTCATATAATAATTATAGCATAAAAAAATAACCTGTTGGTGCAGGTAGACGGAATCGAACCGTCATCTCATCCTTGGGAAGGATACATAATAGCCGTTATACGATACCTGCCAAACTTTTGTTTGGCGGATCCGACGAGACTCGAACTCGCGACCTCCGCCGTGACAGGGCGGCGCTCTAACCAACTGAGCTACGAATCCATAAAATGGTGCGAATGAAGAGACTCTAACTCTCGACCTCTTCCTTGGCAAGGAAGCGCTCTAAACAACTGAGCTACATTCGCATATTTTTAATAGTTTTATTATAACAGACTCGTTTTTAATTTGCAAGAGTTTGGAGCCGCTAGCAGGGGTTGAATCTGTGATGGCTCTATGGAGCCGCTGGCAGGGATCGAACCTGTGACCTGCTCGTTACGAATGAGCTGCTCTACCAACTGAGCTACAGCGGCGTCTGAATAATTATAACATAGATTATAGATTTTGCGAAATGGTGTAGTGTATAAACTAGATTGCTGTTGTAGAAAACGATTTTCTAGGGCAGTTTCTAGGGTTTGACCATAAACTTTGTTCGATGATTTTATATCTGTTAATAAGGCTAATGCTAGAGTTTTTTATTAAATCATGGTAATTACCACACTAGAGATTATTATCAAGGCTTGTTTTCCTTGGTAGATGTCTTAAAATAGAGGTGGGTTGGAGTTTGTTGGAGTTTAATGGAGTCTCGCGAAATGCGAGGGTGGGACCTTGCAGTAACTGCGAGGGGGCTACATTGAACGGTCCGGTTCTAGAGCGTGGCTAGAGGCCCCGGAAAGGAGATAATGGAGATACAAGAAATTGTGTTTAAAGTTACCCTGAAAAGGAAACCCGCTAACAAAAAAAGTTAGTCGAGCAATCGACTAACCCTTTGACCCAGATAAAGAGTTTTCTAGATAAGCTCTTTATCTTATGTTCTTATTATACGCTAGCAGAAAGATTTTTGCAAGGGTTTTGTTCGTACTCACTACATCATGTACACTTCGCGTCGAAAAATAGTTATACCCATTGTAGCACAAAATGCAGCAGGCGTTTGGTAATTTAAACTTTGATGTGGCCTTAAGAAGTGGTAATTATTAAGCCACCTATTTATATA
>JAFWOH010000001.1 GCA_017509895.1 Candidatus Saccharimonadota bacterium
GGTCTTCTTGACATAACTTTTCACCCCGAGGCCGACAGGGCCGGCGGTCTGGAGATGAATAACATCTGGCTGAAAAATATTTAAGATTTTTTTAATTTCACGACGGGGATGGGTGGAGAGCCAGAGGCCGTTTTTATAGGCAACGCGAGGCATTTTAAGGCCTAAGACCTCTTTTTTATCGGGAATCTCATGGATTTGGTCTGGATAAAGATGAAAGCGCTTTGAGCTTAGAAAATAATTGGTGACACCGGTCTCGGGATCGGTGTGTTTATGTTTTTTGCCGGTAAAACTAGGGGAGATGACGATGACTTCGTGGCCTAATTTTCTAAGGCCTTTTGCGAGATTGGTAGTAAAAACAGCAACCCCATTGGTCATGGGATAATAAGCATCAGCACAAATAGCGATTTTCATTTCCCTCTTATTATACCACAACTAGTGTTCAATGCGATGCCATGCGAGGTCACGCTTGAAAATGACGACGAAAAGACAGGGGATGTAGGTGAGGAGCAACAATGGATGGATGAGGACGGTTTTTAAATAGAGAGATGGGCGGAGCTGATATTTTTCGAGATAGAGAAGGAGGACGGTAAAGAGGGCTAAGATAAGATAGATGATAGCGAGCGAGATGAGGAGGGCAACCGGGCCATAGCCGATGGTTATGGCAATGACAGATAAAATAAGCCCAAGGGCGATGAAAATAAAGTCATAGACGCCGATTAGGAAGACGAGAGTCCCTGGGAGCTTTTTTATCAGCCTTTTAAAATAGAGGTGACGGGCTTCGAAATAACCCTTTTCCCAGCGGGCGCGTTGGAGGAAATATTGAGCATATTTTTTAGGCTGGGTATCATAGAAAATTGCGGTTTTATCGTAAAAAGTTTGATAATGATGGAGAGCGGCATAGAGAGAAAATTCATAATCCTCGGTCATGGTATGAAAAGGAAAGCCACCAAGGGGCTCGATAATTTTACTGCTTATAAAGTAACCGGTGCCAGAAGCGATGCAGCCAAACCCATGCTTTGAATGAGTATTGTTCATCAAGACATTGACGATGGTGAAAATAAGTCCAGAGCCAACTGCTACGGGGGTGGTAGGATTTTTTGTCTTGCGACAGCCAATCCCGATATCGTAACCTTTTTCATAGGTTTTTAGCATTTTTTTGATGAAGTCTGGATGTAAGGTGTTATCGGCATCAAAAATGAAGTAGAGCGCAAACTTTTTGTGCTTTAAAATAGCATGAACGGCTTCATCCAGAGCATAACCTTTACGCTGTTTTTCTGGATGAGAGCGAATGATAGTCTGATAATGATATTTTTCCGTAAGAGCTACGGTCGGATCCGAAGGGGATTCGACGATGACATAGACATTTTCTGGGCGGACTTTCTCGGTTTGCTTTTCTAGGCTTTTGAACAAATCCTCAATAACTTTACTCTCATCGCGGGCGGGAATGAGGATGGCAAAATCACTAGCGGGAGTATTCTTTATGGGGGGATGATTTTGATGAAAAATAACTAGAAGATGTTTAATGATGAAGAGCGATACACCGAGACCAAGGGTGATACCGGCGGCAAGCCACATTACTCGACAAACTCCATGTTTGGATAGGCGCTCTTCATGCGATTATCCGGATAGACAGTATCAAGGAATTGGCCATAAGGGGTGAGCGGAGGGTTGCCCTGATGACGGAAGTTCCAGCGTACGACGGCGGAGAAGCTGAGCAACATATCAATGACGAGAAAAATCATGATGATATTGAGGGCTTTACTGCCGAATTCATAGGGGATGCGATCGGTCAGCTTGCAAATCAGCGGATAGATACATTTAATGAAGAAGACGGCGATAAAGCCCCAGAGGAAGATGATGAACGGCGAGGACAGATTGTTGGCGAAACTGAGCCAGTGGTCGCTGTAATTCCAAGAGCTAGTGCCGGTGAACCAGATTTGGAGATAGCCGATGACGATTTCGGAGATGCCACAGATGAGGGCACCGCGGATAAAAAGTTGCCACCACTTTAAACCCCTCTCTGCGAGGCACTTGGCTAAAATGACTGCGCCGATGCCATATATTACAGAGAAGGGGCCATAGATAGTGGCGCTTCGGCGCTCAATAAAGATTTCGCCGCTGCCAATGAGATGGGTACAGAAGTTTAAGACAACTTCATAAACATCACCAAAGATACAACCGATGATAAAGATAGTACAAAGTTTTTGATAGCCGAGGCCGGCGGCAAATTTCTTAGGAGTCTCGGTCTCTGATGGGGAAGTTTCTTTGACGGCTGCTTTCTTAGTAACCATAATTAAATTATATCACTTTCTAAAAATTTGATAATTTCTTTAGCAGTTTCCTTGGGCTTTTCATAGTTCAAAAGGTGGCCGGTACCGGGGATGAAAGCGGTTTTTTGGCCTAGCTCCCTAGCTAGAGCCTCGGTGCGTTTTCTGGAAATGAGATGGTCTTTTGCGCCGGCAAGGAATAGTGCATTTTTATTAAAATTGAAACTAGAGATGGAGTGATTAATCGAGAAGATGCCGGCGAGATTAACATCTTTTTTACTGACAAATTGTTTTGAGGCCTCGCGGGTGAGACGCATAGTCTTTTTGGCGGTTTTAAGGCCGTTTGGGACCATGTTAAAGGCTGTCGTGGTAACATCTACGACACTTCTGGGGAAGGCGGTAGCAAGGGGGTTGAGAATGGCAATCGGGCGGGGAGGTTTAGTGGAGATAGGGGCGAGGAAGACGAGCTTTTCACTTAATTTCTCGGGGTATTTTTCGGCGGTGGCGGCGGCAATAAGCGAGCCCATGGAATGACCGATAAGGACGGGATTTTTAATCTGGTTTTCATCGATATAGGCCGAGATAAAATCTGCATAGGAATCCCTAGTATATTCTTTTAAGGGGTCAGAATCGGCAAAAGGTGGAATGCTCGGGATAAAAACTCGGTGTCCGGCGCTCTCGAGGACCTTGCCGATTTCGGCGAGCCCAGCGGGGCTACCGCGATAACCATGGATTAAGACGACATCTTCTTTCATAGTTTTTTGGCGGCTTCTAACTGAGGGTCTTTATTGCTATTAATATCGTCATAGGTGCGTTCAACTTTTTTATCTGGCTCGATACCGGAATCGCCGATGTTCTGGCCGTCAGGAGTGTACCAGTGAGCGGAAGTGACCTTTAAGATGCTATTCCCGGAGAGACTGAGCATACTCTGGACGACGCCTTTACCGTATGTCGTTTCTCCGACAAGCGTGGCTTTATGATAATCTTTTAATGCACCGGCGGTAATCTCCGAGGCGGAGGCGGTGCCACCATTGACAAGAACAATGGTCTTCATGTTTTTTAGAATGGCTTTGCCACGAGAGGTATAGAGGACGGTATTGTCGCTCGCGATTTTGCTCTTTTGCTCAAAGGCCTTCTCGCCGTCTAGCCAGAGCGAGAGGAGATCGACTGCCGCAGAGGTATAGCCGCCACCGTTGTCACGAAGGTCTAAGATGACCTTTTTGATTCCCTTGCTTTCAAATTCCTTGGCGAACTTTTCGACCAATGTCCCAGTATCTTTGTCAAAACGGGTGGTAAGGATGTAGGCCGTATCGCCGTCATAAGAGACATCGGCGGAGACATTATTAATCTCTTCACGAATGAGATCAAAACTTTTTTCGTCTTCGCCGCGGACGACGGTTAATTTTACTTTGGTGCCGGCCTCACCGCGAAGCTTTGAGACGATTTCGTCACTGTCTAGATTATAAACCGGCTCATCATCAATTTTATAGATGATGTCTCCGGCGAGGACGCCAGCCTCTCTCGCAGGATTATCAGGGAGAGTGCGCATGACGCGGACATAATCATCTACCCTTCTAATAGAAACGCCGATGCCGGCGCCGACCTTACCGGAAAGGCTGTCTTTAAAATCGCTGGCGGTATCTGCGGGCATATAGACGGTCCAAGGGTCTTCAACGCCGGCGGCGATGCCCTGCTTGGCCCATTCGATGATGTTTTTATCGTCAATGTCGCCGTCAAAATTCGCAACGAGAGCATCATAGACTTCATTTAGTGCGGACCAATCTTTAGCTTTTTCGGAGGTTCTGCCAAAGCCAATATAAGGAGAAATGTTAGTCCAATTAAGTCCAACAAAAAGGCCGAGTATTAAGGTGAAAGCGCCACCGATTATGGCACTCGACAAATTAACCTTCGGATTTTTCCATTCCTTTTTGCTCATCTTTAATATTATATCACTTTAGTCAAAATAGATAAAGGAGAAGCCGGCACTTTGGTATTCATAAGGTGCCCAATAATCTTCGCCATAATCACCGTACATGCCACTCGGGGCGGTGCCGAGATTATTATATTCGGAAATATAGATACCGCCACTAGCATCAACGGACTCTACCCATTGGACATGGCCAACTCCACCGACTGGCCAGACGGCGACAGAATGTGCCACCGGAGTACTCGATACATGATAGCCATAAGCGGCGGCGGACCAAGCCCATGAGATAGCATTACCCCACGCGACATTCCAAGGTGCATAAGCCTCTTTACCGCCAGAAATCCGGCCATGCCAATATTCATAAGCCTTATAACCAGCATAAGAGACACATTCACATATAAAGCCACCATAATAATTAGTGTAGCCGAATTGACCAAAGTAAGCACCCCAACCGAGATTATTACCGTCATTCTGGGGGCAGTAATCACGATAAGCATAGGTATCATTAGCGGCGTTAGTATAAACGCCAACGGTAGGACCACTATAGAGGGCCTCTTCGATAGTAGCGTATTCACCTCTTTCGACAGCGGCGCGAGCCTCTTCTTGGCGACGACGCTCGGCCTCGGCGGCGATGCGCTGGCGCTCGGCCTCCATGGCTTTTGCAACCTCTTCGGCCTGAATACGGCGGGCCTCCTCGGCCTCTGCGGCAAAGGCAGAAGCATCACTAGCGTATTTAGCCTGAAGATTAGCCTGTTCCTGACGCATGGTGGCGATTTCGTTTCGTTCCCTTTCCTGACCCTGTTTTAAAACCTCTTGATCAGATTTTTGCTGCTCTAATTCCTTTTTGGTCTCTTCGATTTTTTCGGCGCTAGCGGCAATCTGGTCTTTAACGGCCTCTGCTCGAGCCTGTTTTTCGGTCAAGTCAGTAATATTTTTACTGCCGGCAATCTGAAGAATGAGCTCGGTGTCATTGTTATGGTTCATGTCATTAAGCACTTCGGCGAGAGCGGTCTTTTGTTCTGTCAAAGTTTTAATTTTTTCATCAATTTCTTTAGTTAAAGTGTTAATCTGATTAATGGAAGCCTGAATGACGGCCTCTTTCTGAGAGATTTCTCCGCTCAAGCGGTTTACCTCTTGTTCGTAAGTATAGGCAGTATTTGCGGCCTTTTCGGCGGCCTCATTTTTCTCGGCCTCATCTTTTTTAGCCTGTTTGCAGGCATCAGAAGTACAGTAATCGGTAGCACCAGCGGAGTTTGAAGTTAAGACAATACGGATAGCAGAGCCACTCATGAGGCAGAGGCTCGCAGTTATTAAAAGCAATGTACGCCGTATTTTAATCCACATACTTTTATTATAATATGCTTATGCTAAAAATGCAACTATTTTTTTGTTTTATTTAAATATTTTTTAATGGCAAGCTGCGCAGAGAGAGCGCCGATGAACATACCGACAAGACAAGCACAGAGGAAGACGAGGACGAGCTTTTGGCTCTCGACGATATCGGAAATTTTTGAGACATCAATACCATATTCTTTTAAGCTAGGGGCGATAGCGGTGTAGCCAAAATAGGCAGCGGTAGTGGCGATGAGGCCGGCGATAATGCCAGAGATTTGTGACTCGACAATGAAGGGGCCACGAATGAAAGATTTGTCTGCGCCGACGAGACGCATCATATAAATCTCTTCGCGGCGGGAGAAGATGGCCATCCGGATGGTGTTGAAGATGACGAGCATAGAGATGATAATGAAGATAATAGAGAGAATCCAGCCGGTGCGATTGGCAATCTCAGCCCAAGTATTAATGGTGTCGATTTCCTTGCGATTAGTATCGTAGGTGGGGGGATACTCAGGATCGATGTTATCAGCAAAAATCTTGTTTCCCTCGACGATTTTTTCAACACTTTCGGTGTTATCAAGGTTATAGACTTTAATGCGGAGTGTGGCCTGCATGGCGGAAATCATGAGCTTTTTCATTTCTTCGTCGTTTAGGGTTTTCATTAGGACTTCATCATCCTTGTTTTCTTCGACGAATTTCGCGAAGACATCCTCGGAAGTGCTAGCGGCGACCTGACGGACATTTTTATCCTCCATGAGGATATTGGTCATTTCTTTCATGGTTTCAGATGAAGTACCCGGCTTTAAGAAAATGGTCACATCAATTTTTTCACGCAAGGTCTCGGCGGTGCTAGAGAGAATGGCGGAGGCGATGAAAGTAGTTAAAATGATGAGGATGGTGATGGTCATGACGAGGGTCGAGGCGATAGAAAGCCAAATATTCCTAGCAAAACCGATAGCGCCATATTTCATAATGCGGGCGCTTGAACGAGCCTTGTGGCTATGACCGTTTTTAGTCATCGTGCGAAGATTTTTCTTGGTAGTTTTGACCTGTTTCTTAGCACGATTCTCGGCGAGGCGTTCTTCGGAAGTTTCTGGTTTACTCATTAGATGACACTCCTGTTTGGTTTAATGGCTTTTACGGACTTTGTAGCGGGGCTAGAGGAGGCCTTGGGGGCCTTTTTAGAGACAACAGGGGCGGCAAAAGGGTCTCTAGAGGTCATAACAGGGACAGGGGCCGGCTTTTTGGGCGTGGCTCTACGCATAGCGACAGGAGCTTTAACCGGCTTTCTGATAGAATAGAGCGGAGTCTCAGAGATAGGACGCTTCTCGGTCTTGACGGTACGGATGTGTTTTACGGGCTCTGGCTTTTCCGAGGCGAAAAGATTCTTATTCTCGGCTTGGCGTAGGCGAGCGGCAACACGCGCGGCGACCTCAGCGCGAGCAGCGGCCTCAGCGGAGGCGCGATCGAGACGATAAACCCCGCCGTCTTTTTGATCGGCGACGATACGGCCGTCTTTGATGGTAATAACTCGTTTTCTTAGGTTGTTAACGACATTTTCGTCATGGGTGGTGACAAGGACGGTGGTCCCGGAGTCGTTAATTCTTTGTAAGAGATTGATGATTTCGGACTTAGTAAGGACATCGAGATTGGCCGTAGGCTCATCAGCGATGAGGATTTTAGGCTGCCTCGCGACAGCACGAGCGATGGCGACACGCTGAATCTCTCCACCAGAGAGAGCGGAGGGGAATTTTTTGGCCTTATCCTGTAATTCGACGATTTCGAGGACCTTTGGGACGGTGTTTTTGATTTCCTTAGAGGAAAAACCGGCAATCTCGAGGGCGAAGGCGACATTTTCAAAAACTGTACGACCCGGCAGAAGTTTAAAATCTTGGAAAACTACACCGAGGCGCCTTCTATAATGCGGAATATAACGCTTTTTAACATATTTTAAATCAATCCCGCCGACGGTAATATTACCAGAGGTCGGATTTTCTTCCTTGGTAATCATTTTAATGACAGTCGACTTCCCGGCGCCGGATTTACCGACCATAAAGGCAAATTCGCCCGGCTCAATATGCAAAGATACCTCGTCTAGCGCGGGCCGAGGATCCGAGGGGTAGAGCTTCGTCACATGATCGAGCAATATCATATAAATATGATAGCATAAGCTAGATTACAATTCAAGAAAAGCATTAATAAAATTATCAATTTCGCCATTTAAGACGGCATCAGTATCGGTGGTTTCGTATTTAGTGCGGGTGTCCTTGACGAGCCGATAAGGTTGGAGTACATAATTTCTGATTTGTTGGCCCCAAGAGGCGGATTCGCCAGCCCTTAATTTGTCGATAGATTCGGCCTGTTGTTCTAATTGCATCTGGGCGAGTTTGCCACGGAGAATCTCCATGGCTTTTTCTTTGTTTTGGAGCTGAGAACGCTCGTTTTGGATAGCGACGACGGTGTTTGTGGGGAGGTGAGTGATGCGGACGGCGGAATTAGTAGTGTTGACAGATTGACCGCCATGACCACCAGAGTGATAAACATCAATACGGAGGTCTTTTTCATCGATTTTAACTTCGGAATCATTCTCGATAATGGGGAGGATTTCGACGAGGGCAAAAGAAGTCTGCCGTAGATTGTCGGCGTTAAAGGGAGAGAGACGGACGAGACGGTGGACGCCATGTTCAGACTTGAGAAGTCCATAGACATTTGTACCGCTAAGCTCATAGACGGCGGTTTTAATACCGGCCTCTTCCCCGGCTTGGCGTTCGATGAGACTCATTTTTATATTGTGTCTTTCACAATATCTTTGATACATCCTTTCGAGCATCCCGGCCCAATCCATCGCCTCGGTCCCGCCGGCGCCGGAAGTAATACGAAGGACGGCATTGTTATGATCGTATGGGCCGGTAAAGCGAAGGGCCTTTTTTAGCTTTTGGAATTCTTTTTCAAGTGTCTCGATTAGAGACTCGATTTCGGGAACGAGATCGGGCTCATTTAAGTCAAGGAGCTCTTTTAAATCGGCGGTCTGAACCTTTAAAACTTCCCATGGCTCTACCTCCTCTCTGAGCCTAGCGTATTGCTCGTTTTTTAATTTAGCATCTTCGGGATTTTTCCAGAGGTCTGGAGCTGTGATTTCGACCCCGAGCTCTTTAATTTTAGCAAGCTTTTCGTCTAGGCTTAGTTTTTCCCAAGCCTTTTCAATTTCTTTTTGTAACTCTTTTAGACGCTTTTCCATTCTTTTTATTATACCATGAAAAAGGCCGCGATGTTCTGCGGCCTTTAGATTTTGGATCATCTCCTTTCCGGCTTGAAATAGGTGTTTAAACACCAGCCTATGTATGAAAAACGAGATGATTTAATGTGTGGCTCGGACTCTATTCTCAAGTTCTTCGAATTTTTTGGTCCAGTGCCCGGTTGCAATAAACACAGATGAAACTGTGTTGTCTTTGCTCTCTGCGGTAAAGACAATGCCGCCGTTTTCGCCGCCGTCTTCGATAACATAGAGTTCGGTGATAGACTCGTTGTCGTCAACTATTGTTCGGACGGCAATTTGAATATCTCCTCCGTTATGAACTTTGCCGAGAGCATGATATGTATCGGCCTCGAAAAGCTCTGGTGCAACTGCTAATAAATTATCGATGCGCTCGACAACATCTTCGGCAATTGCGAATCTGGCTATTTGCTTGTCTAGCTCAACTCCCTTATTAATGTTCATCTGTGCCATAAACTGACACCCCCTTTCAGATTTTTTCTATTATAGCATATTTAGAGAGATTTGACAATAGCTTTAAACTGATTGCCGCGGTCTTTATAAGATTTAAACATGTCAAAGGAGGCGGAACAGGGGGAGAGGAGGACGACGGCATCTTTCCCGGCTGTCTCGGCGAGGTCCTTTGCGGCCATGATGGCTTTTTCAAAATCGGTTTTACAATCAAGATATTTTTCGGGATTTTCATTTTTCATAAACTCTTTGGCAGTCTCACCGATTAAAACGGCTTTGATGAGATTTTTATTGTCAAAGATGGCACGCTTTGCTGGTTCTAAATCAGTTCCCTTGCTGCTGCCGCCGGCGATGAGGACGAGGGGTTGGCCCTCAAAAGATTTAAGAGCGGCATCAAGAGCTGGATAGACAGTACAGAAAGAATCGTCATAATATTTAACGCCGTTTAATTCCCTGACGAATTCGATATGATGAGGCAGAGGTTCGATTTTCTCGATGGCAGATTTAAACTCTTCAAAATGCTCGGCGAGGAAGACTTCAAGACTCGTGCGGTTCTTTTTTAAAACCGGCTTATAATAAGCGTAGGTAGCAAGGAGAGCTGCCTCGAGGTTTTCCTTGTTATGCTCGCCGACGAGGTGGAGAGAGTTTAAGAGCTTTTTTAGAATCTCTGGCTTTTTAACTAGGGGATAGGGGAATTTTTCGGCCATGGAAGTATCCGCAATCTTCTTTGAATCGGGGTTGTTTTTAAAATAAATAACTGATTCATAGGGGGCCTGATGTCTCGTGATATTAGCCTTGGCGGAGACATAATCGTCAAAATCTTTGTGAACATTGAGATGGTCTGGCTCAATGCGGAGGACGACAGCGACACTCGGTGACTTTTGGAGATCCCAAAGCTGGAAACTAGAAAGTTCATAGACGACGATGTCCTCTGGGGCGATTTTTTCTAAATAATTCAGGGAAGGCTCGCCGATATTACCGACGAGATGGACGGTCTTTCCGAGGCTCTCCAAGAGACTAATTATCATGGTACAGGTAGTGCCTTTCCCTTTGGTGCCGGTCACACCGATAATGGGAGCGGGGCAATGGTCAAAGAAATATTTGGTGACGGAAGTCCAATTTGTTGGCTCGGGACTAGGAAACTTTACTGAAGGGGTTCTAAAGACGAGATCAAAATCTTTGGTGTCTGGTATTTGTTCAAAATCATTAAAAATTTTAACCTCGGCGGTGTCTTTAAAATATTGTTCGACGCTTTTTCCCTCTAATCCATATCCTAAAATTGCAATTTTCATAGTTTCTCCTTTCTTAAATTTCTAAATGGGCGGCTAAATCGTTAATGATGGCTTTTTCACAGGAGCCGACGGCGGCGAAGCCCTTGATGCCGGAGCCGGCATATTCGCGGGCGAGGGTGACGATTTTTGACTTGTCGATAGAGCTGATGAGCCCGGGGATTTTATGGTATTCTTCAATGTCGCCACCGAGGAAGTAGGAATCGGAATAATAATCAGAGATTTGAGAGACAGTCTGGGCGCTCATCTGATGGCGACCGAGAGCATAAGATTTGGCGGCCTCGATGTCCGATTCTTTAATTTCGCCGTTTAAAACCTTGTTTAATTCCCTCTGGATGAGGATAAAAAGCTCGTCGGCGGTTTCTAGATTGACTTCGCCGTCAAAATCCCAAGAAGAATTTTTAATGCTATTAGTGAGCGAGGAGCCCATGCTATAGATGAGGCCGCGTTTTCTGGCCTGACCGAAAATGCGAGAGGAGGTAGTACCACTTAAGATGTGGTTTAGACAGTCCATAATCCTAGTTTCTTCAGAGGAGAGCTTTCTGGGGGTGACAAAAGAAAAGCCAAAGGTAATATTACTGGCGTCCTTTCGACGGATTAAGACCGGATTTCCGGAATGCAATTGGTCATCCGGAGCCTCGAGACGCTCGCCTTCTTTGAGATTCCAATTTTCGAGGTTCTTGATAATTTGGCGCTTGCGCCGGCGAGGGAGACGGCCGGTGATGACGAAACGCATGTTATTCGCGGTATGAGTACGGCGATAATGCTCTCTAATATCTTTTAATTCAATATTGCCGACGGTGTTTAGGCGTTCGCGGAGGGTGGGGACGGGCTCGCCGGTGGCGGACATTAGGCGGGGCCAAATCAGGCGGGCGTAATCATTTAGATAGCCAGTAAGCTCAGAGCGGACGGTGGACTTTTCGCTTTTTAGCTCCTCGTCATTAAAGCGGGGCTCGGTGATAGAGATGCGGTTTAATTCTAAAATGCGATCCCATTCAAAATCGGCACACTCGGCCTCATAACAGACAGAGAGATCAGAAGTCCATGCGTTGTGATAGGCACCGTTTTTAGTGAATTCAGATTCAAAAGCCTGCTCGTCTTTAAACCTAGCATTGGCGCCGAAACTTAAGTGTTCAACGATATGGGCGATTTCATAAAGCTCTGGTTTTTTGGCATAGCGACAGCCGGCGCGAAATTGAATTTTAAAATTCATCACGCTGGCGCCGGGGACATTGATAAGAAGGCCCTTCATACCATTTTTCAGGACAATTTCGTCAACAGAATGCCTCATAGAGGGTTATTTTTTCCGTTTACTTTTCTTCTTTTTGGACTTTTTAGAGGATTTATTACGATTTACAACCGGCTTTTTTGCCTTGGTCTCTTTTTTAAATTCAGAGTCAAGATTTTTCTCACCCTTTGAAATCTCATTGACGCCCTTTTCGGTGGCGCTATCGGCGAGCTTGGTGAGCTCAGAATCATATTCTTTGCCATCCATGACCTCGGACTCGGCGGCCTCTTGCTTGGTGAGATTAAGAAGGACCTTTAAGACTTCCTCGCGGAGATTTTTCTGGAGACCATCAAAGAGTTTTTGAGACTCGGAACGATATTCGACGAGTGGATCGCGCTGGCCGACGGAGCGCCAATGGATACCCTCCCTTAAATGCTGCATATTCTCGAGATGCTGCATCCAGAGTGTATCAAGGACGCGGAGATAAACCTCTCTTTCGATAGTGCGCATCTGTTCTTCGCCAAATTCATCTTCTTTCTTTAGATAGGCCTCTTTGATGGCGGTCTTAGCGAGTTTCTTACGGTCTTTCTCCTTGCGGAGCGAGCCGATAGTGCTGATTAAATCGTCATCAAAATTAGGAAAGACGGACTTAAATTCTTTGGCAAAGTTTTTATTGACTCTGGCGGAATCGAGTGTTAAATCCTCGGCACATTCATCGATGAGACGGTCGATTTCGCTATGAATGTTTTCGCCATCGAGAATCTTGCGGCGCATAGTATAAACGACTTTACGATGACGGTTGATGACATTGTCGTATTGGACGACATTTTTTCTAGAATCGAAATTAAAACCTTCAATGCGTTTTTGAGCGGCTTCGAGAGTTTTCGAGACGGATTTAGTCTGAATTGGCGTGTCTTCATCGACGCCGAGGCGTTTCATGAGCATAGAGATGCGGTCGCCCTGAAAGATGCGCATCAAATCATCTTCACAGGAGACAAAGAATTGTGTCGTGCCGGGATCGCCCTGACGGCCACCACGACCGCGGAGCTGATTGTCGACGCGCCTGGAATCATGTCTTTCGGAACCAATGACGACGAGACCACCCAGCTTTTTAACCTCGTCGGTCAATTTAATATCGGTACCACGACCAGCCATGTTAGTAGCGAGAGTAATCGCACCTTTTTCACCGGCTTTTTCGATGATGGCGGCCTCTCTCTCGTTGTTTTTAGCGTTTAAGAGCTGATAGGGGAGGCCGGCCTCATCGAGATATTTGGCAATAAGCTCGTTTTTAACGATTGAAGCTGAGCCAATCAAGACCGGTTGGCCCTTTTCATGATACATTTTAACCTCGCGGACGATGGCGCGGAGCTTGCCGGCCTCGGTACGATAGATTAAATCGTCTTTGTCGATACGGGCAAGAGGCTTGTTGGGCGGAATCTGAATGACATCGAGAGCATAAATTTGCTGGAACTCCTCTGCCTCAGTAAAGGCGGTACCGGTCATGCCGGAGAGTTTGCGATAGAGGCGGAAGAAATTCTGGAAAGAGATGGTCGCGAGGGTCATGGACTCTTGTTTGACCTGTACGCCCTCTTTAGCCTCGATAGCCTGATGAAGACCTTCGTTATAGCGACGGCCCTGCATTAGACGGCCGGTATGCTCATCGACGATGATGACCTCACCAGAATTAGTGACGACATAATCTTTATCGCGCTTAAAGACGACCTCGGCCCTTAAAGCCTGATCCATATGATAAACTAGGCGAGTATTCTCGGTAGAATAAAGATTTTTAATACCAAGAATTTGCTCGACCTTATCGACACCTTTGTCAGTCAAGAGGACGGAGCGGTGTTTTTCATCATGGACATAATCATCCGGGCCAAGGGCGGCAGCAACTTTAGCAAACTGATAATAAGCCTCGGGATTATCGCCGGCCGGGGCGGAAATGATAAGCGGAGTCCTCGCCTCGTCGATTAAGATGGAGTCGACCTCGTCGACGATGGCATAGTTTAAGCTCCTTTGGCGAAGGAACTTTGGCTCGGAGACCATGTTATCTCTTAGATAGTCAAAGCCAAATTCATTGTTGGTGCCATAAGTAACATCGGCGGCATAAGCCTCTTTTCTAGTACAGGGCCTTAGATGGACGAGGCGCTCATCAGTATGATCGTCGTTTTCAAACTCTGGGTCATAGATAAAGCTCGCCTCATTGATGATGACGGCAACAGAGAGACCAAGGAAGTGATAGACGGGACCGTTCCAACCGGCGTCACGCTGGGCGAGATAATCGTTTACCGTGACGACATGAACGCCTTTTTTCGAGAGGCCATTGAGATAGGCCGGAAGCAAGGCGACGAGAGTCTTTCCTTCACCGGTCTTCATCTCGGCGACATTTCCCTCGTGGAGTGCCATACCACCAATCAGTTGGACATCATAATGGCGCATCCCTAGGGTACGCTTTGTGGACTCGCGGACGACGGCAAAGGCATCATTTAAGATTTCATCAAGAGCCTTTTCGAGCTTATCATCTTCTAGATCCTTAAGCTTTTCTTGGAAGATTTCTGTCTGATGTTTTAATTCTTCATCGGACAGCTTTTCATATTTATCTTCGAGTTTATTGATTTCAAGGACGCGCTTATAATATCTTTTTAGAATCTTTTTCTGAGCATCGCCAAAAATCCCTTGAAGGAATTTAGTCATAGCAGTCTTATCGGCGAGCTTATCAGAGGGCGCCTTTTCTTTCTTGGTCTTTGGAGTTTTTACTGGTTTCTCGGTGCCCACAGCCGGTTTCTCTTCTTTTTCGGCCATATTTTATCCTTTCTTAAATAAGCGTTTCAGAGGGTTTTTACGGAGATGAGGATTTTTCTCTAATTTATAACGACGAATCTGTCCCATTAGCTTTGCCTCAATAATGTCAATACCGGCAAAGACATTGCTCGACTCATCCTTGGCGGCAATAACCTTACCGCCGGGAATCTCCATGGCGGCGGAAATCTCATATTTATTACCATGAGCGCGGTCTACCTCGGTCACGACGATTTTAGCGACGACATCCTTCTTATTGCCCTTTGGGAGATAGCGATCTAATTTACCGATGCGTTTTTCGGCATATTTTTTAAAGCTCTCTGTGGGCTTATAATTACTACCTGTAATTTCTATTTTCTCAATCATAAAAACTCCTTTTCTCTAGTATAACACATTTTGGGGTCCAATTAAAGCGGTAAAAATTACAATTCTTCTTTACCGCCGAGATAGGGCCTAAGCGCCTCAGGGATTTTTACCTTGCCATCCTTAGTGGCATAATTTTCAAGGAAGGCGACGAGGGTGCGGGCAAGAGAGACTGCGGTGCCATTTAAGGTGTGGACGGTTTCAATCTCACCACTTTCGCGGCGAACGCGGATGTTCATGGCGCGAGCCTGAAAATCGGTACAGTTTGAACAGCTAGTTAGCTCTTGATATTTTTGGTTAACCGGAGACCAATACTCGAGGTCGTATTTTTTAGCGGCTGGAGCGCCGAGGTCGCCGGCGGCGATATTGATGACGTGATATGGGATATTGAGGCCTTGCCAGATTTCTTCCTCTATCTCAAGTAGCTTTTCGTGAATTTCTTTGGATTGCTCTGGAAGACAAAAGACATACATTTCGAGCTTGTTAAACTGATGAACGCGGAAAAGACCTCTTGTGTATTTACCATAAGCACCGGCCTCTTTTCTAAAACAAGCGGAAAAACCAGCATACTTCAGAGGCAAATCCTTTTCATCCAGAATTTCATTCATATGATAGCCGGTGATTGGCATCTCAGCGGTGGCAATCATCACGAGGTCTTCACCCTCAATATAATATTCATCAGATTGATCACTAGACTTTGGTGCAAAACCGGCGCCCTCGAGCACTTCGCTCTTAACCATATCGGGAACATCCATCGGAGTGAAACCGTGCTTTAAGACAATATTCAGCCCATACTGAAGAAGGGCGTTTTCAAGCAAGGCGAGGCCGTCTTTTAGATAATAAAATTTTGCGCCGGCGACCTTTGCGCCCCGCTCAAAGTCGAGCCAGCCGCGCGCTGTCGCATAGTCGAGATGGTCTACGCCGCTCTTTTTCGGCTCGCCCCATTTTTTAACCTCGACGCTCTTTTCTTCCCCGCCGAGAGGGACATCATCAAAAATAATATTTGGGACAGATTTTAGCTCTTCGTTTAATTCTTTTTCGATTAAGTCAAGATTAATGCCGGCAAGCTTTTCTTTTATCTCCTTGCCTTTTTTAATCAGCTCGGCAGACGGTTTGCCGTTTTTCATCTTGGCGGCAATATCGTTTCGCTCTTTTCTTAGTTTTTCTACATCTTGTAAAACGGCTTTTCTGCGGTCGTCTAGTTTTAAGATTTTTGCTATGTCTACTTTGTCATAGCCCTTTTCCTTCGCGCTCTTTTCAACAAGTTCGCGGTTTTCTCTAATGAAATTAACATCTAACATACTTTTAATTATAGCATACATTCACATGCTGTGGATAAAGTTGGTAAGAGTCTAGGGTAGGGGGGGTTCTTAAACGCTACTCGCCGCCTGCTACCGCCGAAAAATCACAATAAATAGCCCATCCTCAGAGCTCTTATGCGGGAATCTAGGGGGAGCTCTTCGGATGGGTATTTATTGTCATTTTTGCGGGGCGAGTAACGCATTGTTTAAGAACCCCCCCCTACCCTAGGCTCTTACCAGCTACCACCTCCGCCGCCCCCGCCGCCCCCGCCGGAGAAACCACCGCCTCCGCCACCGGAAAAGCCGGAGGACGAGGAGGAGCTAGACCAGGAAGTGCTCGAGGAGATAGTGCTGGCGGTGTTACGCATCATGCTATAGAACATAGCGCGGTTAAAGGGGTCGCTACCGTAGTACCAGTCGGGGTTGTAGTTAAGGGCGTCGTAGTACTTTTGAATTTCATTAAGCCAGCTTTCTTCGAGGCCGAAGATAGAAGCGTAGGGGAGAAGTTTTTCATAAAGTTTAACTAAGCCTTTATCATCTTTCGGAGCATTTTTGGCGGACTGATTAAATTCGAGACGTTCCTTTTCGGCCATGCTGATATAGAGCTTTAGACCCTCAAGATAGTTGGAAGCCTCAAGCCCCTTGTTGGTCCGAGCGACATATTTGGTGAAGTTGCGGTTAAAGGCAGCATAGATAATGAGCGTTAAGATAGCGATGCCGACAATGACGAAGGGTAAGAAGTCGCGTCCGTAGATGCGACCGTAGCCGAGGAAAGCGCCATCGATCAGGAAATAAACTAGGACGGCGCTACCGATTAAGAGGACGGCTAGACAGAAACCGGCGAGGCCACCTTCTTTGCTCGTCTTGGCAAAACCAGTATCAATATTGACGTCGCCCTCAAAGTATTTTTTACGTTTTAAAAGCACGCGAGCGTCTCTTGTATAATCTTTGGCGAGCTGGGCTAGGCTGCTGGTCGCGGTTTGTTTTTTGATTTCGATGATTTCGTCTTTTTTCGGCATAGGGCCACCGTTTAAGATTCTGAGGACATCCTGTTCGGGGTTAGTCAAGTTATCAATTTCTAAGATTTTAATTTTCCAGACAGTTTTTTCGCGTTTCAAGATGCCGCTCTCGGTTTTTTCATTGATGATTTGGATTTTATGGGAGGTAGCGAGTTCGAGAATGGTGGCAGTCTGGGAAGGTTCAGCATCTCCGAGGTAAATTAAAGCAGCCTCGGCGACGGAGAGGTCTTTCATTGGAAGATATTGCGGAGCGACCAGGAGGTTCTTTGCGGAAAGGCGTTTTTCCTTAGCGTATTTGACGAATTTTCGGTAGCTGAAGAATACGGTCGCGAGACCGAGCAGGGCGGCGAGGGCAGTCATAAAGGCGAGGAAATAATTTTCGGATATTGGGACTTGAAAAGTCCCGGCCGGGAATTCGATATCGAAGGTCAGGTTTTCATAACGGCCAAGTTTTTTGGTGGTCTTAAAGGTGAAGCCATCTTTGGTTTTTTCTACGGTGCAATTTTTTCCATTTGAATTTTGTGAGCCGGTGTAGCAATAGGCTGGAGTCTTGGCTGGATAATCGCCAGCAAAATGGACATTCGCTGTGACGGAATTAAATTCATTAGGCCAGCCGGTACCATTAGTATCCCAATAGAGTTCTTGGCTGACGGCATTATCGGTGGTTAATTTGCCACTTTGGTCGTATTCGGTGATGACATTTTTAAACTCATATTCGAGAACATAGGTTTGTCTGCCTTGAATAGTTCTGGAGGCAGAACCGATATTAACTTTATAATATCCGTCTGCCTTTTCAATTTTAGCGATAGGCTCGGCTTGGCCGTTCCTAGTAGCGGTAATTTTTAAATCATCGATAGTAATATTCTTACCCTCTTGGTTTGAAAAAGGAATCGTTCTAGTAGGGCCATGACTAGAGCTAGTCGCAGAAAAAACGGCTTCATAAGTCTCTTTCACTTTCATTTTTGTGCCGGTGTCGGTTTTTTCGAGATAATAGTCAAAAACGGCGCTATCGAAATAGAGGTTTGGATCTGAAGCGGCAGAGGCTGGGGCCGCGCCTAGTAATAAAGTGATTAAAATTACGAGTAGCTTTTTCATAAGATAATTATAGCACAAAAAAACCTGCGGAGATTCCGCAGGTTTTTTGATTAGATTTTAATATACTTCTTGATTAGGGCGAGGACGCCGGCGGTGGCGACAGAGACGAAGCCGAGGATCCAGAGTAGTGTCCCGGCGCGGGAGCTAGCCTCTTCGTCATAGCCGGTGTTTGGGACGGAAGGCTTGTCGGCGGTGTTTGGGACAGCCGGACTATCGTCATCATCAACAATAGTTTCGCTATCGTCTGGCTCTGGCTCTGGGGTTGGTTCTGGCTCTGGCTTAGGCTCTGGAGCGGGGTCGTTATAGGCGATGATACCATAAAGACTGAGGTGGGAGGTGGTATATTCTATCATCTCGCCATTGACAGTCGCTGCAAAGGTTTCGACGACTTGACCGTCTTCATTGATATAGGCAATGGTGTAGTGGTCATAGCCACGATATTCTTCGGCGAGAGCGAGCTGAACGCGAATTTGATTGTTCTCGACCGGGATGACATTATCGACTTCATCAACGACGAAGATGTCATAGGCGGCTTTGAGATTTTCAATATTGGCTTCAAGATTCTTTAGCTCCTCCTCTCCGGCGGGGATAATGACAAGTCTGGCATCGCCAACGGTCTCAAGAGGATTTTTGAGGCTGATGTTGCCGAGGTCATTTTCATTAATAATAGAAGAGCTTGTTTCATGATTGCCGATGAAGTACCAAGTTTCTTCACCATCCTGATATTCGATGAGCTCTTTATCTGTCTCGGCGATGGCATTGCCGTTTGCGACGGCCTCGGTCAAGATTGCGGTTTGCTCTTCAGAGGTCTTAATGAATCTACCACCGAAGACATTGATAGTCCCGGAGAGTTTTCCTTTAACAGGAGTAAGCTCGCCATAGATATAGCCGTCGTAGATGTTGATAGTACCGTCATTAGTGGTCTGAATCATTTTTCCGGCTTTACCGACATGGCCACCATAGATATTAAGTGTACCATTAGCGGATTTAATGTAGCCGCCGCTGGTAGCGTCAACATTGATAACATTAAGCGTACCCTTATTGATACTGCTAAACTGGCCGACGGTGCTATCGCGAAGTATAACATTTACAGGGTCGCCGTTGTAGATAGAGAAGCCGCCGGACAAATTGAGGTTGTAGACTTCAATGTCCATGCCGGTTTTGCCGCTGTAGACGAATGAGCCGCCGGTGTAATCATGGGCTTCGATGCCGGTGTATTTGACGGTGCTAGGGAGATTAATGCCGGTGATATAGCCACCGGTAAGGTGGATATCATGAGTAATTTCGGAATCGATAGACGAAGTGTCAAAAGCGATGGTGTAATTTAGCTGACCGCCCGAAACGCTAAGAGATTTTTCTTTGTCGACACCAAGAGTCTGAACGACAATGCGAGAGTTAAGCTCACCGCCGGTGATTTCGAGCGACTTGCCGCCATGAAGAATGGCAGCAGTCTGGTTGATTTCGGCTGGCTTCGTGTAGGAAGTATTGAAAGTTCCGCCGGAAACGTACATGATACCGTTTTCGTCGTTTTTAACGTTGTTGACTTTGCCATTAAATGTCCCGCCAGTGATGTACATTGTGGCATAATTAGCGGACTCAGCGGTCTTAGTAGATGGGTCATACCAACCGTTGGCGACAATACTGGCATTGTTAGCTGGAGCATTGAAAGTGCCACCGGAGATAGTAGCGGTATTTAAGTTTTGAAAGACATAGTTGTCCGAGCCGGTGAGGCTGCCTTCGCCGGTAATGGTAAGATTACCGAGATTTTTTAGGACTACACCGGTAGTACTGGTAAGGTTTTTCTGGTTAAGATTGAGGGTAGCGGTGATATTACTACCGACAATGAGATTTCCAGAGAAATCTTTGTTTAATGTACAATTCCCGGTGAGATAGGTGTCGTCGCCGCTGGCGATGGCAACATCTGCTCCTTCTATACAAAGTGGAATATTTTCTGCGTTACCGATTGGCATTTTTGCGATTAAACCGGTAAGTATGGTGCCGGTAAAGCCGGCGGCAAAGGCAATTTTGACCTTCTTCATTTGTCCTCCATGACTCTATTAATTTATATCTATTATACTCCGCTTATGGTTATTATGTCAATAAAAAAATCCCGAAATTTCGGGATTTTTTTGGCGGATTATTTAGCCTTGATGCTCTGGAAGAGTTTCTTCGTGAGTGAGACTGCAGTATCGTAGTCGGTACCGGAGCATTTGCTGTCTTTTGGTGCGACGTAGTAATAAGTGCCTTTTGAATCGCTATAGAGCTTTTCGCCGGTGGAGCCGCCAAGAATGACTTGCCCAAAGCCAGAGGCACAAGTTTCGGAATCATAGGTCTTATTGGCGGTGACGATGCCGGTGACAGAAATGGAATTGCCGGAAGGATAGACATAATTTAAGTTTTTAATACCATTTGGCAGATAGAAGCGGACGCTCCAGTCGCTACCGGGGTCGACGGTGATGTCGCTATAACCCTCGCCGGCGGTTTCTTTCTTGGTATTATCATTTTTCTTGTCGTCACTCTTGTCGGTAGTTTTGTCGGTGGTTTTAGTGTCTGTATTTGTTGCGACTTTATCGTTGCTTGCAGTCTTGGTCTCAGTGGTAGTGACAATGTTTGGCTTGATGCCGTTATCGAGAAGCTGGTCTTTTAGAGCCTCGACTTCAGCAACATGGATGTTGACACTTTGCTCAAGATTAGAAATCCGAGTGTTTAGACTATCCTTTTGGCTTTTTTGGATGAGCCCAAAGACAACCCCGGCAATGGCGATAATAATAGCGATTGCGCTGATGATGATTGGCGTCTTGCTTTTTTTGACTTCTTCTTCCCCGTCGATAATGGTAACTGTGTCCATATTATTCTCCTATTTCATTAATAGCATTTTTTAGAGCGTTGATTGATTTTTGCATTTTTATTCCCTCTTCTTCGGTGAGATGGACGCCGATACGGCGGATGACTCCTTCTCTCCCGACGACGGCTGGGAAACCGTTATATACTCCCGCAAAATCGTCGTAACTCGAAACGGGGAGGACGCGTTTCTCGTCTCCTAAGATGCAATTGATTAATTTTGTAACGCAGGCGCCGACGCCATAATGAGTCGAACCCTTTTTCTCGATGATGTCATAAGCCTCGTTTCTGGCAAAATCTTCGATTTCATCCAGAGTGTTTTGGTCTAGTAATTCGACGATAGGCTGGCCCGCGACCGATGCGGTGGACCAGAGGGCAAATTCAGTATCGCCATGCTCGCCGACCTGAAAAGCGTGGACAGACTTTGGATGAATCCCGAGTCTTTCGGCGGTCTTAAAGCGGAGTCTGGCGGAATCTAGGATAGTGCCAGAGCCAATAACTCTCTCGGCTGGGAGACCGGAGTATTTTTTAGTAAGGTAAGTTAAGACATCCATAGGATTGCTGACGACGATAAAGATACCATCAAAGCCATTATCCATGATTGTGCCAATCATGTCTTTAAAAATGGCGGCGTTTTTCTTTAGAAGATCCATGCGGGACTCGCCGGGCTTTTGAGGGATGCCGGCGGTGATGACGATAATATCGCAGCCCTTGACCTCGGTATAATCGCCAGATTTTATTTTCATATAAGATGGCGAAACGGCGAGCGTATCTCTTAAATCCATCGCTTCGCCTTCGGCATCCTCGGTGTTGATGTCGGTTAAAATTAATTCTGAAACCGCGGTGCGCTGGTTAATAAGGCAGTAAGCGATGCTAGCACCTACATTGCCAGTTCCCACAATCATTACTTTTGCCACAGTTAAAACTCCTTTTTTCTATTATAGCATAAGATTTTTGAAAGTTGGGAAGGATTTTATCAAAACTTTTATTTCTGTTTGATGATGGGGAAGGGGACGGCTTCGCGGCCGGAGACGCCTTCGAGGAGCCAGAAATTGCGCTCGCTATTACCCCAACCGCAGGCAGGGGGCATACCGTATTCGAGCATCTCGACGAAATCTTCGTCGAGCATCTGGGCCTCGGTGTCGCCAGCATCGCGGAGAGCCTGTTGTTCCTTAAAGCGCTCGAGCTGATCGAGAGGGTCATTTAGCTCTGAATAGCCATTGCCCATCTCAGTACCGGCGATAATCGGATGGAATCTCTGTGTGACGAGTGGATTTTCCTCGGAGGTTTTAGCAAGTGGGCTGAGACTTAAAGGCTCTTCAATCAGCCAATAAGGGCCGGCGGAAGTCTTTCTGATTAACTTCCAGATATGATCAATCAGGCGGGCATCGGAAGCGGTCTCTAAGGTATGTTCAAGAGATTTTCTGGCGGCCTTATCATTTCTATCGGCGGATTTTTCAAAATCGTCTCTTAAAATCTGCTCTAATTGTTTACGGTCTGGATTAAAAACATCAACATCATATTTTTCTTTTAAGAGGTCGGCATATTTAATGCGGGGCCATTTTTGATCGAGATTAACATGAAATTTTGGTGCGGCAACGCCGTCATCTGGATTTGGATCTGGGCCGAGGTCAAACTCTAATGTACCCCAAGTTTCCTTGGCGACATATTTTATCATCTCTTCATAGAGCTCCATGCCGTCTTCATAATCATCATAGGCGGAATAAGACTCGAAAGCGATGTGCTCCGGAAGATGCTCATCATCGACACCTTCATTCCGGAAGCGGGGGCCGATATCATAGACTCTTTCAAAGCCGGCGCCGAGCAGGCGCTTTAAGGGAAGTTCTTGAGAAATACGGAGATAAAAATCTTCATCGAGCGCGTCCATGTGGGTCACAAAAGGAGTGGCATCAGCACCACCGGTGGTATGCTCAAGGACGGGGGTATTAATCTCAATAAAGCCATGAGCGTTCATAAAATCACGCGTGGCCTGCCAGAATTTTGAACGGCGAACCATCCGCTCTCGCACCTCGAGATTGACATTCATATCGACATAGCGACGGCGGTAGCGTTCCTCTTTATTATTAAAGCCATCGCGACCGGGGAGAGGCCTGAGAGACTTTGTAAGCAGGCGGACGGAATTTGAGAATACGGAGATTTCGCCGGTCTGGCTTCTACCGACGAGGCCGGTAGTCTCGATAAAGTCACCACTATCTAAAAGCTTTATATCTTTAGTACCAAAAGTCTTTTCGGGGATGTCCTCATCTTGTTTCATGAAAATCTGGACCTCGCCGGTGTAATCGCGAATTTTAACAAAGGCGAGTTTGCCAAAGCTCCGAATCGCAACGATGCGACCGGCAATAGTGACGGTCTGACCGTTTAGTTCATCAAAATTCTCGAGAATATTACCAATCCTAGTATCGCGACCAGATTTGGCCGGATAAGGATTGATTCCCCGTTTCTTTATTTCGTCAAGTTTTCTTAATCTTTCATCTCGATAATCAGATAGCTGTACCATGTGGGTATTATAACATTCTTCTCTGATTTAATCAATTTTAATGATTTTGCAAGTCTTGCCATTCCAAGTAGCCTCTTCGCCTTCTTTTAGGCCGAGGAGAGCCTTGCCAATCGGGGAGGCATCGGAAATTTTACCATTTAAGGGGTCTGCCTCGACTGGACCGACAATGGAATAGGTTTTTTCTTTACCATCTATTTTGACCTTGACAGTAGCGCCGAGGACGACCTTTGAATGGGAGGCGGAACGGATGACGGTGGCATTTTTTAGGATGTCTTCAATCTCTAGGATGCGGTTTTCGACGGTTTTTTGCTCACTTCTGGCGGAGCTGTACTCTTCATTTTCAGAGAGGTCACCAAAAGCCCGGGCGGTGGCGATTTTTTCGGCAATTTCGGGACGGCGAGCCTTTAAGGTCTTTAGTTCTTCTTCGAGCTCTTTTTTGCCCTCTTTAGTAAGGTTTACACTTTTTTTCATAATTCTTTCTCTGTTAAAACTTTAGTATAAAAATAGTCTAGGAGTATTTTACTACCTTGTGGATATAAATTCAAGTGTTAAATTTCTTCAATCGAGACAGGGGTAGTTTTACCAGTCTTGCGGTCTAAAACCTCGGCGGAATTGGTCTCTAGGGTCTTATCGGAGATGACGATGCGACGGGGGAGGCCAATGAGCTCAGCATCTTTAAACTTTTCGCCGGGGCGAGCATCGCGGTCGTCGTAAAGAACGGCCTCGGGATTTTTAGACTCTATTTCTTTAGCGATTTTTTCAGCTTTTTCGCCGATGGCGATTAGATAAACCTGATATGGTGCGATATTCTCTGGCCAGACGAGGCCCTTTTCATCGGCGTATTTTTCGGCGATGACACCCATGACACGGGAAACACCAATGCCATAGCACCCCATAAAGACAGTCTTTCTTTTACCGTCTTTATCGGTGAATTCAAGGCTGAGAGGCTTTGAATACTTATCTTTTAAGGTAAAGATATTACCGACTTCGGCGGCATGGGCAGATTTTAGCTCCTCCTTTTTAACGCCGAGCTCATCAAGCACCTCGGGGAGGAGGACTTCCTCGTTTAATACTATGGATTTATCTTCATTGAAATAAATGGTATCTTCACCGACATCTAAAATAGTCTGGAATTCATGAGAGAATTTAGCAAAAATGCCGCCGGAGGCAAAAGTTTCGAAGGTACAGTCGCCGAGGCCGAGACGGTCATAAATCTTTTTATAGGCCTCTTCAACCTTATGATAGAAAATTTCGTGGCTTTCTTCGTCGCTTGAGAAGGAATAGAGGTCTTTCATCAAGAATTCACGCGTCCTTAGAATCCCGGATTTGGCGCGGAGCTCGTTTCTAAACTTGGTTTGGAATTGATAGGCATAAACCGGTAAATCTTTATAACTTTCAATATATGTCCGCATTAAATTTGTAATGGGCTCTTCATGAGTCGGGGCGAGACCGAGCTCTCCGCCGCTACTAAGCTCAGTTTTAAACCAGATGTCAACCTCCTGATCGTCAAAGCGATTGGTCTTTTGCCAAGGCTCTGGATTCTGGAGGGCGGTGAGCTGGACTTCCTCGCAGCCGATATTATTCAATTCTTCACGAATAATGGTCTTGATATTTTCAATTACGCGGAGGCCGAGGGGCAAAAAATCATAAAGCCCCGCCATTTCTTTATGAACATAGCCGGCGCGAATAAGATACTGTGCGGAGCGGGCCGTTTCGTCCTTTGGTGCGGCACGCAAAGTTTTAACAAAAGATTTCGAAAGTTTCATAGAGGTATTATAGCATACCTAGAGAGCGATGAAAAGGAGATAAAAGGCGACGGCGTTCTTAATAATATGGACAAGGATGCCGGCATAAATCGTACCGGTAATCTCGCGGAGGGAGCAGAGGACGATGGAAACAGCAAAGACATTTACCCCGACATTCCATTGTCCATGTAGAACAGCAAAAAGGAGTGAGACTAGGAGTATGGAGATGGGGAGATTTAGGCGCTTTCTGAGCTTGCCATAGAGATAACCGCGGAAGATAATTTCTTCGGCGATGGGGGCGACGATGACGATGATGGAAAAAGCAATAATTTTATCACCGGTGCTATAAAGGTCCGAGAAGCCGACTTCCTGAGCCTCGGCGGCATTAAACCATGGGAAGATTTTTGAAAAAAGCATGACGAGGGCGGCGGAAAAGACGAGCTGGATAATAAAACCGATAGGAGACAGCAGAATGTCGGTCCATGTAGGGAGACCTTTAAGACCTAATTCCTCGCGAGAAGTTTTTTCAAGCAAAGGATGATTTTTGAATTTTTTGCGAAGGAGAGCCGGGATGCCGAGCATGATGACAAGGGCTAGAAGATAGGTGATGCAGGAATATGAAGCCTGTAAAATGGTGCCAGCCTCGAGATGAAAAGTATTAGCGAGCCATTTGAAAATAAAATAGGAGAGGAGCTGGGCTAGATAAATGCAGAGCCAGACCCATGCAAGGAGAGCGATGGCAATAAGTATATTATAGGTACGAGAAGATTTATTGTTAGCTTGAGCGGTTTTCTCTGGAGATTCTTTGAGAGGTTTCATTCTAATTAAAACAACCTGATAATATCAAGGACGGTGATAAGGGCGATAAGGACGAGAAGGACCATAAAGGCGCGCGAGACGATTTTTTCTTCGGTTTCCTTGGTGAGTTCCTTTTTCCTGAGGCGATAAATTGCGATGAGGAGCCAGCGGCCACCATCAAGGGCCGGGATGGGCAGGACATTCATACAGGCGAGAGAGATGGAGATAAGGGCGGCGAGGAAGAGGAGATTAGAAAGGCCGGTATCGACGAAGGCCGGAAAGAGAACGCCGAGGATGCCGACCGGACCAGAGACAGAATCTCCGGCGGCGCCGATGGCGGTCTTACCCTCTTCGCGGACGGCCTCGTCGCCACTAAATTGCTTAAAGATTCCAGAGAAGAGATTATAAACGGCGGTGCCAAGACCCTTGTAGGTCTCTGCGGTCAGCTGGACGGTGGTCGCTGCGCCGACGATAGGCGCGGACCAGGTAGAGCGATAGAGGGCCTGATCCTTTTGAGCCATAGAGATACCAAGAGCATAAGTCGCGTCTTTATCCCCGAGTTTAACATCAATAGTCTCATCCTTGCCATCTCGTACAATTTGATATTTAACTTCTTTGCCACGATTTTCTTCGTTGATAGAGATTAATGTGCTAGTATCGCCGATTTCGGTGGTTTTATCATCTGCGGTAATACTCTTAATCTGGTCGTTTTCCTTTAGGCCGGCCTTGGCGGCGGGAGTGTCATCTAAAACTTTTGCGACGACGACTTGACCATTGGTAACATGGGTATCGCTATCAATCTGGAATTGATTTTCGACGAAATGAGGCATGCCGGTTAAACTCAAAATCGTGAGCAAGATAAAGGCGACGAGCCAGTTCATCGCGACACCGGCAAAGAGAATCTTAGTTTTTTGCCAGAAAGTCGCCTGACCAAAAGATGCGGGGCGCTTATCGTTATCCGATTCCCCTTTCATCGAGCAGAAGCCACCGATAGGTAAGAAATTGATTGAGAAAATCAAATCTTTCTGGGGCTTTCCCCATTGGTCTTTCGGGAGGGGGAGCCATTTTTTTGGACGCTTTTTATCAAATTTTTTGCCAGCCTTTTTCGCGGCTTTTTTCTCTTTTTGCCACTTGGTATACTCAGGATTTTTTAGCCAAGCTTTGGCTCTGGGCGGAAAGCCGATGCCAAATTCCTCGACCCAAACGCCGTTTCGTCTGGCCGCGATAAAATGGCCAAATTCGTGGGCTACAACAAGCGCCATTAAGACAACTAAACCGATTATTACACCTAAAACAATATTCATATAATAATTATATCACACTTGTTCACAGAATAAGCAGCATACAGTTTTCGAACGCTACTCGCCGCCTGCTACCTTAGTGGGACTCTCTTTTAAAAAGAGAGTCCCAACGAGAGAAACTAATTGTTAAAATTAAGCCGGGCAAAGCTCGGCTTAATTTTGGTTTACTATATTGCTTATTCTATAACACCGAGTTCAATGCGCTTGAATTGCTTAACGGTGATGTTTTCGCCGGTCTTCGCAATGGCGTCTTTGATGAATTCAGCAACGGTCTTGGTGTCGTCTAAGATATAAGGCTGGTCCATGAGGACTTTATCGGAGAAGGCCTTTTTAATCTGGCCCCCGATGATTTGGTCTTTCATTTTTTCTGGGCCTTTGAAGTTTTCTTCAAGCTCTTTTTTCTTAGCGTTTAAAACATCTTCTGGGATGTCCTCGGTAGAGACATAAAGCGGGCTCATCGAGGCGACTTGCATAGCAATCTTATGAGCGAGATCTTTAAATTCATCAGTCTTGGCGACGAAACTGGTCTCGCAGTTTACCTCGACGATGGCGCCGATGCGGCCGTCGTGGACATAAGCGTCGATGAGGCCTTCGCGAGTCTCGCGGTCACCGCGCTTTTCGGCCTTGGTCAGACCCTTTTTGCGCATGGCCTCGAGAGCTTTATCAAAATCGCCGCCCGCCTCGACGAGAGCCTGTTTTGCATCAGTTAAGCCGACACCAGAGAGCTCTTTTAATTTTTTAATTTCTTCAATGGAAATGTTTGCCATTTTTCCTCCTTTTAGTTAATTAGTTATTTTTTAGCTTCCTTAATAGCTTCGGTGAAATAATTCAAATATAATTCAATCGCCTTGATGGAATTATCATTGCCCGGGATGACATAATCAATTCCCTCTGGATTGACATTGGTATCGCAGATGGCGATAACTGGAATCTTAAGAGTGATAGCCTCTTTGATGGCATTCTTATCTTCCGCAGCATCGAGGACGATGAGAGCGGCCGGCTGTTCTGACATCTCTTTAATGCCACCGTAGCGATTATTGAGAAGATCGATTTCCTCTTGGAATCTCTGGACTTCAAGTTTATTATAGCGATTTTTAAGCTCGCCGGACTCCATGCGACGCTCTAAATCTTTTAGCTTTTTAATCTGGCGATTAACGGTCTCGACATTTGTAAGAGTACCGCCAACCCAACGCTCGGTAACATAAGGCATATTGACCGATTCGGCGGCAGCCTTCGTTAAATCTTTAGACTGTTTTTGAGTATCGACAAAAAGCACCTTTTTACCGCTTTTGACTAGCTCGGTGATTTTTGGCAAGGCCTTTTCAAAACCCTCGACGGTTTTTTCAAGGTTAATAATATGGGCGCCGTTTTTACGGCTGTGGATGTATGGGGCCATCTTAGGGTGCCAACGGCTGGTCTTATGACCAAAGTGTGCGCCGGCTTCAAAGAGAGCCTTCATATCGACTTTAACTGTCATAGTTTCCCTTTCTCTTTGACTACGGGCTGTTATCTCAGGAAAACTCCCGTAGCTGTTTGATTTAATTAATAACACTTTGATTATAGCATAGATTTTCCCTATTTACAAGGGGGGTTTTGTTTGATATAATAAGGGGCAATTATGAGTAATAGTGAACTACATCCTAAAGATTATCGGCTTGTCGTGTTTTCTGACGAGGCCGCTCAATTTTCGTTTTTAACCCGTTCCACGGCGAAAAGTGAAGAGACTATCAAGTGGAAAGATGGTAATGAATATCCGCTCGTAAAGATACAGATTTCTTCCGCAAGTCACCCGTTCTTTACCGGTGAAGAGAAGATTATCGATACCGAGGGTCGGGTTGATCGCTTTAAGGCGCGGGCAGCAAAGGCTGCGGCTCTTAAGGCTTCGCTCGGCAATAAGGTTAAGAAGGCTGAGAAAGAAGCTGAGAAAAAAGCAAACAAGGCTGAGAAATAAAAAATAGCCCCTTGGGGCTATTTTTTTGTGTTCTTAATTCTTACAATATTAAAGAATACTACGAAGAGTGTGACTAATACGAAGAGATAGAAAGTTACGCCGCGGTTTAGGAGCATGGCGGAGGGGAGGAGTTCTGCGCCGAAGGCGAGGCCAAAGAGGTTTAGGAAAACCGATTCACTAGCACCAATCGCACCCGGAAGCGGGAGGGCGCTGGTGGCCATAAAGAGAATGGCCTGAAGAGCAAAGATTTCAAAGAAGCTCATACCCTCTAGCCCAAAGGCGCGGTAGATACAATATGGTACGGAGAAATAAAAACAGAATTGGATAAAGACCCGGAAAATGGCCATCAGGAACTCTTTTTTATGAGTCTTCATATATTTAGCGCCCTCAGCATATTGGTCTAAGCTTTGCCCGACTTTTTCTCGCTTGTTTTCAATCTTTTTAAAACCAATGTGCTTTAGAAAACTCATAAAACCATTAACGAGATTACGAGTTAGTTTATTGTTGAAAATACAAACTAGTAATGCGGCTAAGGCAATGCCATTAATCACAAAGCCAAAGATAGAAAGCCAGAGTACCGGGCCGGTCAAAAGATTGGTATTTAAGACCATGCTAATTGTACCGAGGAGCATAGTGCTAATCTGAATACCACAAACCTGCACGAGCAAAGCAAGCGCACCATGAGCGGCCGGGATTTTTTCTTTGGCCATATAATAAACTTCAAGTGGTTGGCCACCGGTGGCACTAGGGGTGATAGCCGCAAAAAAGAAACCTATCATCGTAAATTTATAGGATTTCCAGAAAGAAAGTTTTTCACCAAAGGATTTTAAAATGCTTTTGATATTAATGGCCTCCATGGCGAAATACATTAACATAAAGAAAACACCAAGCAACAAAAACCAAGGATTAGCGCTTTTTGCAACATCAAAGATTTGGCCGATGTCCTGATCCTTAAAAACAAACCAGAAAGTAGCGATAATAAGAACCGCAAAAATCAGCGCATTAAATACCATTCTCTTGGCGGTCTTTTTATTCATATATTTTATTATATTATGACTTGGCGGGGTGGTCAAGGTAGTGTATAATATATACAAAAGGAGATAATATGGCGGAAAGCGAGATGAATAATACAAAAGCATGGGCAATCATTTCGGCGGTGGCGGCGACTTTGGCGGTGATGGTTGCAGGGACGATGTTTTTCTTAGGTTTGACAGTCGGTCAGAATGGGACTACGCGTGAAATCTTGGCGGAGCTCCCGGAGCCAGAGCTTTCTGATGGGCAGAGGGGCGAGCTGGGGATAGATAAAAATATCAATGAAAGTACGATTGATAAATATCTTAACCGGAGTGATGCAGTTTATTGGGATCTTCGGATGCTTGAAGACCCCGGGAATTATGAGAGTATCGGCGGGGACAGATATCTCTCTGGAATCGTCAAAGGTTTTCAGGTGGTCCCATATCCATATATTGCCACAGTTTCTGGCTTACCTTCCTCGGTCGGGGCGGGTTATACCGGGCCAACATTATTCTCTCTGCAGGAGGACGGTTCTTACAAGGCTAATTATCAGGAGTCCTTACGGATAATAGAAGATTTATTCCCGAAGGACAAGGTGATTTTCCTAATGTGTGGTGGGGGTGGATATTCGGGGATGATGAAGAAATTACTTGTCTCGCTCGGTTGGGATGAAAAGAAAATTTATGATGTCGGTGGTTATTGGTTCTACGAAGGTGAAAATAAGATAGAAATAAAAGAGACTGCGGCAGACGGAAAGACTTATTATGCTTTCTGGAAGATACCGTATCATGAGATTGATTTTAAGAAATTGACGCCAAAGACGGTCGGTGAGGCTCAGGTCGTGGACCTGAGCGTTGCCGATTATAACAAAATGCTCTCCGATAAAAAGTCGGGGCTTATTTTTGTTGACCAAGGAGGATGTGTAACGGCGGAGAGAATGCGTGGGTTTATCGATGAAATTTCAGCCGAAAATAACGGAGCAAAGTTTTACAAAATGATGTGGAGCGAGGCAAAAGAGGTGATGCCGCATGAAAAGGTGCCGTATTATCCATCACTCGTAATTATAAAAGACGGAGAAATTATCGCATCTCTCAAGGCCGATTCTTTTGAAGACGGGCCGATTTATAACGATAAAAAGCTACTTGAAAACTGGATTTTGAAGTATACCGTGCTCTAAATCTTCATGATATCGGCTTCTTTAGCCTTGAAGGTAGCGTCGATTTTATCGGTGTATTCTTTGGTTAAATCATCAATTTCCTTCTCGGCGCGCTTTCTGGCATCCTCGGGGAGCTCGAGAGCCTTGATGTCTTTTCTGGCATCTTCGCGGACATTTCTAATGGCGACTTTAGCCTCCTCGACTTTACTGCTCGCGGTCTTGACGATTTCTTTTCTGCGCTCCTCGGTGAGTGGTGGAATCGGGACGCGAATAATGCGGCCGTCGTCGGAAGGATTGAGCCCAAGGGTAGAATCAGCGCGGATGGCGCTAGAAATGCTTTCGACGTTGCTCGGGTCAAAAGGTGTGATGACGAGCATGGTGGCATCGCCGATAGTGACGTTGCCGACTTGATTTAGCGGCATCCATTGGCCATAGGCCTCGACCTTAACGCCGGCTAGCATATCTGGATGGGCGCGGCCGGTGCGAATCTTTTTCATTTCGCCATCAAAACGGGCGAGTACTTCATCCATTTTCTTTTGTTCTTCTTTGGTGTCAAACATAGCTCTTGCTCCTTTAATTATTTTTATTATATCAAAAAATCGCTAGGGTGACTAGCGATTTTAATTAATTAGTCCTTATCGGCTTGGTCGGTAATCTCGATGCCACCAAAGCAGCCGGAGGCATCAATATAAATAGTATATTTCCCTTTTTCGGTAGCTTCTTTCCGGTCATCTGAAATACCGCCAAAGATGAAGCTGGAGCTGACCTTGATTTTAATATCGCTCGGGACTCTGATTTCGATGCCGCCGAAGGCACAGGTGGCCTTGATAGCGGTATCTTTTTCGAAGATGGCGTCTCTTAAATCTAGCTCTACGCCGCCAAAGGCTGCGGAGAGATTGCTGCCGGAGAAGACCTCCTTCTTATAAATGCGTTCGTTCCCAGAGAAAGCCGCCGATAGAGAGTCCATTTTATCGTTTTTTAAATCTTCGGCCTTTTTCTTGATTTCTTCATTGTCTTTGCTGTGAAAGAAGTTTTTAAAGACGATGGAGAGGCCAATGGCGATAAGGATGAGTGCTAAAATGACTTTCCATGCGACATCATAGGAAAAGACTTCTTGCGCGGCGAGGAGCAAGATGATACCGGCAGACATAAAGACAAGGCTGCCGAGCTTGCCGCTATCAGTAAGTAGGCTGATAAAGGCAGGGATGATGATAAAGAGTGTCCACCAGCCCTTAAAGAAAATGTTAATATCAAAGAGGCCGAGGGCGTTCCCGCCAAAGATGACCCCGAGTGCGATAATCGCAATTCCCCAAATAATAGATCTAGCTTGTTTCATAAAACTCCTTGTTAGTTATTATAATTATACTACAAAAACTAATTATGGAATCATAAGCATTTTGTGGTATAATAGGGAGTAGGAAAGGTCATATGAAAATGAAAAAACAGATAAATAAAATCTTGGCTATAGGTTTCATTGTAACAGGAGCAATTCTGTCGCAAGTGTTAGTGAGCGATACTTATGCAGCAGAAGCAAAGACTAAAACGGTTACTTATCCGTATTATGGATTCGTCGAGGACCCCGAACATCCTTGGCAGACGGTATTTGACGCATTGGATGAAACCGGTACTATTGAATATAGCGATGAATTCTTTTCCGAACCGTCTCCCGGTGACCATCCGGGTTTGCGTGCTATGTCTTATGCTTTAGCTCTGGCGGGGTATGAGAATAAAGCCGATGGCTATCCGTCGACTTCAGAGGTCCCAAATCCAAAATTGACTGACCTTTTAGACCAGATGGGATTTTCCGATTATCAAAGTTGGGACATTTCTTCCGAGGAAGATGGTCATTCGATGGGTACGACGATTGGCCATAAAAAGCTTCCGAATGGTCAGGAGCTGATTGTAATCGCGCCGCGCAATTATAATTATATGACGGAGTGGTTGTCAAACTTTAATATTGGTACGGATGGGGATCATGCTGGTTTTACGGAATCGGCCAATCTCATTGTTAATAGATTTAACCAATATATAGCAAGCCGGGATTTCTCTGATTATAAGGTCTGGATTGTGGGTTATTCACGCGGGGGTGCAGTGGTTGATTTAGTGGCGAAGAATATCAATGCTAATATTGAGAATTATAAGATGGCGCCAGATGATTTTTATGTTTATACTTTTGGTGCGCCGCGGGCGAGTACTGTAGAAACCGGGTATTCGAATATCCATGATGTAAAAGACGGGAATGACCTGTTGCTGGGCTATGTTTTTCCAGAGCTCTGGGGATTTTATAATACTGGTGTATATGAAGAAATTCATCCGGCAGATTTAGAGATTAATACTTCTGTCGTGGATATTTCTGATTTGGCGGATAGTTCTAGGGCGATGAATATACTTTCGTCCAACGATGGCTTAACTAAGAAAGTTGGTATGATGAACGGTAGAGATTTTATGGATGCATGGATACAGTTTATCACCGAGAATGGTTTTACGCGTGAATATTTTGATTCTACCGTCAAGGAACCACTTTCGGCGGTGATGAAGGCTTATCAATTAAGGACCATAGATAAACAAAGCGAGTTTACGGGTTTTATTAAAGATACTGATAAGGGGCTAGCCGGCATGGTGGCGGCAAATGCCTTTATAGATTTAATGACTGGGGGTTATGGTACTACCATGGAAGAAGCTTTGGATAATTTTCCGCCCTATCTAGACCTTGTGAAGATTCTAAAGGGCACGGCGACGGAGGACGATGTGGATGATTTCTTAACTTATCTGACAAGGTATATAGGTGAATACGGAGATTATGAAGAAAGGTTCGGTGAGACTTTGGTGGTGACAGAGGTGGAGTTTAACATTTTAAAGGAAAATCTTCCGAAATTAATAAAAGCCTTGGCGCCGATTATAATTGCGGATGCTAGATATACTCAGGAGACATTTGGTGATAATTATTCCCTGTTTTATACCTATACCTTGGTCGCGGGTGCCGAAAAATTAGTTATCGGCCACATTCCCGAAAGTATCATGCCAATTTTAAAGAGTTTAATTCCGGCCGATGAGGATGATGATGAGCCTGGTGAGGGTGAAGGTGAGGAAGGTGAGGATGATAGCAAGGAGGAAGAATCTAAAGATGATGATGCTAGCGATAGTATCGTAATTATAGATGATGACGAGGGCTCGAGCGTTCCAAACACCGGTGCTATGACCAAGCAGAATCAGCTATCGGCGATAAGTATCTCATCGGGGGTGGCGGTCGTCGTGTCGCTAACGGGATTAATGATTGTAAGAAAAAGGTTTTAACTTACACTAAAAAATCGCTAGGTCTTAGCGATTTTTTAAAGAGCTTTACGCCGCGAGATACCACGCGAGCGTTTTAGAGTCGAATTCGAGGTGGCAATGCCTTTTCCCGACCATAACCTCAAAGATATGGATGGCAAAGCCCTTGCCAAAGCGGACCTGACTCCCGAGTAGCTCGGTGACTTCCTTCGGCTCTGACTCTCCGCGGCGCTTGAAAGATAACGGCTCGCAGGGGGTCATTTCATAGCCAAAGAGGGCCATGACTTCTACTCGCTCTTTAGTATTATTGTTAAAGTTTTTCATAAGTAACTCCTAGATTAAATAATATAGAAGTCATTTATGCGAGCCTAATTTATTGGCTCTTGGCTGAGAGTATAAATGACGATACAGACAGCTTGTAAACTTTTTTCATCGCCAGTGACCGAAGTATGGCGAGACAATATTATTATACCATGCTTATGCTTTTAGCGATACAATAAAACCATGAGTTTTTTGATGTTTGAGCCCTAAATCTTCGGCAAAGTCTATAAGAGTTTTTTGCTGGCAAGGGTCCATCTCTAGTAAGATTTTTGGATGCCAATTTCTAGTTTTAATTTCCATGAGCAGTTTTTTGATGAGGGCGAGGCCTTTATCTTCGGCATATAGGGCTATTTCTGGCTCTACATTCAAAGCCTCTTTATCGAGCCAGCTCCAATTTTTATCTACATAAGGGAGATTTGCCACGATTAAATCTGGCTCGTTTTTATGATAGTTTTCTAATAAATTGGAGTGGATAAAATTTACCTTGGCGTTTAAGAGTTTGGCATTTTCATGGGCGATTTTAAGTGCTTTTTCTGAAACATCAAGGCCGATAATTTCCGCTTCCGGGATTTCTAATTTTAAGGTGATTGCGATATTGCCAGAGCCGGTGCCGATGTCCAAAATTAGGGGATTTTCTGTTAGTGCTCTTTTGGGTGGTTTCATCCCCGGGAGATAGGCTCTGCCGGCTAATAACAAGGCCTCGTCGATTAATTGCTCGGTCTCTGCGCGCGGGACGAGGACTGCTGGCGTGACCTTAAATTTTCGGCCGTAAAAATCTTGATAGCCCGCTTGATAAGCCCATGTGGAGAGATTATTGTTTGTCACTTAAGATTCCTTGTCTGCCAAAAGTTCGCGCTCGTGTTTGGTGAGCTCGCTTATGATGTCTTCGATGTCGCCATCCATGACGGCGCCGATATTTGAGCGTGAATAATGAATGCGGTGGTCTGTTACGCGGTCCTGTGGGAAATTGTAAGTGCGGATTTTCTCGCTCCTGTCTCCGGTGCCGATGAGAGATTTTCGTGCCGCCGAGGCGGATTTTTGCTCCTCTTCCTTTTGCTTTTCGAGTAGTCTCGAGCGCAAGATGTTCATCGCCTTGATGCGGTTTTGCTGTTGGCTACGCTCATCTTGCATTGCGACTACGATGCCGGTCGGGAGGTGGGTAATGCGGACGGCTGAATCGGTGGTGTTGACGCCTTGCCCGCCATGGCCACCAGAACGATAGATATCGATTCTTAAATCTTCTGGTTTAATCTCTAGTTCTGATTCTTCTGCTTCTGGTAAGACCGCTACTGTCGCGGTGGAGGTATGGATTCTTCCCTGACTTTCAGTCACCGGGACACGTTGGACGCGGTGGACGCCGCCTTCGAATTTTAGTTGGCCATACGGTTTTTCGCCAGAGACTCGGAAAATTACTTCTTTCATGCCCCCGGCTTCGTTTTCATTCTGGGAAATTAACTCTGGCTTTAGATTGTGATTTTCGGCGTAATGGCAATACATCCGATATAGCTCGCCAGCAAAGAGTGAGGCCTCGTCTCCACCCGCGCCGGCGCGGATTTCGATGATTACCGGCTTATCGTCCTGCGGGTCGCGTGGGATTAAAAGCTCTTCTAGTTTTTCTTCTAGCTTAGGTAGTTTGGTATTTAATTCTTCAAGGTCTGCTCTTGCGAGCTCGCCAAGCTCTGGGTCGTTTTCTAGCTCCTTTGCCTCACTAATTTTGTTTTTGGTTTCCTCGATTTCTTTTGCGGTGGTTAAAATTTCATCAAGCTCATTCAGTCTCCTTGATTTTGCCGCAAAATCTGGCTTAGAATACGCGTCTGGCTCCGCGAGAAACGATTCTATCTCTCTTTTCTCATCTTCAAATTTCTTTAAATCCATGTTACAATTATACCACATCACTTGGATCTTTAGCTCAGTTGGCTAGAGCGTACGATTCACATTCGTAAGGTCACTGGTTCGAGCCCAGTAAGATCCACCACAACGTATATAAATCGGCAAAATGGCCGATTTTTTAGTAGTAAATTTCTGTTAAGTACCTTGCGGCAACAGTATGTAATTTTGGAGCATTTTGCAGCAAAAAATTACCAAAAACGCGGTTTTCACCCCTGTTGAAATGTCTGTTAAATACCCTTCCATTCTGGTTATACCCCACTTCTCATTCTTAAAAAACCAGACATTTTCGTCTGGTTTGTTTGATATTAGACGTTTCTAAGCATCTTTATTTCCAAAACTTTTGAATTTGGGATTCCTGGCACTGGCCTAACTTCGTCGGTCTCATAAAAGCCATGTCGTCTGTAAAATTCCTTTGCTCTTTCGTTCTCACATAGAACCCACAGCTCGCGACAGTCGAATGTATTTTTAACGAATTTGATTAGCTCTCCGCCAATACCTTTTCCTTCGAAAAACGGATCGACATATAATTCTTTAATCTCAGAGCCTTTAACGCGTATCATCCCCTGAACAAATTTATCACTATAGACGAAAATTGTATTAAGTAATTCTGGTTTTCTAACATATTCCTTCGCTAACGGATAAACTTGCAGCTCAACAAACGACCCAATATCGTTGTTAAAAATTTGACGATAATTTTTCCTCTTTGAAAAAACCAATATCTCAGCGATTCGCGATACATCGTCAATGGAAGCTTTCCTTATACTTTTGGAAACCTCAATGTCCTTGCTCACGGTCACCACCTCCTCTATAAATGAGCACATTTTCATATTATACCATAAAATGGGGGGGGGTTGGCATAGGTGCTTCTTCTTTTGTGTTATCCTCATCGTAGCGCTGTTTTGGTAAACGCATTCAGTTTATTCTGGATATCCTCTTTATAGATTGTTAATGCCTGCCCAATTCGCCCCCACCACCGTAGAAGCTGAAGCAAGCAAAAAGCTTGCTTTTTTGCTTGATGTTCGCCCCTTGGGATGTGTGAGCGGAGCGAAGGCGCCGCCCAGTGGAAGACGCGCGAAGCGTGGCTATCAGCGGCGGGTGGCGGTGCTGGGGTAGGCCTCGAGGGTGACATTGAGGTTTAATTCCCCGCCGTTTCGGAGGACGCGGAGCTGGATGGTGTCGCCGACGGAATATTCGCCGACGAGGGCGGTGATGGTGCCGGCCTTGCCGACTTCTACCCCGTTAACATGGGTGATGATGTCGCCGTCTTTAATGCCGGCTTTGTCGGCTGGAGAGCCGGAGATGACTGCGGAAGTGCTGGAGCGGTCGCTATGAACATAGCCGCCGTTTTTAACAGAGAGATTATAGGTTTTTGCGACATCCGGAGTGATGGTGACATAATTTACGCCGATGTAGGCTCGCTCTGCCTTGCCTTCGCTGATGACCTTTTTTAACATGCCCTTGACGGAGGAAATCGGGATGGCAAAGCCGATATTATCAGCGCTGGAGGTCGCGACATTGAGGCCGACGACTTGGCCGGCGGCATTGACGAGTGGACCGCCGGAATTACCGCTGTTAATGGCGGCGTCGGTCTGGATGAGGTCTGTCAAACTCTCATAAGCGGAGCCGGTAGAATCAGAGGCGGTGATAGAACGATTGAGGCCGGAGACAATACCTTCTGTTACGGTGTTCTGGAACTGTCCGAGGGCATTGCCGATGGCGATGACCTGCTGGCCGATATTCATGGTCTTTGAATCGCCGAGCGTGACGGCAGGGAGATTAGACACCCCATCAACCTTAATAAAGGCGACATCATTAGCCGGGTCGACACCGACGATTTTAACATTTTCATAGGTCGTGCCGTCATCCAAGATGACATTGACTTTATTCGCACCCTCGACGACATGCTTATTAGTTAAAATGTAGCCATCGCCGGAGACAATCATGCCGGTACCGGCGGCAGAGGAAGTGGAACTCTGGCCAAACCAACTGAGTGTCCGGGTTTCTGTCGTGATAGATACAACGCTAGGCGAGACCTTGCTTGCGACATCGGCGATAGAGCCATCGGTGAAATTAGCGGAATTGCCATCGACACCGCTTCCCCATGTGACGCGGGAGCTGTTATTGTTATAATTATAAATTGAAAAGCCGAGAGCAAAGACGCTACAGACGGCGGTCACGCAGGCAATGGTGAGGACGATAATATGAAAATTATTATTTGGCGTAGTACTGCGCTTGCCGGAGGCGGTTTCGGTATGAGCCTCTTTTTTTGAGGTCTTTTTAGATTTTTTAGTTTCTTTGGCTTTTTCGGCCGGGGCGTCGACGACATCGACGGAAATAGGATTGTTTTCTTCGTTATTTACAATCATAATTAACTCCTTTCTTTATAAATGAAATTTTGGATCGCTGAAAAATACTATCATTGTAATAATGATTAGTATACTAAAGGTGGTGGGGGCGAGAATCTCGGACTTTTTAAGCTCGCCATCGTTTTTAATTAGAGAACGGTAAATACTAGCAAAGGCAAAGGCGAAAACTGTCAGGATAATGGAAAGCTGGGGGATGACGATGCCGGTCTCGCCAAAGCTATAGACTTTAAGCCAAGAGTGAAAAATCCAAGCGATTTCTGCACAGATGAGACCGCAAGAATAAGTGACGAGCTGGAAATTATTATCGTCCGACTGGACGAGGACATGACGGGTGGCGGCCCAGCCGATAAAGGCGGTGGCGAGGACGAGGAAGATAGAATCGTAAGTCGCGGTGAGAAGGACGGCCGCGGTGGTGCCGAAAAAGACTGCGGTGAGGCTCTGGGCGGCAAGGGCTTTGTCTGAGGAGCGGGGCTTTAAGACGATGAGCCAGAGGGTATAAAGGGCGGCGAGGATGTAATGGACCGGAAGGAAAGTTGTACCCGAGCAATAGGCGATTAAGATGAAGGAGAAACCAACAATTAAATCGACTAAGCTAGATTTAATATTGATGAGCCAATAACGCGGGCGAACAGCAAAAACGCGCCATTTCGAAACGAGCACTAATAAGAATCCGGGGATGAAAGAACCGGTAATCGTGGTTATAACGATGGAGCCTACGCCAAGCAAGATGTTTAAGACGATGTACAAAATCGTGCTTAAGACATTTCGAGATTTTCGGATTAATACATAATCAGCCATATATATAATTATATCAGAGTCTGGCTTAAAACAACATAAAATTAGAAGAAACGCATATTGTTAAATGGGAAGAGGCGGAGGAGGACGGGGCCGATGATGCGGCAGAATGGGATGGTGCCGAGGCCATTCCGAGAATCATAAGAATGAGAGCCCTCGCGATTATCGCCGGAGACGAACAATTCCCCCTCCGGGACGATGATGTCGACCTCGCCGGAGGTGTGTTCTTTTGGACCGTCTGTCTCAGAGACGCGGGTGTTATCATCGGGATGGAAGCCATCTGGATTTTCCTCATTGTAAACGGTGAGGACGCCATCTTTCACAGTTACGCGCTCTTTTGGAAAGGCGATGACACGCTTAATAATATATTGATCATCTACGCCACTCTGGACCTGACAAGTCAAGGGGCCATCCGCGGGGCCGTTCGCAAAGACGATAATCTGGCCACGAGAGGGGATGTATTCATTGCCGAGGAAATGCTCCCATGTGACGGGGAGGCGATTAACGATAACACGATCGCTCTGATGGAGAGTGTTTTCCATAGAAATTCCGACGACATTATAAGAGCGAAAGACATAAGCATTGAGACCGAGTGTGCCGACAATAACAGCGATAACAAAGAGAACAAGACTTAAAATATCTTTTGCCAAGGGGTGCTTTTCAAGTAAATTGACACGAATGTGGTTATTATCCATAACAATTATTTTACCATAGTTTCGTAGTTTTGTGTTAAGATTTCGCGAAGCTCCGTAGTGGTTTTTCCGGCCATGAGTTTATTTCTGAGCTCGGCGGAGCCGGGAGTACCATGAAAATAGACCTTGAAAAAGTGTTTTAAAGTCTCAAAGGGCAGGCGACTTTCTTTATCAAAAAGGTCGAGATGATAGAGAAAGAGATTTTTAAGGTCTTCTATTGTCGGCTGATAATCCGTAAAACAATAGGGATTTTCAAAAACACCGCGGCCAATCATAAAGCCGTCTACGCCCGGATACTCGAGCTTTAGTTGCTCGGCCATTTGGCGATTTTTAATATCGCCATTGATGATGAGCTTAGTCTCGGGGGCGAGAGCATCTCTCAAATTGATAATTTCGGGGATTAATTCAAAATGGGCGGGGACTTTACTCATCTCTTTTCTGGTTCTTAGATGGACGGTGAGGGCGGCGAGATTTTGACTAAGGAGTGTCGGGAGCCAAGTTTGATATTCATCCGTAAAAGTAAAGCCGAGGCGGGTCTTGACGGAGACGGGGAGGGAGGTGGCCGATTTAGCACTCTTGATACATTCGACGGCAAGTTCTGGGGTTTTAATCATGGCGGCGCCACCGCCGGCCTTATTGACATTTTTATCGGGACAGCCCATGTTGATATCGAGGCCGTCAAAACCGAGACCCTCTAGCGCGCTAGCGGTCTCTTTGAAATGCTCGGGATTTTTACCCCAGATTTGGGCGACGATTGGATTCTCGCCGGGCGCGATTTTAAGGCGCTCTAAGGCATTTTCGCGACCCTTCTCAGAGGCATAACTTGAGACATTGGTAAACTCCGTAAAAAAGATGTCGGGGCGGCCGGCTTTTAAAATGATCTGACGAAAAACTAGGTCGGTCACACCTTCCATCGGAGCAAGAATCAAAAACGGTGAAGTTTGTTTATTCCACATCTAGTATATTATATCACGCGGTGGTATAATTTTTTTATGAAAGTGAGTTTTTTAGGTGCGGGGCTTTATGGGGAAGCTCTAGGGAAATTAGCGGAATTAAATGAACATGAAGTAAAATATTATGATCCGTATCGATTCCCGGATATAAAATTAAAAGATGTTATCTCGGAGGCGGAGGCGATAGTCTATGTGGCGCCGGCGGAAGCCTATCAGGAGCTGCTTTCGGAATTGCCGGCTGAGATACCGCTAATTTTGGCGAGCAAGGGGTTTGTATCAATGAAGCCGTTTGCCCGTTTTCGTGATTTTTCAGCGCTAGGAGGGGCGGCTTTTGCAGAAGACATTATGGAGATGAAGCCAAAAAATGGTTTGCCGATTTTCTTGACGGCCTCTTCCCCGCTCGCGGCGGAACTTTTTACGACTGATTTTGTGACGATAGAATACACAAAAGACACCAAGGGGGTGATGCTGCTCGGGGCGCTAAAGAATGTCTATGCGATAGGGGCGGGGATGATGATGGATAGTAAACGGCCGGAGGAATATCTTTCTCTGGCTTATCAAGAGATGCGGGAGATTTTGGAGGCGAATGGTGGGAATGCAGAGACGGCGGGGCTGTCCTGCGGGGTGCCAGATTTGATTATTTCTTGTACTCCGGATGGGCGGAATTATCGGTTTGGCCTAGAGATTAGGAGACATCCTAGGAGCCAGATTGAGCCGGTGGGGACGGTAGAGGGGGTGACGGTAATCTCGAGTCTTAAAAAGTTTCCTGATTTTAAGATTCCAGAGGGGCTAGAATTGTTTGATAAGATTGTAAAGAAAGTAAAGAACGCGACAAGATAAGGAGTTTTATGCCACCAAATAAGTTTCAAAAAGAAGCAATTGAATATCTAGAGGGGCCGCTGCTCGTAATTGCCGGGCCGGGGACGGGCAAGACGCAGCTACTCTCAAAAAAGGTGGAGTATATCTTAGAGAAGACGGATGCGAATCCGGAAAATATCTTGTGTCTGACTTTTACAGACTCAGGGGCGCAGAATATGCGCGACAGGCTGTTCTCGATGATTGGTCGGGCGGCGGCAAAGGTCTCGATTCATACTTATCATTCTTTTGGTTCTGACATCCTTGCGGAATATCAGAAGTATGCGACGGAGTATCTAGGAGAATTTGATGAGCCGATAGATGCGATTTTACAATATAAAATGATTAAAGAAATTCAGGAGAATTTGCCCCCGCGAGATATCCTGAGGGGAGATAAAATTTCGGATATTATCGATACAATTGCCTCGGCAAAATCGGCGCGGCTTTCGCCGGATGATTTGGCAAAGATTGCTAAGATTAATATGGATATTTCCAAGAGGATGGGGCCGCGGCTGGCCGAGATTATTAATCGGCTGTCCATGCGGAAGAGCTGGCGGTTCCCAATGGCAGTGAAGGAGGTCTATCGGCCCCTTTGCGAGGCGCTCGCGGAATATGTTTCGGACGAGCCGATTGTCCCCGGGATTTTTCGTGAGGCGAATGCTTATCTTTTAGAGCTTGACCAGATTATTTCTGATGAGGGGGATGAGGAAAGACCCTCGGTGAAACCGCTTTCTAGCTGGAAAGATAAACGGTTTGAAAAAGATGATGATGGAAATTATCGTTTGAAAAATGTGGTTTCAAATAAAAAATTACTGAGTCTTTCTGGTGTGATGCGAGAGTATAATAGACGACTTTCAGAATCTGGGATGTTTGATTTTTCGGATATGATTGAGGAGGCGATTCGGATTTTAAATAAGGATGCGGGATTTAAGGCGACGCTTTCGGAGCGATATCAATATATATTATTAGATGAATTTCAGGATACAAATCCGTCTCAGGCGGAGCTAATATATCTTTTGACAGATTATGAAAAGCCACTCGTGATGGCGGTCGGGGATGATGATCAGGCGATTTTTGAATTTCAGGGAGCGACTTCTTCGAACTTTATTGATTATCAGGAACATTATGGGGCGAAGATTGTCACGCTTAAGGATAATTATCGGTCTACGGCGGAGATTTTAAAGTTTTCGCGCTGTATTGCGGACCAAGTCGAGAATAATTTTTCGAAGAAATATAACATAGATAAAAATTTAATTTCGCACTCTAAAGAGAAAACTAAAGTGGAGCGGCATGAGTTTTTATCGGCCGATGGTGAATATTATTGGGTGGCGGAAAAGATTGCGGAGCTGGTGCGCTCGGGCGTACCGCAGAAAGAGATTGCGATTATCACGCCAAAGCATAAATATATCGCTCCGCTACTGCCGTATCTAAAGGCGCATGATGGTATTTATATCAATTACGAAAAGCGGGATAATCTATTTCTTGATGAAAGGATTTCAGAGATTTTGACGCTCGCGGAGTTTATCCTAGGGGTGGCGGAAGATGAGCCGGTGGAGCACTTGGTCCTGCCGATTTTGTCGTTTCCCTGTTTTGAGGTTAGTCCGCTCGCGGCGATTCGGGCCTCTAGGCGGGATGCTAAAAAAGCGAGCTTAGATTATTTTACCGAGGCGGATGACGCCCGGGTTCGGTGGGTGGGGGAGCTCTTGGCGGCGCTAGTTCAGAAGTCTTTTGAAACTCCTTTGGAGCTGATGCTAGATTATATGATTGGGACGATGGAGGTTTCTCCGGGTCTTCGCTCGCCGCTTCTGGAATATTATGTGAAGACGGGCTCAGAATATGCGGAATTTAATTTGTATGAAAGTTTAAGTGTCTTGCGGGCGGCGCTTGCTAGTTACCTTAAGAAAGTGGAACAGCCAAAATTAAAAGATTTAGTGATGTTTGCTCGTGATGCGGAAGAGGCCTCTTTCCCGCTTGCGAATACGAGCCCGTATAGCGAGGCGGAAAGTGCGGTACAGATTATGACGGCGCACAAGTCAAAGGGGTTGGAGTTTAAATATGTGTTCTTGGTAGCGGTAGATAATCTGAGCTGGGGCTCGAGTGGCGGTAATAATAATCTTTTGGTATTACCGTTAAATTTAATACAGATTCGTCACACCGGGACGACGGATGATGAACATCTGCGTTTATTGTTCGTGGCGATTACGCGGGCGAAGACGAATTTGATCTTGACGAGCTCGATTACGGATTTTGCGGGCAAGACGCCAAAGCGGCTGATGTATCTAGAGGAGCATGAGGAAGAGGGGCGGTTAATCTCGCCGTTTATCGGGGAAATGGAAACGCATTATGCGGACCTTGAGGAGGCGAAAAAGCAGACGGACCTTCGGCTTTCTTGGATTTCGGCCTATAAAGAATTGACGCCAGATTTAAAGCCGATTTTACTAGAGCGACTATCAAGTTATGCTCTGACCTCTACGGACCTAACTTCCTTTATTGATGTTTGTTATAGCGGGCCGGCGGAATTTTATAAGACCAAGGTCTTGCTCGCTCCGAGGGAGCCACTTTCTGGCTCGCTGTTATTCGGGACTTTCGTGCATAAAGTATTTGAAAAGGTGACGCGGGAGGGGCTCTCAGATGAAAAGGCGATAGAGTTTTTTAGGGAGGAGGTTTCTAATTCTTCGCTACTTCCGGCGGAAAAGGAGGAGATGCTAGAGCGGGGGGCGGTGGCTATCGCCAAGAGTCTGGCGGAATTTGGGCCGATTTTGAGATATCCGGGGGCGGGAGCAGAGATTAATTTCTTCTCGGAGCATTTGGAGATTAATGGGGTGCCGATTACGGGGAAGATTGACCATATTAACATCGACAAGTCTACAAAGACGATTGAGCTTTATGATTTTAAGACCTCGCATTATCATTCTGGAAAATGGGATTCTAACGATACGCTGTATAAATATAAATTACAGCTTGGGTTTTATAAATTGCTCTTGAATTTGTCGCCGGTCTATGCGAAGTATAAGGTCTCGCGGGCGCACATTCTATTTGTGGAGCCGGATAGTTATGACGAGGTGCATGATAAGGTTTATGAGTTTAATGAGAAGGATGAGAAAGAACTGCTTGCCTTGATTTCGGCGGTTTATCATAAGATAAAGACGCTAGAGTTTGTCTCGGACTCGGAATTGTTTGTGGAGGCGGACAATAATAAGAAGTTGAAGGATATTAAAGAGTTTGTGAAACTATTGACTTCTAAGAATGGTGAGGCTTGTTAGATTTTTAGTTTGATTGTTTTATTGTTGACAGATTTATTTTATAGAGTTATAATAGTTGTATGTCATAGCCAGAAGGGGGTGATGATGAATGGCGACATACAGATGTCCGAGATGCGGACGCCCTTATACAACTCCGGGAGAAGCCATGAAATGTGGTTGCGCGAAGCGCGTAAAATGTCCAACCTGTAATGGCACAGGGCTTCAATATGGGACAAAGATTCCTTGCAACCGATGTAACGGAGCTGGTACGGTGTACCTTACATATTAATTGCTGTTCTTTAGATTAGACGGAGCAAGAGTTGCTCCGTCTTTTCGTTATTTGCGATTTAAGACGATGAGGTTTTCGAGATGCGGGGTTCTCGGGAAGAAATTGAAGGCTTGGAGTTTTGCAATTTGATATTTTTCGGATAGAAGTTTGATGTCGCGGGCCTGAGTGGCGGGGTTACAGGAGAGATAGATGATGGTTTCGGGTGTGGTCTCGAGAAGTTTTTCTATCAGTTTTTTATCGAGACCGGCGCGGGGAGGATCGACGATGACGGTTTGGCCCGGAGCGATTAGCTCTGTAATGTTTTCAGATTTTTCGAGAATTGTTTTGTGATTCTTGGCATTTTCTTGGAGTTCTTTGAAGGCGGCTTTATTGACCTCGACAAGAGTGAGATTCTTGTCGCTTGCGACGGAGAGGCCGATGGTACCGACGCCGGCATAAAGGTCTAAAACATCTTCGGTCTTGATATACTGTTTGATTTCTTCTAAGGCCATTTCATAAATCGGAAGGTTGATTTGGAAAAAGCCATTCGGAGAATAAGAATAGGTTTTGCCGAGGATAGTGTCGGTTAGGTTATTAAAAATCGGATGGGGCTTATGATTTTCATAAAGCCCGCCCTCTACCTCGCCATTTTGGTTGCAGCGAAGAAGGAGGGATTGATATTTGCGACCGTCTGCGTGGGTTTTATTTAATTCATCGATGATTTTTTGGGCTTCTTTAAAAATTTCGGGACGCTCAATACTAGAGGTTTCGACTTTGATTTTCCTGTGGGTACCGCGTTGATGAAAGCCGAGATGTAGTTTCTCAGTTTCGTGGTCGAAATAGAGGGAGTATTCCATTTTGTTGCGGTAGAAAAAATCTTTATCATCTGTTTGGATTATAAATTTAGGAATATTAATATTTTCTTGTCTAAAGTTTTCTATTAGTAATTCAGCTTTTTGCTCGAGTTCGTAAGCATAATCCATGATTTGCCAAGGGGAGGTGGAGAGGTAGCAAGAGTCTTTTTCTGTGATGCGGTGGGGCGACGGGCTTTCGATTTTGAGGGCGATGGCCTCAAAATAATGAGACTTCTTTTTGGTAATCTCATATTCTGTGACGGTTTCGCCGGGGAGGGCGTTCCAGAAAAAGCCCTTAATTCCCTCTTCAGTGGTGGCGAGGCCTTGTCCGCCGGGGACGAGTTTGTCGATTTTGACCGGTGCGTCTGTGATGAGCTGTGGAAGTTTCATAGAGGTATTATACAGAAAAATCGCCGCTTTCTCAAGCGACGATTTAGTTTTGGGCTACTTCTCGAAGTACAGCTTGTCTTCATTGGGGTCAGCCCATTGGTGCTTCCAAGTGTAAATACTCGGAAGCTGGGATTTGCCAAACACGTCTTTGACGTGTTGGTAGACTCCGAGTAGCTCTGAATCCTCTTCGCAGGCACTGAATAGAGTCTGTTTGTAGGCACTTGCGAGCTTTACGTCGGTTATGCACATCTGGGAAATAATTCCCAAAACTGTGTAAATGACCTTTCGGCTGTTTATGCCTCCGTCGCAGCCGAAGCTGCAGACGAAGCGGCCGTAGGTGGTATTTAAATACACTGCGGTCGCCAGCGTATTATCCAGCATGCCGTCGCCTATGTCGAACTCAATGATCGAGCCGATATTGGCGCGCTCTGCGCTACCGCTTAGTGCGAAGTGGCCGTTTCCAGCTTCCTCGATTTTGAGGTCGTCCCTCAGGACTTCGAGGATGACCTCGATTTCGAGCGGGTAAAATACCCCGCGCGTAATTTTTAAATTCTTCATTGAAATTCCCCCTTCCCTGAAGAAAATATATTAATGTGCAAACTGTGTTAATTATATCACATTATTCCGCTTTTGTCTAGTTTATTTTTAATTTTAAGCTTGGTGTAGAGGACGAGTTAGTATTTAGTATTCATAGATTTTGATTTGGTCGTTGGGGTGGAGGAAGTTTGACATCTCCTCTTCATCTGTAATATTTTCGGTGATAATCCAGAGGCAGCGGGAGATGAAAGAGTGGGTGACGAGGAGGAGCTCGGCGCCGTCTTTATATTGATTTTTAATGTCGTCTAGGAAGCTTTGGACGCGGTTTAGGCCAGAAAGGAGAGTCTCGGCGCCGCTGCCCATGCGCTCGACTTCGAGTGAGTTCCAGAGGGGCTTTTGCCAGAGCTCGTCGATGTTATAATTTTTTAGCTCGCCGAGGTCGCGCTCGGCGAGGCGGTCGTCATAAATCGGGTCGTATTCTGGGGCGACGATTTGGACAGATTCAATGCAGCGTTTCATCGGGGAGGCGTAGACGGCTTTAAAAGATTGAAGGATTTTTGGCGCTCCTTGCATTTTTAACAAATCTTCGCGGACTTTTAGCATCTGTTCTCTGCCGTTTGCGGTTAAAATATCTTCAGAGCGACCGGTGACGGTGCCAGATAGATTTGATGGAGTTTCGCCATGACGGACGACAATTAATTTAATCTTTCCCATAGGAATATTATAAGATAGGTTTTAATAAAATGGAATATCTCTTTAGGCTTTAGCATGAGCGTTATTGACTTTTTTGATAAAGTGTTGTATAATTAAAGTAAGAAACTTGAAGGGGAGTTCATTAAAATGCCCGGCGGGGCAAAACGCAGAGAGGGGGACAAAATGGGGACTTCGAAATTAATGTATTATGGCTTGGGAAACGGGCCAAGAGAAGTTAATTGCTACTATGCTGAGGAAGAAGAAATTCCTCAAGACGAAATTCAGATAGTGGCAAGTCCTCAAGTTGCTGGGGTTATGAAGAAGTTGTTAATTTATACGCTCATAATCTTAGCTGGTTTTATCGATTTAGCTTTAGGGCTTTTATTGCTCGTAAGAATAGGGGTTTGGCCGATATTTATTTGGGCCTTCTTTAATGCCTTAGAGTTTTATCTGATTACCGAGGCGGCGCTCTTCTAGCGCCGCTTTTTTAGTATGGCTTGTGTATTGACAAAAGCCGTAAAGTGTAATAGACTATATCTGAGGGCGACTTGGTGCTGAACTGTGCCAAGCCGAGCCCTCATTTTGATGCAAATTAAAAAGAACCTTTGACGGTTATTTGTATTCGTGATGGGGGGTTGGCCTCGCTCAGTTAAGAACCAGGTCGCCCCCATTATTGTAATATTACCATATCTATTTCGTGACGTCAAGTAGCCGGCCGCTTTTTTCTATGATTAGCATTCGGCGGACTTGGCCACCGGTTTTGAACATATTTATAAGTTGTATTTCTACTTTGTCTGCATTATTTTTGATGAATCTTAGGTCGAAAATGATTTTAGAAGCTTGTCTAGAGGCTTCGCGGAAACGGTTTTTAATTGTGTTTCGATTTGCGCTAATTGGTGTTTTTACTTCCCATATTGATCCCATGATGAAGATATCTGGATTTTTAGCCTTTTTAATACCAGTGGGCTTAATTAGCTCGATGTTCATACCAAAAAGCGTTAAGTAAGAAAAAGTTTCGTTCTCGTTAGCCTCGGACTTGACTCCGTTTTTATTTATGTAGCCAATTTTGTTTTTCTTCGCTTTCGGTATTTCCCTTATTTGCATGAGATTATTCTAACATAAAAAGAGTCTATTGTATAGACTGCTAAACGGTAGCTTATTAGCATAAACAGTATTGACTTTTTGGGGTAAGCGTGGTATAATGTATGTGTAGTTTAAGTGAGGTGTTCACGAGACTAGTACCTTAAAAGCGATTAGAGAAGTTTCATATTCTCGCTTTTTGTGTGATGGCCTTGTGGCAATAATTTCTTCTGCCGGCGGGCATTATACGCAGAAGGAGGGTATATGAAGAATTTTGAAGTTAGTATAATCAGCTATGAAGTGAGTCCCAGTTTTGATCCGCGGTTTGCCCGGAACGGTGGAGGCTATGAGCAGCCTACTATAGAGGGTGAGATCAGCTGGGATGGCTGTGACGAGCCCATGGAGTTCGTGATAGACGATACTTCATGTGGGGAGTTTGGTAGCCGTTATTCAGTTTCAATCTTCGGTGGTCCGGCTGAGCTCTGCGGGCAATATTCTACCAACGGGATTGACTTTAATGGAGAGCTTCCAGATGAGTCAAGTTTCAAATGGAGTGAGGAGCTTGAAGAGCTTCGGGAAGTCTTTGAGAAGGCCACTCGGTTTTGGTTTTATACCGAGGAGGAGTTGAAAGAAGACGACGAGGATGATTTTGAAGAAGGGGGTGACGAAGAAAACTAATCGCAAAAGCGGTGCTAAATGGCGCCGCTTTTTGATGTGGTATAATGGAAGATATGGGAAAAGTAATTGAAGCAAAAAATTTAGTAAAAGTTTATGGTAAAAAATCGGCGGCGTTTACGGCGCTGAAGGGGATAAATTTAGAGATTTATGAGGGGGAGAGTGTGGCGATTGTGGGGAAGTCGGGCTCGGGTAAGTCGACTCTGATGCACCTTCTTGCGTTACTTGACTCTCCAACGAGTGGGACGATAAAAATTGATGGCGAGGATGCGACAAAACTGTCGAAAAGACAACTAAACAGGTTGCGAAATTCGCGGTTTGGATTTGTTTTCCAGCAGTTTTTCATGAATGCGAATGATACGGTGCTTGAGAATGTAATGTTGCCTTTAAAAATCGCCGGAGTTTCTGGGCGAAAGCGAAAAGAGATGGCAATGGAAGCTTTGAAGATTGTCGACCTTGAGAGCAAGGCGAAAAATAAAGCGACAGACCTCTCAGGTGGACAGAAACAGCGGGTTTGTATTGCGCGAGCGATTGTGAATAATCCGAAAATTATTTTTGCGGACGAGCCGACGGGCAATCTAGACTCGGCGACTGGTGATAAAATTACCGATTTGCTATTTGAACTGAATAAGCGACGGGGAGTGACTTTAATTATCGTAACGCATGATGAAGACCTTGCGAAACTCTGTAAGAGAATTGTACGGATTTCGGACGGAAAAATTATTTCCGATAGCGCGGTAAGAAAAGATGTCCAAGAAAAGGCTTCAGAGCGGCGCGAAAAAGAGGCGGCGAGGGTCAAAAAGGCAAATGAAAAGGAGACTGAGGAAAAGAAGACAAGCGAAAAGGAGATGAAATAATGAAAACTCTAGATATTATTAAATCGGCAAATTCAAATTTATTTAGAAATAAGACGCGGACATTCTTGACTATTCTGGCGGTATTTATTGGTTCATTCACGATTATCTTAAATTCGGCGATTAATTCTGGTGTAAACGATTTTATCGACCGACAGGTAGAGAGCGCGGGTGGAGATGGATATCTTGAGATTATGACAAGCGAAGCGATAGATATGATGGCTGCTATGATGAATACTTCCGAGGTGCAGGAGTATAAAGAAAAGGATAATAGTGGCCAGAATAGATCTTATATTACTGACGAGCAAGTAAGAAAGGCGCGGGCAATACCTGGAGTAGAGTCAGTAGACCTAATTTATTATGCGACGCCGGAGTACATAAAACGAAAAGATTCCGACGAAAAATATGCGGTGACAAGTTTAAATTTGATGCCGAGAGGTAATGTTAATCTCGATGTGACCGCTGGGCGCAAGCCAGATTCTAGCACCGATAAGACGGAGGTGGCGCTAACGGAGGCTTATGTCAAAGCGCTAGGATTTTCTAGCGATGAAGATGCAATTGGTAAAGTGGTAACTTTTGCAGTACCGAACACAATTGGTTGTTATACGGCAGTAAAGAGAGAAGATTGTTTGAAATTTGTTGATGCGGAAGTGGTAGCAGTGCAGGCGCCAGGCGTAATGGCAACCGGCGGAATGCGTGCAAATTTGGCACTCAATGAGCAAATTTATAATCTTGCAACTGAGGGAATGCCAGAAGAAACAAAACGTCATGCTTTTCAGGCGACAGCACAGGTAGATCCGGCGAGAGTGGATGAGATAAAAGAAGAAATGAAGAAGATTGGACTTGCAGCAGTGACGATTGATGATGAAGTTGGGATGATTAGAACATTCTTTGATGCGATTTTGGTTGTCTTTACGATTTTCGGAGCAATTGCTTTGGTTGCGGCCTCGATTGGAATTATTAACACCCTGTTTATGTCAGTGCAGGAGCGGACGCGCGAGATTGGTCTGATGAAGGCAATGGGGCTTTCGAGCGGACGAATTTTCTTCAGCTTTTCTTGCGAGGCGATTTTGCTCGGCTTTTGGGGGTCGGTGTTTGGGATTATTGTTTCGATGGTTATCGGTTTGATTGGTAATCAGATTGCGCACCAGACATTCCTCGCCGATTTTCCGACGTTTGATCTCGTGAAGTTTAATCCGGTCAACATGGCGATTATTGTTTTGATTATTATGGCGATTGCTTTCCTGGCTGGGACTTTACCGGCGAGACGGGCGGCGAAGAAGAACCCGATTGATGCTCTAAGATACGAGTGATATCGCGTAGCGGAGCGAATTACTTCCTCAGCGGATGCGCTACGGTGATATTGCGTAGTAGGGCGAGCTGCTTCGTTAGGAGATGCGCTCCTCGCTCTCCGTACTTTAAGTACGGTTCGCTCCGGTGCTCCTCCTGCCTCGCATCTCATCCCTACTACGCAATATCTGGAACTAGCGAGAAAAGCACAAACGGTGTATAATATAAGCATATGCCGAAATATCAGACATATGGTCAGTATGACGCGAGAAAAGATGAATTTCCGGAAAGTGCGGAGAAGGTTTTGCGTGCTGGAGAAGAGGCGGCGAGTGGAGATTTTGAAAAAGATGCAGTTTCTAGTGAGAAACTAGAGAAAGATGAGCAACAAGGTTTTTATAATAGTACCGCGAGAGAGGCGAATAAGCGAGAGGGCTTGTATCAAGGTTCTGGGCTAGTAACGGCTCTAAATGGGGCGCGCGGAAGGAGTAAGGGCGGGAGCTTTATGAAAAGGCGGGCGCCGCTGATTGCAATTATCGCCTTGATTGGCGGGATGGCGGTCGGGATTGGTTTTTCACAGGTCTTAATGCCCTTTCATGTGATTGAATCTTTGACAGAGGTGACAGACGGAGCATTTACGGCGAGAGCAGCACGGATGCCGAGCCTTGCAAAGTGGATTTTTAATATGGAGACACAAGATGTATTTACAGAAAGCACACCAAGAATTAAGAGCTTGTTGACTGGTGAGCATTATCGTTTTAGGAGCAATATTGAATCGAATAAGGTAAAAGCTAGATTGGCAGACGAAGGTATAGATGTCGACACAAGTAGCGGAAAAACAGTTTTAAACTATCATCAAGCGGATGGGTCGGTTCGTACGGTGACGGCGGATGACTATGCGGAACTTTGGCGGAGTGATGCGGACTTTCGGAATAAGATGAATCGGGGAGGCAGGAGTTTCCTCGGACGGATTGCGGCCCATATTGATTTAACTTTGGCAAATTTTTTGAGTAGTCATAATCTGACGAAGAATTTATTTAAGGGTTGGATAAATAAAGTTTATGAGGCGGAGGGGCAGACAGCAAGGCTTCATAGTGTGATCGAGGAGAGGAAATCTAGTACACTTGGAGATGTCGATGCTGGTACTGGTAAATCTAATATTGATGAAGATGATAAAATAGGAAGTATTCAACAAATTGGGGATGAAGAGGGGCCAAAAAAGATAAATCCAAAAACCGATACTGATGCAGATCTCAAAGGTAAATATACCGATATGATAGCGAATGTCGCTAGTATTACTACGAGTGCGGTTTGTGGGGCGGCGGCGGTGGCCTCGGCGGTGACAGCGGCAAAATTAGTAATAGCCTATTCTAATGCGCGCGGAACTTTTTCGGCGCAGGCAGAAGGAGTAGATAAGGTGAAGGCTGGGATGGGTAATACATCGCCAATTAATGCTATCGCTGACGAGATGATGGCGAAAGACGAAAATGGAAAGACAATGTTGCAGTCTGAGCAAATGAAATGGGCGATTTCTGGCGGGGCTTATACGCCGAATAAGAATGCGGAGGATGTAGTGAGTAATAGTCAGGATGCGATGCTTCGAGGCACCGGAGGGATATTTGATGGGCTTTCTGGTTTTTGGAATAATCTTGGAACAATTGGGTCAAGTACAAAGTGGATTATTGGTTGTGCGGCGGCAAATGTAGCGACGGCAACGATTTCAATAATAGCGAATATTGCAACTGCTGGTATGTTTTCGTTTGGGAAATTTGCACTTACTGCGGTGGCGGGGATAGGTTTATCCGTAGGAGTAAGCAAGTTAGCTTCAATGTTGGTAGAAAATGCAAAATCTGATTTTTGTCTTGATAAAACTGGGGTAGCAAGAGGCGCCTGTGTTTATCTGGGGGCTTCAAATTATAATGGTCTGAATTTTCAAAATGGCGGGGGGACATTGGCAACGCGCGAAAAAGCGGAGGCTTTCTATGATTCATATAAGATAGCTTTGGCGGATGAGGCGGAGCTGATTCGGAGCGAGAAAAGTCCCTTTGATGCTTCGTCTTCACACACATTCTTAGGCTCAATTATTTCAAAATTCTCAGTCTTGGCAGTAGATATGCCAGACACAGCAAATATGCTGAGCAATCTCGCCAATGTGACGATGTCTTCATTCAACAGTTTATTACCTTCAGCATCGGCGCTTGAAAAAACTAGTTTCTTAGATAACCAATTACGCAATGATTGCGAGAATTTAAATTTCGGCAGTTTTCAGGCGCTAGGAGATACAAATTGTGAGGCTTGGTATATTACGGACCAAAGCATGAATGATTCTAATCCGGAGGAGACTTTTAATTACTTAATGAATTATCATCTAGCACATATCGGAGTCGAATCGATGTTCGAGATGAATGCGGATGGAAGTCTAAAAACAGACGAGAAAACTGGCGCAGAAATAATAAATCCGAAATCAGATTTAGCGAAATATATTTCTTATTGCGCTTATCGTAATTCCCCGTTTGGCCATGTTGACCAAAATATTATGGATGCCGAAACTTCGTTAATAAAGACAGGAAACGAGACGGCGAATAGTACAATAAATCAAATATTAGGCGTGATTCCTATTGTTGGCGATTTCATTCAGGCTGTTCAGGGGGTGAGCCAGATTGCAACTTTAGGATGGAGTACGGGAGCGAATTGTGTGGCTAGAGGAACGGCAGTTGATACGCAAATTGACGGTATGACTGTGGATGATGTTTCTCAGGGTCCGCAGACGGCAGGCGCAGTAAGCTTAACTTCTTGGAATGAATTTATGAAATATGCACAAAGTTATGTAGCAGATGATAGGTATATGGAAACGGTAGACAAGGATTATGTTTCACCGGTGCAAGAATATATGAAGGGCTATGGAGGGATGACATCGGATGACGAGTTGTCATTCGTGGAATATTTGGCGAAGTATTCGGGATATACGGTGGAAAATATGCAGATTGCCTTAAATGAAATTGAATATTGGACTTATATTGGGCAATATGACCCGGAGGGTAAGGGGCCGATGAAGTTTGCTACTGAGGCCGAGCCGACTTATGATTTTACCTCGCCGGAAGTGGTTCCGTCGGAGGTTTTGGCGATTTTGCCGCGGCGGGTGGTTTATCTCACGCGTGAGCAGTGGACGACGGCATAAAAAAGTGATATAATTGATACTAGATTGAGCCGTCGCCAAGTGGTAAGGCACTGGGTTTTGGTCCCAGCATTCGCAGGTTCGAATCCTGCCGGCTCAGCCAAAACGAAAATCGAGAGCTTGCTCTCGGATTTTTGTTTTGCGCGTGCCGGCTTTAGGATCCACATCCTGCCGGCTCAGCCAAATGCAATATTATGAATCGGTTTTGGCCGATTTTTTTGATGAAAAATCTTTGTATATCCTAAACGACTTTGTGCATTTTTCGACATAGAAAAAGCCGCTAGTGTACTAGCGGCTGGGAACCCTTTCGGGCAGTGAAAACAATATTTTATCTTTTTCCTATTTTTTTTCCAGATTGAGCAGTACTACTCTGCAAAGCTCTTTTGCAATCTGGATGATTGTATAGACAAGTATAAAACATCTTCGCATTTTCTTCTGATGATATGATCATAGTCATACGTTCTTCCAAAAATGTTTTCTCACTTAAAGTACTACTACCGACAAAGAATATGGCTAAAGCCACTAAAGATTCCTCTCATTTTGCCAAGCATTCCCGCTTAGACGACTTCTAATATTTCCCGCTATGACGGGAGCAATAAGAAGTTGCACTCGTCTAACGAGCTACGGTTCAGCCTTAAGACTCGTTTTCTTCTCGACTACGGATAGATTTCAAGTTCCTATTCAGCTAAGCTGTATGTCCAACTGATAGCACCGCATCGAGTTTTAACAATCTGTGCATGATTGCCAGAAAACTTGTCTTACAAACAAACGTTTCAGAATCATTCTTTTAAGTTACGCGACTCTTCGTCTCCCATAACTCGGAGTATGTTTATATTATAGCATACATTGTAAAAAATGTCAATATATTTTATGCTTTTCTGCTGAAATTATCAAATTGCATTCTTTGTACTCTGTTAATGTCAGTTTAATTTTGCTCAGCCATTTGACTTTACGCCTGAATATGGCGTATTTTTTACTCGATAGAAAGTATTTTGCCGTTTTTTAGGTGGAGGATGCGTTGATTGCGGGAGCCGCGGAATTTCAGAGTTAAATCACGCTCTGCGAGGACGAAGCGGCCGTCGATGAGGGCGTCGAGCTCGTTTAGGAAATCTAGGGTAGCCTGATTTTTCTTAGCCTGTTTTTCATCATCAGTCTTGGCTTTGCCATAATCGACAATTTCTTCGTAGGTAAAGCCGGAAAAGCTCCAGACATCCCAGCCGAGTTCTTTTTTGGCAAATCTTGCAAGCTCAAGGCAGGCCTCTGGCTGGACAAAAGGCTCGCCGCCGCAGAAGGTGAGGCCGGTCTGGCCCTTTAACTTCCGCAGCTCGTCCTTTACTTCTTCGACATCGATGAGAAATCCGCCGTTAAAATCCCAAGTTTCTGGATTCTGACAGCCCTCGCAATGATTCGGGCAACCCTGCGTCCAAATGACGGCGCGGAGGCCCGGGCCATTGACGATGCTGTCACGCTCGATAGGACCTGATAGGCGGATTTTCATATTATTCCTTTCCTAACGCTTTCTTAGCGGTTTTCTTGGCCTTCTCGCGGGCGGACTTTTCGGAGACGGAATAGACGCCGTCTTTATGGCAGGTCTCGCAGGCGACGGAGTGCTTGACGCGGGCGGCCTCCTCGGCCTTCTTGCCGTCATTCCAGCGCTCTAGGCTACCTACGAGATAGCCGGTGATGCGACGGAGGCGCTCAAAGAGAACATCATCCTCGATGCGGCCGCAAGACGGGCAGCGATTCCCTTTGATGATACCAGAAAAGCCACAGACCGGATCGCGATCGACAGGGTGATTGACCGAGCCATAGCCAATACCGGCATCTTTCATGTGGCGGATGACCGCTTCAAAAGCCTCGATATTATCGGAAGGATCACCGTCTAATTCAATATAGCTAATATGGCCGGCATTACAGAGGGCGTGGAAGGGTGCCTCTTTGTCGATTTTATCAAAAGCGGAAATATTATAATAAACTGGGACATGGAAGGAATTGGTATAGAAATCGCGGTCGGTGACGCCTTCGATTTTACCATATTCTTTACGATCCATCTTAGTAAAGCGACCGGCAAGACCCTCGGCAGGAGTGGCGAGGAGCGAGAAATTGAGATGATATTTCTTGGTATATTCATCACATCTCTCGCGCATATGGGTGATGATGTCGAGACCGAGCTCCTCGGCCTCGTCTGACTCGCCATGATGCTGGCCAATCATCGCCTTTAAGGTCTCGGCGAGGCCGATAAAGCCGATAGAGAGAGTGCCATGCTTAATTACATCACCTAGCTTATCATTAGGCTTTAATTTTTCAGAACCGAACCAGTTCCCTTGTCCCATGAGGAAGGGGAAGTTTCTAACGTGCTGATTGGCTTGAAAGTCATAGCGCTCAAGAAGCTCATCTTTAACTAAGTCCATCATCTTATCAAGGTCTTTATAAAAACCGGACCAGTCTGCTTCCTTTCTTTCGCCGAGGCAGATGCCATGCTTGATGCCGAGGCGGACGAGATTAATCGTGGTGAAGGAGCAGTTGCCGCGACCGGTCACGATGCCATCTGACTCTTTAAAGCAAGAGCCAAAGACGCGGGTGCGGCAGCCCATGGTGGCAATCTCGGTATTGTAATCGCCGGGCTTATAATATTGGAGGTTAAACGGCGCATCGATGAAGGTGAAATTCGGGAAGAGCCTTTTTGCCGAGACTTCCATACTGCGCTTAAATAAGTCATAATTCGGGTCTTCAGGATTATAGTTAACTCCCTCTTTGACCTTGAAAATGGAAATCGGGAAAATCGGGGTCTCGCCATGACCGAGGCCGTTCATGGTAGCCTCGAGGAGATACTTCGAGACGAGGCGGCCAGAGGGGCTGGTGTCCGTACCGAAGTTAATACTCGTGAATGGCACCTGAGCGCCGGCACGGGAATGCATGGTGTTAAGATTATGGATAAAGCCCTCCATGGCTTGAAAAGTCTGTTTCTCGGTATCCTCGGTACTAGCCTTAATAACAGAGGCGGGGACTTTAAGCTTCTTTAATTTTTCATCTTCGCCAAATTTAATATCATCGGGGATTTCAATCTTAAGATGCTTATCGGCGAATTCATTGTATTTTTCGAGATTAGATTTTAAGGCCTTTTTGAAAGTCTTGTCGACGCCGGGAGCCATGGCATAGTCGAAATTCGGAATGGACTGTCCACCATGTTGCTCGTTTTGATTGGCTTGAAGGATGATGGCGGCGAGAGCGGCATAGGAACCAATCGAATTGGGGGTGCGGAGATGACCATGACCGGTATTAAAACCACCGTTTGCAAAAAGTTTTAGAGGGTCTGTCTGACAACAAGTGAGGGTGCCGGTGGCATAGAAATCGAGATCATGAATATGGATGTCGCCATTATCATGAGCATAGGCATGCTCCGGCTTTAATAATACAATTTTAGCAAAGGCCTTTGAACCCTCAGCGCCGAATTGGAGCATTTTGCCCATGGCGGAATTACCATCAACATTAGCGTTAGATCGCTTAATATCGGAATCTTCGGAAGCATCAGCGATAGAAATGGTCTTATAAGCCTCCATGAGATTTGACTTGGCATCGCGGACCTTGTTTCTTTCCTGACGATAAGTAATGTATTCCTTAGCGGTACGCTTAAAGCTGGACTCCATCAAGACGCGCTCGACGATGTCCTGAATCTGTTCTACCTTCGGAGTGCGCTCTGTGATTTCCTCTTCAGCGACTTTTAGTACCTTTTCGGTCAGCTGTTTGGCGCGGTCATATTTAAATTCTTCGGTCGCTGCTCCGGCCGCAGCGATAGCGTCGGTGATTTTTTCGGGATTGAAACTGACGATTTTTCCATCTCGTTTCTGAATTTTCTTGAACATAAAAACTATTACCTCACTTGATATTATTATTATTATTTTGTTTTTGGTTTAGACCCCATATTTAGTGTCTGGAACTATTATAGAACACTATATGTAGTGTTGCAATAGTTTTTTAGCATAATTTTTATGAATTTTTTGGGAGTTTTCCACAAACGAAAGGTAGGGTACTTACTGATTTTATTTTTGATATAAAAAAGCGATGCATTTTACTGCATCGCTTTTGCGATTAGAAACCGATTTCTTCTTTGAGGATATTGTTCATGTCGGCAGTGTTTGATTCTGCATTACCAACCCCTTCTTCATTCTGAACCTCTAGTTCTGACACATTTTCGAATCTAATTGTGCCGTAGGTTGTATCATACTCAAAACACTCTATGTAATCTGGCAAAACAATAGCATTGTCGATGTATACCATCTCGCCATTTTGAGTTTCCATAAGATAGCTATATGAATGTTCGCTATCACCTACGGGCCTCTTTTCCACTTCAAGTATTTTATCACCTTTGTGAAAATCTCCTTTGATTCCTAGAAAGCGTTCAGCTAGTTCGTCGGCGTCGGTATTTTGCCCCCCTATTGGTATATAATTTGATGGTTCATATTCATGAGCGGCATCGTTTGAACCACATCCTGTTAAAATAAGTGCTAAAAGTGAAACCGCTAAAATCATTCCTTTTGTCATATACCCACCTTTCTGCGTTTATTGCCCGCCGGCAAAAGAAAATATTTTGCCACAAGGCTACCACATAAAAAGCGAGAATATGAAATCTCTCTAATCGCTTTTAATGTGCTAGCCTCGTGAAATCTCACTTAAACTTTACACTTGTATTATATCACACTTTCTCTTTAAAGTCAATACTGTTTATGCTAAAAAACTCATTTAGTCAAATTGACAGTATTCCCTCTGTAGCCAGACGAAGGCTTAGGTGGGCATTGGTTATCTATAAGAGGAGTTTCTGCTGGTTGCTCAGGCTAGAAACTAGTGCTATAATTATCGGGAAATGCAGTATAGAGAATTTGAACCGAAGAAATGCTGGGTTGGCGAGAGCCAGAAGATTTGTTATCCGACGCGAGAGGAGGCCGAGGTGGCGGCGCGGGTGGCGGAGCATGACCATGGGGCGCCGCGGCTGTCAGTCTACCATTGTGAATTTTGCAATGAATGGCATCTATCAAGTTTGGGCCCTTTTCTTGGAAGAAAAGGTCCCAACGCCAAAAGAACCTAGGATGATTCTAAAGTCAGGCACATGTCCTGACTTTAGAATTGTTATAGCCTACCACTATTCGGAATCTTAGGCAGATTATTTTTAGTTTTAAAAATTTTTATTGTATTTTTGCCGCGGAGACCGGTTTTTGAGACTGGTGCTAGAGTCAAGGTGTGGCTGCCGGGAGTTAAATCCGTAAGAGTGAATTCTGTCCCTTCGGTGAGACAGAGAGCGTAATCATCGAGGAAGATGACGGTCTTTTCGGCATCAGTCTTGAAGGACACTTTAGCGGTGGTTTCAGATGGATTAATCTCTAGGTTTTCGATGGTGGGGGTGGAGCCAAGGTCTTCGCCATTTGTGACGGTGAGATAGGCGGAGGCCGAAGAAGATAGGCCGGACTTTGTCACGACTTTAGATTGAATGAAGCCGGAGGTGGGTGCCGTATAAAGCGAGCTGATATTAGGTGAGGAAGTGATGAGCTCGAAAGCCCCGTCCATATCTAAATCCCATTCAAAATGATCGATGTCACTAGACTTGGTATCGACAAGGAAGGTGGCGATTTTATCGGTTGTGACAGAATAAGTTTCAAATTGGAAGTTAAGAGCAGGGCGGTTTAAGAGGGTTTCGCCAGAGAGGGCGATATCTTTACTAGAGAGGCTAAAGACTTTACCATTGGTCCCCGAGGCGAGAGCGTTATAGTTAGAAGTGATGCTCGCCGGGGCAATGATGTAAAAATTGACCGGGTCGATTTCGAGACTGCGTTTTACGACATCAGAGAGAGTAGTGCCATCAAAATCGGCATCGTGATAGGTGGCGTCGGTGAGGAGTACGATAGATTTAGTCGCACCCTTTTGCCATTTTAGCTCGTTCATCACGCCGAGCGAGGCGGAGAGAACAGATTCGGGAGTGTCGCCGCCGCCAGAGACGGTGATTTTATTGATTTTTTCGGAAAACTCTTCGTAAGTACAGGAGAAATCACATAATTTCCTAGGGACGAGGTCTTTACCATCGGCTCTTAAATCACGATATTCATAGAGGGCGATGCGGCCGCCATTTTCGACCGTAGTTTTGGCAATCTTAAGGGCCTCGGCTTTATAACTATTGATGACGCCAGACATTGAGCCGGTGGTGTCAATTAAAATCGCGGTGTCGCGAGCGGCGGAGTGGACAGCCTCTTTTGAAAGCCCTATTTTAGCTGGGAAAATTTGGGCAAGCCTTTGACGGACGAGGATGGCAGCCTGTTTATAGGGATAGGGTTCTTTTGAGGCGTAATTTAGATGGTCATCTAAAAGATGCGAAAGATTAAAGATGTCAAAATAATTACTACACATGACATCTTTCTGAGTACACCAGAGACCGGTGTTTTTAAGATGATTTTCTGGAAAATAATCGGGCTGTTCGGCACCGAGGATGCCAGAATGAGCATGGCAATTAGGGGCATAGACGCGATAATTTGAAAAATCTTCATTACGGCAAGCGGGCGGATTAATTCCCTCGCCTTCCTTGAGATATAATTTTGGATCGCCAAATGTTGCGATATAGACAACATTTTCGGGTGTAAGGCCGATGGTGGCTGCATCTTCTTTAAAGAATTGATGTAGGATATAAGCGCCCTCAGAATAGCCACCAAAGACAAATTTGGTCTCTTTACAAGCTTTCATGGTCTCTTCTAGATGACTTTTTAATTCTGCTATGCCGTTTTTGACACTATTTTGAAATTCGCCAGATTTTCCGCTAGAGAGAAAGGCGCCTAAAGTAGTTTTAACTTCTTTGAGCGAGCCAAGGCCGATATCGGCTCCGACATAACGATGGCCGGAATATTCCTTTTCGCCAAGAGAGTAATAGCTAATTTTTAAATCGCTATGCTCTTTCATCTGGGCCTCGAAAGCGGTTTTCCATGCCGCGACATCAGGGCTGTCCGCTACATCTGAATCGGCGCCATGAGCAAAGATGATTTCGACATCCTGACAAGTGTCTTTGGCGCTTGCGGGCTTTTGATAACCAATAAGAGCTGCCGCGATGATGAGCGGGACAGACAGATATTTGATTTTTAATTTTCGCTTTTGCTTTGTTTTTGACATATTGTCCTCCGTTTAATTGTTAATGACTCGAGGATATATTAGGTCGAAAATTTCTGCAAGCATAACCTTGATAGCATAAAAAGTTTCGCCCCAAGAAAATCGTTGACTATATTACAAATTTATAGTGGTTTTAGCATAGGCTGTTTAGCCCTATTTAGCCCATTTGGCGAGGCGAGAGAGAAAGGCTTTGGCATCTTTTTCGCTCATTTTAGTGGTTTGGAAAGATTCATCATAGACTGTCGGGGTGATTTCGGTCTGGAGGAGTTTATTATTCCAGAAATAATGAGTTAAGATGAGCGAGCGCTCTGTACCGGGCCAATAGGTCTGGTCGAAGAAGAGATTGCCGAGGCCATAGTAAATCGGCTTGTCATTATAAAGCTCAAAAGTTTGGGGTTGATGAGCCTGTGTGCCGACGACCATGTCCGCACCGAGATCGATTAGATGTTTAAAGAAAGCTTCTTGCTCCGGCCAATCGGACTCGCCGGCGTTTATCGGATAGTCGCAGGTTTCATGCTCGACAAAGCCATCTGGATAGCAATAACATTCGTAATATTGGACATCGACGATGACGAAATCACCCCTTTCTTTAGCCTCTTTGATTTGCTTTTTGGCGGTTATTTCATCATAGATATTGGCACCGGGAAGTGTGTCGGTGGCGCCGCCACCGCCGGGCTTTGTCGTGGAAAGATTAAAGCCGAGCCAAGTAATTTTGGTATTTTTTTGATTAATTTCTAAAGGCTTTTTGGCATCCTCGGCATTTTCGCCGCCGCCAAAAGTTTTGAGATTGTTATCATGATAGAGTTTTAAAGTGTCTATGGCCGCGGCCTTGCCGACATCGACATTGTGATTGCCGGTTAGCTCGACAATGTCGGTACCGATAGCCTTGATGGTGTCGAAAACCCGGTTATCGGCGCAGAGGACGGTAGAGCTAGAATCGGTCTTGCAATCATCGGCGAAGGAGACCTCATTAGAGATGTGGGTAAGATCTGATGAGCTGAGAAGGTCTTTAATATTCTCGGCAAAATAAGCGCCGTCTCCGACCTGATTTAACTTTGTCTGGATGCCACGAGCGAGAGCGGTGACGCCGGTCTGGTTTAGGCTTAAGACTTCGGATTTGTCAGTCGGGAAATTTGGTAGGCGGGCCTTGATTTTTTCGGCAATGGTATTTTGCTCCTCTTGATTTCCGCTTTTGATTTTAATGATTTTGAATTTTGCGCCAGATTTAAAATCGTCTAGATAATTTTTGCCGTCTTGCTCGGTGATGCGGACGGAACTGTCTAATTCCTCAAACGGGATGTATTTAGTTTCGCCATGATAGTAGAAATCTACTACGGGGACCTCGATACCTGAAATTAATTCTGAGCCATCTATGCTTGTGACGGTCTCGCTAGAGAGGGTTAGGTCATTTTTTAGTTTTTCATCTTTTAGAATCTCCGCAAGGAGGGATTTTTCTTCGCTCCCTAGGCTGTCGTCATAAATGACTTTTCCGCGAGGGAGATTAATAAAATACATAATTCCGCAGACGGCGGCGAGGACGATAATAAAAGTGATGATGATCCCAAAAGAATGGCGTTTTCTATTCATAGGCTAATTATAGCACAGAGATTTTTTGAATGAAAGCACGGATAGTTTAGATTTTAGCATAGGAATTTTAGAATTTAGCATAGGCAGTTTAGATTCTAGCATAAGAATCTTTAGATTTAGCATAAGAGGTTTAAATTTTAATATAAGAATCTTAAGATTTAGCTTAAGGATTGTAGTATAATATAGATATGGGACTATTTTCGTGGCTGTTTAGAAAACCGGTTCTAGAATATGATAAGACTTTTGCGAGCCCGAATGGGCGAATAGTTTTGAAGGTGCAATTAAAACTCGGCCAGCTTTTATATTCGGTCTATCGGGATGGAAAAATCATTATACGAGAGTCTCATCTCGGGATGAGGCTACGCGGGGATGACCCGCTTTTAAATGGGCTAATGATAGTCCGGGTGGTAGAGAAGACTTTTGATGACACTTATGAATTACCATGGGGAGAACAGAGAGTGGTGCGAAATAATTTTCGGGAGGTAGCACTATATCTCTCGGAGACCGGCGGGAAGAAGCGTTTGTTTACGATGCGGTTTAGAGTGTTTGATGACGGGGTGGCATTTCGCTATGAAATCCCGCCTCAGCCAGAGTTTCAGAATATCGTGATTTCAGAAGAATTGACAGAATTTAATGTGGACCTTAATTCCCTAGCTTGGCATATCCCGGCCTATCAGCCGGATAGGTATGAATATAATTATGAGCGGAATGCACTTTCGGAGATTGATCATTCTGTACATACGCCACTCACCATGCAGGTGCCGACAGGCTATTATATTTCGATTCACGAAGCGGCGCTCTATAATTATGGTTCGATGACTTTAAAACAAAATCGAGACCAGATTTTAGCGGCGGATATTACACCGTTATCGGATGGGATGAAGGCCTATGTCGACCTGCCGTTTAATACGCCATGGCGAGTGATAATGGTTGCGGATGCGGCGATTGACTTGATTACAAACAGGATGCTCTTAAATCTAAATGATGCGCCGAAGGGAGATTTTTCTTGGGTAAAGCCACTTAAATTTATGGGGATATGGTGGGCGATGTTTGTGGGGGAATGGACTTGGGCCGAGGGGGAGCGACATGGGGCGACGACGGAGCATACGATGGAATATATTGATGCTTGCAAGAGATTAGGGATTGAGGGTCTACTAATTGAAGGATGGAATAATGGCTGGAATGGCGATTGGCTCTTAAACGGGGCGACGAACGATTTTACTCATCCGGTGGCAGATTTTGATATGGCAAAAATTTCGGAATATGCGCGGGAAAATTCGGTCGAGCTGGTCGGGCATCATGAAACGGTTGGGTTTGTGGATAATTATGAAAAGCAGCTCGAGGAGGCCTATCAATATTACGAAGATTATGGAGTGCATTATGTAAAGCCGGGATATGCGGGGTCTTATATGATGATTAATGGGCGGAAAGAATTTCATCATTCGCAGCTCGGGGTGGTGCATTATCAGAGAGTAGTAGAGATAGCGGCAAAGCATCACATCATGCTCGATATACATGAGCCGATTAAGGGGACAGGCATAGAGCGGACATGGCCAAATTTCTTGACGCGCGAAGGGGCGCGGGGGCAGGAATATGAGGGCGGAGCGCTCCTGCCTTCTCATGCGACGATTTTACCGTTTACGAGGTTGCTAGCTGGAGGGATGGATTATACCTCGGGGATTTTTGATGTTTGTAATTACACGAAAAGGATTGCCTCTACTCTTGCGCGGCAGCTAGCGTATTATGTGACGATTTATTCGGGGATGCAGATGGCGGCGGATAGACCTAGGTTTTATGAAAATGAATTTCCAGAGGTGTTTCAGTTTATCCGGGATGTGCCGGTGACATGGGAAAAGACGGTGCCTCTGATTGGCTCGATTGGTGAATTTTATGTAGTGGCTAGACAGGCGCGTTCTAGAGGGACCGGTTATGGTAAATCTGATAATGCTGATGCTAAATTTGATAGTGGTTATGGTAATCCGGGAGATTGGTATATCGGGGGTGTGACGAATGACCAAGCGCATCAGGTGCGGATTTCCCTAGACTTCTTGGACAGCGGAGAATGGACGGCGGAGATTTATCGGGATGGTGATACGGCGCATTATCGGGATGACCAATTAGCGATTACGGTAGAAAAACGAAAAGTGACGAGGGCGGATGCACTCGATATCTGGATGGCGCCGGGTGGTGGTTTTGCCATAAGGATTACGCGCTAATGCTTTGGGGCTTTCTTTAGGAAAGAAAGCCCCAACGAAAGAAACTAAGTAAGGCGCGAAAGCCGAAAAGCGCGGTTTCCGGCTTTCGCGCGGTTTATTATTATGCTATAATTAATGATATGATGAAAAAGCTAAAAGAGCTTGGCATTTCTTGGATTGTTGTTTGGTTTTTGGTTTATGTGGCGTTTTTGATTTTGGGGATGAATAAGGAAAATGAAGTGATAACGACCACTTTGAAATATGGGGGTCTAGTATTATGTTTTATCTACACTTTAGTTTATTCAAGGAAAGATGTATTTTTAGTAATTGCATTAGGGCTGACGGTAATTGCGGATGGGATTTTAATCTATAATAATGCCTCTGAAATAGGGGTTTTAGTTTTTATCTTCGTTCAGATGGCACATTTCTTGCGTTTTTCGAGGATACGAGCGATTTCGCCGATACTGCCGATTTTAGCTTCGGCCTTAGTAATAATATTGGGGATGTTGCAAAAAGAGATACCGACAATGTTTATTCTTGCAATTTCTTATGGGATTTTGATGTTTACGAATATTTTTGAAGCTTTTTGTTGGTATAGGGAGAGCCGGAGTGCGGCGGCAAAATATGCCCTAATCGGGTTTATCTTATTCTTTATTTGTGATTTGTTTGTGGGACTGTCTTTTGTCACGACAACGACGACTTTGCCACATACGGTGACTTTATTCGCAAATTATATGGCATGGGTATTTTATCTGCCTTCACAAGTCTTTTTGGCATTTTCGGGCAAAAAGGCAAAGTTTTCAAAGGTCTATGAGAAGATAGATTTGCCAGAGATTAAACTCCGGGACTGAGAGCTTTTAATTTACGGCGATGGTCTTTAAAACGAGCATCATGCTCGCCAACCTCGGCCCAAAAGGCGGCGGAATGATCGGGATGGTTAATATGGGAAAGTTCATGAATGATGACATAGTCGCGAAGGGGCTCGGGGACATTCATGAGGCCGATATTGAGAGAGATGACGATAGAGCCATCTGGATGATGGGTGCAGGAGCCCCAGCGAGTATTGGCATGAGAAAAGCGGACCTTGTCATAATGATAGCCATAGAGTTTAGCGAAATAATCTAGGCGATAGGGGAGATATTCCTTAGCCTTTTTCATGAGAATTTTCTTCTTGGCATCCCGCGCTCTCTGGGAAGAGGGGTCTTTAATCGGCAATTTTTCACGAATAGTCTTGCGACTTTGATTCAAAAAACGTTTGGCAAGAAAAGTAGTGGTATAGGAAGGCACAGACATCTGGAGTCGCCCAGAAGTAGATACGGAGAATTTTACTCCGCGAACGAGACTACTCTTTCGGACGAGTACTTCACCAAATTCTTTGTCGACGAATTTCATTAAATTAACTCGGCCATCCGAGAGAGGACATGAGTCAATTGAGTCTCAAAGGTGTGTTTACCAGAGAGAACGATAGGATTTTCATCCTCGGCTGGGGCTTCAAGCTCGGCGATTTTCTTGGCATATTCAGTCTTAGCCTTCTCAACGGATTTTAGGCGAACCTTGAGACGGGTACGGATGGTATTAATATCTGTTTGAATCCAGATAAGGGAGGGGGTATAGCCATTACTTCTTAAGAGCTTTTTGATTTCTTCCCTGTCTTGCTCGGTATTGAGCTCCCCTTCGATAATGAAGTTTTGACCGGTTTTAGCGATTAAGTCAAGAACCTGAAGCATCTTAGCACGATCGAAACCGAGGCGAGCCTCTATCTCTGTTAAATTATAATATGGAGCCCTGAACTGCTTTGAGAATTTCTCGCAGAATGTGGTTTTGCCGCTGGCGGGGGCACCGAACACCAATATTGCACGCGGCTTAGTTGTTTTGCCTTCCATAATGAATCTATTGTATCAGATGTTTAATTTGTTTACAACTCTTGACTAAAATGCTTATGTGTGGTATAATGGTTGTAATAATCGGAGTGTGTGAAATGAAGGTTGTCAAGAACAATATGCACCATTATTATATCAGTTTGTTAGTCTTTTTGCTTGGTCTTGGATTGATTCCGGCTGGGTTAATGACTAGCGGGGTTTTTGCGGAAACTGAGCAGGCGACTGATCGAGCTCCAGAGGTGACTGAGATTTCCAGAACAGAGGCGGAAGTTAGTGTTTCTCAGATTGAGATTGCTAGTATTGAGGAAAGTTTTCAGACTGATTATGTAGAGTCTACCCCTGTTCAACAGGTAGCTGACCAGATTAATATTGCTGGTAATACGGTGCCGATTTTCTATTCTAGCAATACCCTAATTGACGCGGGAAGTCAAGTCGGTTTATATGGCGAGCACTTCCTCTATGGTCACAATACCACTAATGTGTTTGGTGGACTTGCTAATCTTGGTATCGGTGCACGCTTTACCGTTACTCTCGGGGGTGTTACCCGGACTTATCAAGTGGTAAATAGCGATCTTCAGACTAAGAGCCATTTTGAGGGTAGTACTACCCGTACAGTACGGATGAATGGGATGAAAGTTACTACTTCAATGAAGATTATGAAGGCTATTACTGCATATGGTGAATATAATGGTGCTACTTATGATTATATTCTAATGACCTGTGCTGGTACTAATTATGGTAATGGGGATGCTTCTCACCGTCTTATCTTAATGGCGAATGAAGTTTAGTATAACAAAATAGAAACATGGGCGGGGTAATGCCTCCAGAACAATGCGTTACTCGCCCCGCAAAAATGACAATAAATACCCATCCGAAGAGCTCCCCCTAGATTCCCGCATAAGAGCTCTGAGGATGGGCTATTTATTGTGATTTTTCGGCGGTAGCAGGCGGCGAGTAGCGTTCTGGAGGTATTGCCCCGCCATGTTTCATGCTTTCATACCCTATTCGTGATTTTATAAAAGTTAAATTTACAAACTGTCTAGTAATTAAAAGTGGTTGTGTTATAATAGAGGTAGCCATTTAAAGAGGTAATAATGGAAGAAGAATTTAGAGTGCGAGTGAGGCGCGATAAGCGCAAGTTAGTGATTGGACTATTGGCATTTTATTTGGTGGCAATACCGGTGTATTTGTATTTTGGTTTTCAGCCGAGTGGAAATATGGTGATGGCATATGCAGAGGAAGCAAAGACAGCGACGGGGAGCTTGGCGATTCCGAGCATTGATTTAGTGGCACCGATGTCGGATGTGGAGCTGAATGGGCGGGTGCTCTCTGCGCCAAATTATATCGTAGGGAGGTATCAGTCTTATGATAATAAGGTGCTAGTGATGGGACATTCTTCGACGGTATTTCAGAGGCTCCCAGAGGTAGCTGTCGGGGATACGATTTCTTATGATGGACAAAATTTTAGAGTAGTTTCAAGAGAGATAAAGGCGAAGTCGGAAATTTCAATGCGAGAAATTCTGAAGGATGAAAAAGAGCCGACATTGGTTTTGATGACTTGCTTTGGAGAGCATCTTTCGGGGCAAGATTATTCACATAGATTGATTATTTACGCAAAAAGAGTTTAGTTGTTTACGCCATGATGGACGACGGGTGAGGAGGTATCTAGCTTTTTGAAAGTGTAGCCGTTTTTTTGGCCATACTCTATGATGCGCTCGACAGCATCGACGGAATAATCTTTAATGTCGTGCTGGAGGACGACGGAGGCGCCGGGCTTGAGATTTTCGGTGACATTTTGGTAAATTTGTTCCGAGGAGAGAGGAGCGCCGGCATCACCGGAGGAGACATTCCAATCAAAATAAGTAAAGCCGCGGGCGGAAACTTCATTTACTAGACTGCTCATGATATGGGAGCCACCGTCATACCCAGCGCTGACGAGATTTGAGCTGCCGCCGGGAAAACGAATGATGGTGGGAGTCTGACCGGTGAGGTTTTTGACACGAGACTGGATTTGATAAAGGTCGTCAAAATAATTGGCAATACTAGAATAAACGTAGGCGTAATTATGGGTCATAGTATGGAGTGCGACGGTATGGCCTTCGTTTGCCTCGCGGACAATAAGGCTATCGTCGCCGGCACCCGTAACAAAGAATGTGACTTTGACATTGTATTTTTTGAGGATATCAAGAAGTTTAGCGGTATATGGGCCGGGGCCGTCATCAAAAGTCAGATAAATAGTCCTCGAACCATCGGGATTTGGGGCCTTGGCTGTACTTGCGATTTCGGTGATGGAGATTTTTTCGAGGCTGTTTAATTTTCCGTCTTCGGCGGTAGTAAGCTTTGGTGATTCGGTATTTTCGGATGTTTCTGATGACTCTGTTTTTTCTGGAGTGGGGGCTAGGCTTTTAAAGATTTGGCTGGACATAAAAAATATTCCGGCTAATAGACAAATAAAAATTATCAAGAATCCGGAAATTTTACGGTGGCGCGGAATATAGTTTTCTTCCATAGTAAAAATGGCAGGAGCGGCAGGAATCGAACCCACATCAATGGTTTTGGAGACCATGATACTAACCGTTGTACTACGCTCCTACAAAAATTGTGAATAAATTATTAAAAAACCTATTAACATTTTAGCATATTCTGTGGTAAAATGGAAGAAGATGAAAATACTAATGCTAGGATGGGAGCTACCGCCCCATAACAGTGGAGGACTAGGGGTAGCGTGTTTAAACTTATCGAGAGCATTGGCGCGTGAAGGTGCTGATATTGATTTTGTAGTGCCGTACGAGGCGGAGCACCCAGAGATTAAATATATGCGGATTCTTTCGGCGATGAAGTTGGACCCGATTTATCGTTATGGAGTGGGGGCGTATGATACAAAATATGTGGAGAAGGCTTTGATTCCGCGGACGGATACAGGGGAGATGATTTCAATCCGGGAAATTCAGCATAATTATTGTGAGTTTGTTGAGAAATATTTGATGGAATTTAAGCCGGATTTGGTGCATGCGCATGATTGGCTGACTTTTGAGGCGGGGATGCTGGCGAAGAAAAATTTTGGGATTCCGCTTGTGGCACATGTGCATGCAACGGAATATGACCGCTCGGGGATGAATGGCGGAAATCCGCTGGTGATTGAGATCGAGCGAGAAGGGCTGATGCTCGCGGATAAGATTATTGCGGTTTCTGAGGCAACGAAGCATATTATCCATGAGAAATATGATATTCCCGATGATAAAATTGACGTGATTTACAATTCTTTAGATGAAGAATTTGTGAACGAGGTTTATAAATATGATACAGACGATTATGCTTATCTCGAGGCGATGAAGGCGGCGGGGTATACGATAATTTCGACGGTGGGGCGATTCACGATTCAAAAGGGGCTTTCGAATATGATGAAGGCGGCGGCGGCCGCGCTTTCTAAAAATCGGAAACTGATTTTTGTATTTGCGGGAGATGGGGAGCAGAGAGAGGAGCTACTCGAGCTCTCGGCAAAATATGGGATTTCAAAGAATGTGGTCTTTACGGGATTTGTGCGCGGGAAACAGCTTCGTGATATTTATCAGGTTTCGGATATTTTTGTAATGTCTTCGATTTCGGAGCCTTTTGGACTAACCGCTCTCGAGGCGGCGCATCATGGCGATGTATTGATTCTGACTAAGCAATCTGGGGTGGCGGAAGTTTTGCATTCGGTGATGGAATATGATTTTTGGGATACGAATAAATTGGCAGATGAGATTGTGGCGATTTCAGAATCTAATGGACTTCGTAATACTTTAAGAGACGGGCTCAAAGCAGAATATCGACAAATTTCGTGGGATGATGTTGCAGAGAAATTGATTTCGGTGTATAATGAAGTAAATAACCATAAGCGGGAATTTTAGAATGCGAGCA
>JAFWOH010000012.1 GCA_017509895.1 Candidatus Saccharimonadota bacterium
GCGAACGAAGACGGCAACAACAGATGGCAGTTTCAGAAATAGAGCAAAGGGGCATTTCTGAGATGCCGGTTATCGTGGTTTCAGGTAAGTGGCATGAGGGGATTGTAGGGATAATTGCGGGGAAGTTGACGGAGAAGTATAAGAAACCTTCATTTGTTTTGACGGAAGCCACAGTAGCGCCTTCTCAAAAAGTTATCTTGAAGGGTAGTGGACGAAGCTTCGGCGAATTTGACCTAGCGGAGGCGATGAGGGAATGTAAAGACCTCTTGATTGCGGGTGGAGGGCATGCGGGGGCATGTGGGGTAAAGCTTGAAAAAGAGAAGCTCCTAGATTTTGCGGAACAGATAAATAGATATTATAAGAGCTTAAGTCTAAAAAATCAGGAACGATTTTTAGAAAAACAGCCAGAGCTAAAGATAGGGAAAGTCGCTTCGCTCTCGCTTAATTTCATGAATGAGCTGGAGATTTTACAGCCATTTGGGAATGGTAATCCGGAGCCACTATTCTTACTTTCAGATATGATGATTGAGTTTGTGGATAGGATGGGAAGGGATGGTGAACATTTGAAGCTAACGGTTCGAGATGGCGTCAACAATAGAATACGATTAGTTGCTTTTAGTGCGCCGGAAGAATGGCTAAGATTATCAAGCGGACAGACAGTTTCGGTCCTAATACAGCCGATGGTGAATGAATGGAATGGGGTCTCGGAAGTCGAGGGTAGAATAGTAAAAATAAGCCAAGTCTAGACTTGGCTTATTTTTAGCGGAGGCCGAGTTTGATGCGCTCAGTCTTTTCGGCGCGGCGAATGTCGCGCAGGATGGCGCGCTGACGGCGCTCGCGCTTTGAGATAGGCTTACTAAAACGAAGCTGTGACTTGGCGATCGGCATCATGCCACTCTGTAAAACTTTGCGATTGAAGCGACGAATGATGTTTTCGTTCGCCTCGCTTTGATCTTTTCTTGTAACTTTAATAGACATACTTATTATATTATAGCAAACTAATCTGGGAGAGTCAAGACTTCATACCCGGTTTCGGTGACGAGAACAGTATGTTCAAAATGGCAGGCGGGAGAGCCGTCGTTTAAAACGACTGTCCAGCCGGAGGCGTCATCTTTTTCGATATGATTGGCGGGCTTGCCAAGGGAAGACATTGGCTCTATACAGAGAGTATCCCCGGGCTTTAAAATATAGCCATGACCGCGCTTGCCGTAATTCGGAACTTCTGGACTTTCATGCATCTCTTTGCCGATGAAATGGCCAACATAATTCTCGATTACGCCGAGGTGTCCGTTTCTTAAAACTTTTTCGACGGCATAGCCAATATCTCCGAGATGAGCGCCGGGTTTTACCTGCTCAATACCTTCCCAAAGGGCTGACTCTGTAACGCTGAGCATCTTTTTAACGGCCGGGGAACCGGTCTTCCCAACGAGCATGGTAATGGCGGCATCGGTAAAATAACCTTTATACCCGATAACCATATCGAAAGAGACCTTGTCGCCCTCCTCCAGACGGTAATCTGTAGGTGTACCATGGACGAGCTGTTCATTGGTAGAGATGCAAATGGCCCCCGGAAACTTTTCGGGGAGGGAATCATAGGCTACGGTAGCGCCACGCTTATTAACTTCCTTTCGGACCCATGCATCAATTTCTTTTTCCGACATGCCGGGCTTTACATAATCCTTGAGGTCACGAAGGAGGTTGCCAAGAATCTTGCCACCTTCGCGCATTTTTTCTATCTTGTCTTGATTCATTGATAAAGATTATAGCACATTTTTAAAAATAAGTCTTGCCATAAACGGAATGATGGTATAAAATAGAATAAAGTAACGAAAGGTCATATTGAAATGAAACATAAAAAGCTATATATGGGTGCAACTCTTGGAGTTGTTTTAGGCGTGGCAGCATTGTCACCGGTTTTGCCATTAACAGGGCAAGTAGCGAATGTTTACGCTACGGAAGGTACTTCGGCAGAGGTAGCAACTTATGCGGATTTTTATGATGCAATTGTAAATGGTACGGCTGATACGGTGCGTTTGACGGATGATATTGCCGATACAGCATCTACTATTATGACTGTCCCGGAAGGTCGGGTAGTGACAGTTGATCTTAACGGACACACTCTTTCAGTCAGGAGTTCTAGAAATAGAGGCATCGTCAATGAGGGTAGTTTAACAATTACCGGTGGCGGTCTGATTAAGAATGGTGAAGCAAAGAATCGCTCTTATGGTATTGTAGATAATTATGGTACATTGACTCTTAATAATGTTACTTTGAACGATTATGGTGCAAAAGAAGGCTCGACA
>JAFWOH010000013.1 GCA_017509895.1 Candidatus Saccharimonadota bacterium
ACATCTAGCTGGAGGTTATGGTAATTGGTTTGCCGTAGGAGAAAACGAAAGTAATGGCACTATCATTGATTCTACAGACGAAGATGATCCGGTCTATTGTGCTGAAAGTGATTTCAGTTATCCCTTGCCAAATGCTAATTGTTCTTCTTCTGCCTATAATAGTTACCAAATAGGCTTTGGTGCTAAACTTACCAGCTCTCTTCCTGCTGGTACCTATACTAATAATGTCGTCTTCTCTGCCGTAGCTAAATCTGAAGGTACTAAATATACCATGAACTTTAATGCTAATGGCGGAACAAATACCATGGGCCCGAGGACCGTCCTTTCCGGCTCTAATATCGTGATGCCAAAGACCGGCTTTACTAAAGACGGTTATGGTATTAAAGGCTGGGCTATGGTAAATAATGCTACTACTTCCACTACTCCCATCTTCCTAGCCGGCCAAACCGTAGCCATTAATGACTTAATCGCTGCCGCCCAGACTGCCGGACAATCTCCTGCCACAACAAATAGCTTTACTGTTTATGCTGTCTGGGACATTCCATACACTATTGCCTTTAATAAGAACTCTAATGATGCTACCGGCTCTATGCCTTCACAAACCACTTTCCAAACAAATAGTACTTATACTATCCCAAGCACAAGCTTTGAAAGAGAAGGCTATAACTTTACCGGTTGGGCGCTCTCTGCCTCTGGTAGCGTAGTCTACTCCCCGGCTGATACACCAACGGTCTCCTCCCTCATCTCCGCCGCCCAAACCGCAGGACAAAGTGTCACTCCGGGAACGGCTGGGACAATTACCCTTTATGCGATTTGGGAAGTTGCTGGTCCGCAACCATGCTCATCTACAAATCCTATTTCGGATGCTAACGGTTGCATTCTTGCCGATGGCAACGCCTATATCTATGGCAATTCTGGTAATACATTGGGTTGGTGGTCACTCTGTGATTCAAACGATAGCTGTGACTCTAATACCTATTGCCCAGCCGGCTATACTGTTCCGACATCTTCAACTTTAGACACTCTAATAAGTAACTATAGCGGTGGAGGTCTTTATACGGCGCTTAATCTCTCAAGCAATCGTACATTCTGGTCTTCTACTCATACTGCGTATTACCAACGCAACGCATATTCTATGCAAGTAAGTAGTTCTAGTGCAAGTTCGAGCGTTAACGACAAAAATGACTTGCTTTACCTATTGTGTTTTAAATCTATCTAGCTCTGCACTTCTTTGCGCCCCCATAACTTTGTAATATAATCAACGCTTTCCAGAGGTGATAATGCTTATACTATCAAGGTTATGGTTGTAAGTTTTTTCAATTTGGGCTTATAATGGCTTCGTGGGGTTTGAGGCTTGACTACTAGTTGGCCTTTGGGTAGGCCACAAGAGGGCACAACTGCGGGAAGGCAAGTACTAGGCTACAGTCTGTTGCCTTCTTGAAAGAAGAAAGGAGGAAGATGGTATACTTTAAATTTTCCCTTAAACCATTCGGATTCACTCTCGTAATCAAGAAGACTCGCCGTTAGGCAAGTCTTCAATCCCAACAAGTATAGAGATTATTTTAGTCCTAGTCTAATTTAATCCTCTATACTTCCATCATACCGCTTATGGGTCGATATGTCAACTGTTGTGAAAACGACAAGGCATCATAAGCGGTATTTTGGTACACTAGTTCAAAATTGCAATCATCAAATTTAGATACGCGGCAAAAGTCGTCCATAAGACGTAGGGAAGTAGGCACCAAAACGCGCCTTTCGAAATCTTATGAGACAATACAAGCAAAGCAATCTCGAGTATCCACATTACCATCAGGATTGCAAAAGCAAACCAGTACCAACCTAGGTTAAAGAAAATCAAGGTCCAGGCAAAGTTAAATACTAATTGTATCCCATAAATCCATAAAGCGGTCTTTGAGATAGCCTTGTCCATCTTCTTTCGCGAAATATATCCTTGGTGCCAGATAAAGTAGCTAGCAAGACCCATCAGGACATAGAGAATCGTCCATGCGACCGGGAATAACCAAGCCGGCGGCGCGAGCGGTGGCTGCTCCAAGCTATTAAACTTCCCCATCGCATCCTGCGTCAAGAGAGAAATCAAGAATCCGCCCCCGAGCGGTACTGCTATCGCGAGCCAAATTCTCCAGACCTTTCCTACGGTTTTTACATCTTTTTTAGCCATATTTATTTTCCTTATATTACTTATGTTTAGATTATAGCACACCTATCATAAAAATTACAAACTTCGCCATATCTGATATAATATTATAGAGATGATTTATTTAGATTATGCCGCGACCGCGCCCTTAGAGCCAGAAGTTCTCGAGGCGATGCATGAGGCCGAAAAAAGGTTTTTTGCCAATGCTTCAGCACTCCATACTCCCGGCCATCTCGCGATGAACCAAATCGAGGAAACTCGCGAGCTCCTCGCAAGCATCATCAATGCAGCGCCACAGGAGATTATTTTTACTTCCGGCGCGAGCGAGGCCAATAATACTGTTATCCGGACTTTTGAAGGACATGAAATCGAGACTTCTCCGCTGGAGCACCATTCGATTTTAGAAACCACTAAAAAATATGCCGGCGATAAACGCCCAAAACTCTATTCTTATATGCTTGCCAATAATGAAACCGGCGATATCTTAGATTTGCCACATGAAAAAGGTGCCTTCCTGCATTCAGATTTGACTCAGGCCCTTGGCAAAATCCCGATTGATGTCCATAAATTAGATCTCGACTATGCCACTTTTAGCGCCCATAAAATCGGCGGGCCGATAGGCGTAGGAGCGCTGTATGTTAAAGAAGGCGCGCCCTTTGAGCCACTCATTATCGGGGGCAATCAAGAGAAAAAGCGCCGCGGCGGGACTTATAATACCGTCGGGATTATCGGGTTTAAGGCGGCCCTGTCTAAAATAAATCCTAAGGTCTATGATACTAAAGTCAGAGAACTAAGAGACAGCCTCGCGCATAGAATCCTAAAAGAAATCCCCGGCAGCAGCCTTAATACTAATCTTGAAAGAGGAAAATCTCTGCCTAATATTCTAAATGCCTCCTTTCGCGCGGCCGAGGGGGAATCAATCCAGCTATATCTCGATGCGGAGGGAATTATCGTCTCTACCGGCTCCGCCTGCGCGGCCGGCGATATCAAGCCCAGCCATGTCCTCATGGCCAAGACTGGTGATGCCGAGGTCGCCCATTCCTCTATCAGATTTTCATTCGGCCCGGATAATACGATGAAAGATGTCGAAAAAGTCATGGCAGTTTTACCGGGGATTATTGAAAGATTACAAAAAATCAGCACAATAGAGGTATAATAGAAATATGAACGAAGGCGAAGATTGGATTTACACCGAGACAGTCAAGGACCATTTTTTGCATCCGCGTAATTTCCTGATGGGGGACGAGAGCAAATTTGATTATGATGCCGTAGGGCAGGTCGGCAATCCGGTCTGTGGCGATCAAATGCGGATGTATATCAAAGTGAAGGACGGTAAGATTTCTGATATCGCATGGAAGACCTATGGCTGTGCCTCTGCCATCGCCTCCACTTCGGCGCTGTCTGAGCTTGCTAAGGGAAAGACCTTGGACGCGGCGCTAGAGATTTCCGCCAAAGACATTGATGATTATCTTGGTAATTTACCAAAGCATAAATTCCATTGCTCGATTTTGGGCCACGATGCTTTGAAAGAAGCGGTTAAAAATTATCGGAAGGCTTTAAAATAATGGGCCGGAAAAGAGATTTAATCTCCAAAACCGCAAGCCGGCTCTCCCGCCCGGTTTCCGCCCTCTCTAAAAAACGCCAAGAAAAATATCAAAGTTCTCTACGCCTCGCGATTTTAATGTTTCATCATGTCTCGGATAAAAAGGCCGAGTCTCAGGAAGAACGAGACCTCCAAGTGACCTCAAAAGAACTTCGGGATTACCTCGAGTTTTTTAAGGCACATTTTGAGATTTGCACCTTTAAAAAGGCCGCTCATCTAATGGAGCAAGAATCAGCTAAAAAGCCGCTCATGGTTTTTACCTTTGATGATGGCTATACCGATTTTTACGAAACAGCTTTTCCGATTTTAAAGGAGCTAAACATTCCGGTAAACCAGAATGTCATCATCAAATACGCTGATGAGGCGCGCTCCGGCTATTTAAATTGGGAGCAGATTAAAGAATTAAAGAACTCTAATCTAATCGAGCTCGGCTGTCATACCTATGACAAACATTATTTATCGGACGGAAAATCAATCTTAGAAAATCTCTCAAAAGAGGAAATCATCACAGATTTATCTAAAGCCGAGGAAAGTTTTTTAAAGCATCTAGGATGCCAAGCAGATATTTTAGCATGGCCCTATGGCGTAAAACCACATAATATTTCCGAAGAAGATTTAAGAAAGCTCGGATTTAAATTTCAGCTCAGCACCGCCTCCGGGATAAATCTCGGCCCGATAGAGCACAAAGAATTAAAGCGCTTTGCGGTGCTCGGCTATGAAAGCCCCGAAAAACTCCTCTCTATTATTAAGGGCTACGATGCCCTCGACTTCTTAAGAGGACATTAATTCCAAGGCGTCTTCTCGAGCTCTTTTTTGACTTCGCCAATAAGATAAAGCGAGCCAAGCACTACGAGACCGCATCTCTTTTCCGAAGCGGTTTTAAGCGCGGTTTTAATAGCGGCTCGATAATCTTCGATAATCTCTGGCTTACTAAAATCAAAGGCGGCTCTGGCCCGGGGGAGGTCCGAGGCTTTAAAATCTCCGGGCCTAGTCAGAATGACTTTGTCAAAATGGCCTTTAATCATCTCGGCCATGGCCTCGACATTCTTATTTTTAGCGCAAGCAAAGAGTAAAAGTGGCTTTTCGTCCTCTGTAAAATCCGTCAGACAAGAATCATAGGTTCTTTGTTTTTTAAGCAGTGCGCGATATATTTCGAGTGTCTCCACCGCTCCCTTTATGCTGTTCTTGGTATGGGCACCGTCTAAAATAAGATAAGGTATTCCGGGATAATCAATCAGCTCGGCGCTAGTTTTTATCTCGAACCGCCCGGGGAAAAAGGCCTTTTCAAGACCCGCCCGGATAGCGGATTCTTTAATTCCGGGAACGGCTAGTCTCGCGGCAGTCGTGGCCACGAGCGCATTTAGACTCTGAAAATCTCCGGCCAATTTTAAATCTACACCCAGCTCCTCTACCCGCATTTTCAGACGGCCCGTATCGTCTAGGAAATAAGTATTTTTTAATTTATCTGGGATAAATATTATTTCATTTCCTCCCGCCTCTTCTTGAAAAACCTTGCGGACGCTTTCTTTAGTCTGTGGTCCAATCACCACCGGCACCCCCGGCTTGATAATCCCAGCCTTCTCAAGCGCGATTTTTTCCAAGGTATCACCAAGTAATTCCGTATGCTCTAACTCGATAGTATTTATAACCGATACCTTAGGCTTTAGCACATTAGTCGGGTCGTGGCGGCCACCCGCAAAAACCTCATAAACCACAAAATCACACCCCGCCTCTCTAAAAACTAAAAAGGAAAAGAGCGTGACGAGCTCAAAATAAGTAAGACTAGTGCCGGTGGCCTCCTCGAGATGCTCATAATTTTTAGGCACTACTAAGCCAAATTTCTGAAGGCCGGCCTTTAATTCTATAAAGGCTTTTTGATAAACCGTTTCTTCGAATGGCCCATCCACCTCAGAAATACGGTCGGTAAAATGCGTCAAGGCCGGAGAGCGAAATAGCCCGACGGTCTTAAATCCACTTGCCTTTATGATGTTCCCAGCCATAGTCACAATGCTACCCTTGCCTTTAGAACCGGTGACATGGATGCAGGGGACCGAGAACTCTGGATGACCAAAATATTCTAAGAGAGGTTGCATATGGTTATTATATCACTAGAAACCAGTCTTCAAAAGTAAAATCTGGGCCATAGACCGAGGCGGCGGCGAGGACGGGTGAGGGCAAGTCCATAAGCTCCCGGTCTAGGCGTTTTGCGAGATACTTCATAAAAGAGTCGGCGGCAAAGGTCATTCGCCTCCGTTTCTTTTCGTCTATAATTTCAAATGGAGTACCATTAAACTTGCTTTTACGATATTTTACCTCTGTAAAATAAATGTGTTCGGCCGTCGCAGAGATGATGTCTATTTCATAAAATCTCGTCTTAAAATTACGGGCAAGAATTTTATGCCCCTGCCCCTCCAGATATTCAGCTACAATTTTTTCGGCGGCTTGGCCGAGCCTAGTAGTATTCTTCGCTGGCTGTTCAGAGGGCTGAGACTCAAACGTCTTAGCTACCGGCCGGACAAAAGTACGATGCTCTGGGCATGGGCCATAATTTTTTAAGGCCTCCTGATGTTTTGCTGTGCCATAGCCGACATGATTTTCAAAGCCATATTCGGGATATTTTTCCTTGGCTATATCTATCATATAATTATCCCTCGCGACCTTAGCGATAATAGAGGCGGCCGAGACCTCCTTGATGCGAAGGTCGGCCTTCGGCATGACAGAAGTTTTATTTTCGTACGGGGTGTCTTTTAGAAAATTAATCGTACCATCGATAATAATTTCAAGGTCGTTAAAATCAGTATCCTTTAAACAATCTTCCACCGCTCTTCTGGCGGCAGTTCTCAGGCCGGCGGCTAGGCCGATTTGATTTAGTTCGTCAATATAAACCCAGCCCAGTCCCGTCGCGAGGGCCTGCTCATGAATTTTTGGGGCAAGTTTTTCGCGGCGCAGTTTAGTCAGCTTTTTAGAATCGGTAAGCTCCTCCCAGAGCGGATTTTTCGAGTTGCCTAAAATTACCGCGCCCATGACAAGGGGCCCGGCCCATGGACCGCGCCCAACTTCGTCTATACCAAGGAGAGGCACTAAGCCTCCGCTTTTACTTCTTCTTTTACTTCTTCTGCCGGCTCGGCGGCTTCAGCAGCCTCGGCTGGTTCTTCCTCGACAGTTACATCATTTACCGCAATGCGATCAAAATCTTTATTCGCAAGACGAGCCGATTTACCAGAGCGCTCTCTTAGATAGCTGAGGTTATTTCTGCGTACTTTAGAACGCTTAACAATCTCGATTTTCTCTACTAACGGGCTGTGAATCAAGAAAGATTTCTCGACACCGACACCACTAGCGACCTTGCGGACGGTAATCCGGGCGGTATGAGAGTCCTTGCGGTCTGTGCGAATCACTACGCCCTCAAAGACCTGTAGACGAAACTTCTCACCTTCCTTGATTTTTTGGGTGACTTTAACGGTATCACCAGAGCGAACATCAGGAATGGCCTTTTTCTTCTGCTCTTCACCGATCTTTTGTAAGATACTAAAACTCATAATTAACCTTTTATTAACACTTGCTAGATATTTTACCACATTCCCTAGAAAAATGGAAGGGGTGTTTTAAATATATGGTATAATTATACCCGCAATAACAGACAGAAAGGTTGGTTTTGAATTTTTAGGCAAAAAGGAATTTGCCGCCGTATGTCAAGCGAGAGTTATGAGTGTTTCAAGACTACACTCCAAGCTAGGACGCGTCCCGGAATCAGATTTAGAAATAGTAAAGAAGGCGTTTCATGAATTATATAAGTAAAAATGTACCCCCAACTTTTCAGAAGGGGGGATTGCGAGTAACCTCGAATATGTTTTCATTATATCAAACACTAAACATTTTGTCAAGTTTTTTGCAGTAAATCAATACATCGTTAACACTTTTTAGTTGTTAAATAGTTATACCAATTGTAGCACAATACTCTGCCGGAGTCATGTAGTTTAGGGCCTGATGCGGACGGTAGTAATGCCAATCCCTCAACCATCTGTCCGCCT
>JAFWOH010000014.1 GCA_017509895.1 Candidatus Saccharimonadota bacterium
CTAGACAATGCGTTACTCGCCCCGCAAAAATGACAATAAATACCCATCCGAAGAGCTCCCCCTAGATTCCCGCATGAGAGCTCTGAGGATGGGCTATTTATTGTGATTTTTCGGCGGTAGCAGGCGGCGAGTAGCGTCTAGGGAATGCGGTTCTGAACTTGCCTAAACATTACATCTGTCTCTTGCCAAAATTAGCAAAGTAGTGTAAAATATAGAAAGTTAAGTTATAAAGGAAAAATATGGCAGAAATTAAGTTGTCTTTAGAGAAGCGGGAAGTCGCCGGCAAGAAGCTAGCTACGCTCCGCGAGGCCGGTAAAGTCCCGGCTGTGATTTATGGTGGCGATTCTGAGCCGGTTCTAGTTCAGGCTGGGTATAATGAGATTGAGAAGGCCCTCCGCCTCGCCGGTTATCACTCTACGGTAAATCTAGATGTTGCTGGTAGGGACCAGCTCGCTATTGTAAAAAATATTGATATTAATCCCGTTTCGAGAAAGCTCGTCAATGTCGAGTTTCAGGCCGTCTCCGCAGACGAGGTCATCGAGGCTACCACGCCGATTGTACTCGAGGGCTTTGATGCTTCCGAAGCGAATAAGCTCCACTATGTCATGCTTCAGGTCATGGAGGAAATCGAGGTCAAGGCAAAGCCGGCCGATCTTCCAGAGAAGATTACTGCCGATGCCTCTAAGTTTGCCACGCTTGATGATAAATTGACCGTCGCCGATCTTGAGCTTCCAAAGGGCGTCGAGCTCGCTGACAAGGAGCTGTCGAGTGAACAGGTTATTGCTAGCATTTACGATCCGGCTGCCGAGGCCGCCGCTCGTGAGGCTGAGGAGGCTGCCGCCGCCGAGGCTAATACTGATGCCGCTGATGTTCCTTCCGACAATGGCAGCAAGCCTGAGGAAGAAGTTTCTGAAGAAGATAAAAAAGATTAAAAACAAAAAATGGACTAGGCTCCGCCTAGTCCATTTTTTATGCCAAGCCCCATTACAAAAAAGTGCCCCGCGGCGAAGGAAAAGCCGCGGGGTTTTGAAGGGGGAGTGCCCGCAGCCGATTGCTGCGGGACTTTTAGGGGTGTACTATGTCAAAATTCGGCAATCGTCCCTTCGGGGATAAGGAACTGTACCGAATCAAACTCTGGTTCAGCTTTCGCATCTACATACCCTCCAGGGTAGCTAAAGCGATATACGTGTACGGTATAATTATATCGTACTCGCGGAACGACGTTTTCCGCTATATATAGTCGATTGTCTTTGACATTTTCACGAGCCATATATCCCGCAGAACTCTCGCCGTTCTTGTTGATGTATTGATAATAACATCCGTCGCCTCGATAGGCCACATAAATCGGCGGTTCGCCGTCCGTAATTTTCTCAAGCGGATATTCGTTGGACGTGCTAACCTTCATAAAAGATACCCCGCCCAATGCGAGATACATTATTATCACAAATACTATCATCAAGATTAGTACAAAGCTCTTTTTTGTACTATCCATTCACACCACCTCCCTATTATTTAAAAGTACTTCCCCGACACCTTATATATTCTATAATAAATTCGCATAAATTTCAAGAGGGAAATTGTAAAAATAACCCTTGCAATAATTTATCATAAGCCTTATAATAAAAAGCAGTTAAATGTCATATTTTAATATAAGAAAATAATTAAAAAATTATCCACAAGGAGAGTGAAAAGTGAGTAGAAAATTCGTTTCTGGGGGGGGGGGATAGATTAAAAGGATTAGGAACCACCAAGGTTTCTAGCCTAAAGTCCCATTCTAGCTCCAGCTTCCATCCTCGTGGTATTTTTTATAGTATTTCCCATGGCATTTCCCATGGCATTTTCCATGGTATCTCTCATAGTATTTCTCATAGCATTTCTCACTTCAAGCCTTCTGCTCTTGTAACTACCCTCAGCCTAATCGCTCTCTTTGCTCTCTCCGCTTTCTCTCTTTCTAATGTCCTCTACCCCTCCACCTCCACCCATGCCGATAACCTAAACTCTAACATGAGTGCTGAAGTAGGCGTAAACATCAAAGAATACATCAAATTAGCCATAGACACTAACGAACTAGCCCTAGCAGACAGTCAGGGCCATACCACCATCACTCCAGACCCAGAAGGTACTCTCATCACAGGCGATGTAAATGTAGCAGTCACTACTAATACCATAAAAGGCTATACTCTCTCCATCTACACACAGGACAGTAGTAAAGCCATGTCCCATTCCAATTCTACAGTTGATGCAAGAATCAACTCCATTGACACAGTC
>JAFWOH010000015.1 GCA_017509895.1 Candidatus Saccharimonadota bacterium
ATTCCAATTCAGGAAAAAGACCCTAAAGGGTCATTTTCGAATTGGTGATTCCGGCGGGAGTAGGCGCTTCGCGCCTTCCGAACTGCCTCGCTCGCAAAGCCAGAAACTTCGTTTCTGTCGTTGCTTCGCTTCGTTGTTCGGGTGGATGCGTCCCAAGGGGCATTCGAACCTACGGTTCGCCTCCTGTAAGAAATCAATTACAAAAAACTAGACCCTTCGGGTCTACTTTTTATCTTTGGTGATTCCGGCGGGAGTCGAACCCGCGCTTTTCTGGTTGAGAACCAGACGTCCTGGACCACTAGACGACGGAACCGAATATAATTATCTTACCATATCTCTAGAAAAAAAGCAAACCCCCAAAGTTATGGGGGTTTGAAATTATAATAATGTACCAGAAACTAGAACAACCGATAAGCATAAAATACCGGCGCAAGCGTATTAGATACCGTCGACATCGTCTTGATAAAGATATCAAGCGCCACCCCGACTACATCTTTTCTAGTATCGCCCACCGTATCTCCGGTTACCGAAGCCTTGTGCGCCGCTACGTATTCCGGCTCTCCCTTGGCATAATATACAATCTGCCCTTCCATGTCGCGAAGCGGTTCACCGTCCTCGCCCAATTTACAGAGCAGTCCAGCCTCGATAAACTTCTTCGCATTATCAAACGCTCCGCCAGAGTTACCCATAAAGAGTGCCCCACGAATCGCCACGATAGTCGAGCCACCAAGCAGCCCAAGTACAAATTCCGGACCAAACAGGAAACCGCAAACCACCGGTGCCACTAACGCAAGCACAGACGGTATCAGCATATTGCGCAAAGCCTCGTCCGAGGCCATCGTGATGATTTCCTCATAATTCGGCTTGTCCGGCTCATTCTCATCGAGAATCTTCGGATTGTCCGTCAGCTGCTTTTCGCCAGCATCCGCCAGCTTCTTGGCTGCCTTAATAGTATTATCAGTCAAAATCGCCGTAAAATATTCAATCAAGGCTCCACCGATAATTCCACCGCCGATCACCGCGACTATCGTCATCGGATTGCTAAAATCTGCCGCCGGATACGCTCCGATATAAGACATAATGAGCGCCACCGTTGCAAATGCCGCCGCCCCGATTGCATTACCTTTTCCGATTGCTGCCGTTGTATTTCCTACAGCATCAAGCTCATCGGTAATTTCCCTGATATGCTCCGGAAGATGACATCCTTCGGCGATCCCACCGGCATTATCCGCCACCGGACCAAAGGCATCAATCGATACCGTCGTCCCGACGAACGAGAGCATCCCGAGCGCCGCAATTGCAATGCCATATGCTCCACAAAGCGTTCCAGAAAGAATCATTGAGACTACGATTACCAAAACCGGCGGTAAAACCGAGCGCGAGCCAATCGCATCGCCCTTCGTAACTACAAAAGCCTCGCCTTCCGTCGCCATAATCGCCAGCGACTTTACATGGCTATATTTGAAACTAGTATAAATCTCCGTCAGTTTTCCCACCGCCACCGAAGAAACCATTCCAAATACCGCCGCCACCCAAGGCGAAAGCCAACCGATTTTAAACACTTCCGGGAGGTCTAGACCCCCGAATACTGCTCTGGCTGCAATCAGGCCAATCACCATGACTGCTCCCGCTGAAACATAGGTCGCATGGTCCAGCTCTTCTGCCGGATCAACATCCTCCCTAGACACTTCTACTTCCTTACCGTCAATCACCTTTATCTGCTTACGGTTCTTCAAGATAATATACTGTACTCCCGCTACACTAGCAAGCAAACCTCCACCCGCTAAAATAAACGGATACAGACATGATGCCGAAAGTATCACATAATTATCCTTAAAAACTTGCGCCGCAATCAGAATCGTCGCCACCGGAGTCGCCACAAACGACTCTAAGAGGTCCGAAACATTTCCCGCGATGTCATTTACACAATCGCCGATAAAATCCGCGATGGTATTTGGCATCCTCGAATCGTCTTCCGGGAGATTATGCACATTCTTGCCCACAATATCCGCCGATATATCGGCCGCCTTGGTATAATTTCCTCCAGCCACACGATTAAACATCGCAACCAAAGAACAACCAAGAGAATATGTCGTTAGTCTCATTGTTAACGGGTTACAAGCCATCTGTAGGAGCAGTCCATGTCCGGTCGCATCGAGCTTCATCCCGCCCGAGATTATCCAGACAATGCACGCGCCAAAGATACCGAAGGCCGGCACCGCATAGCCACTAACACTACCGCTCATCAGAGCGATTCGTACCGTCCGGCTCATTGCACCAGTCACCCTAGCCGCATTGGTCGTCCGCACATTTCCATATGTCCCGCCCCTCATACCGATAATACAGGCTAAGCTACTCATCGTCGCCCCGAGAATAAAAGTCAATCCCGAAACTGTCTCCATCAGTAGCGAATAAATCAACGCTACGATAATGACTGTCGGGATAATCACCCGATATTCCCGGCGCATAAAAGTCTTTGCACCGTCGCGAATTATCCCCGCGAGCTCCTTCATCTCATCCGTCCCCTCATCATGATTTTTGAGGTCAACAAAATTTCGATAGAGCATCGCAAAGGTAATAATCGCAATGATAATCACTACATAGAAAATTACCATGTTCTGTTCCTCCTTTTTAAAGAACAAAGCGGGCAATCTCTTGCCCACCATTTACGAGTTACCGGCGAGTCAAGACTCGCCAAACTGATCAGTTCTGCGAGTCCCGACCGTCGCTAGTTGGTTGCCATCCATGGCTACCAGCTAGCGACTAGCACGGTTCCCGTCGCACAAGTTTTCTCTCGTGCACTTCTCGCATTGTACCACTAAACTCCCCAAAAATCAACCTTCCCACCCCTGTTATTCTTATGCTAACTTGCTTTTTATAAAAAACATTTTTTAATAACTTGCGTTCTTGCGAAAAGGCTTAAAATCTGTTATAATTTTTACATGAAAAATTTACCAATCATTGCTTTAATTGGCCAGACTAACGCTGGGAAATCGAGTCTTTTGAATCGCTTTGCCCGAAAAAATATCGCAATTACTGCCCGCGAAGAGGGAACGACTCGCGATAATGTTTACGCCCGTATTGGTGATGATTTTTTACTTGTTGATACTGCCGGTCTTAAAAAGCCCGAGGATGAATTTGAGGCCAGCATCCAAGACCAAATCGAGGACGCTATCGATTCCGCCTCCATTATCTGCCTCGTTGTCGATTCTACAAAATATTTTGACGACCGCGACAAGCAAATCGCCCGGTCCGCTCTCCGCTCTAAAAAGCCCGTCTTCCTCCTCTTAAACAAGTCCGATCGCGGCGAATCTCTCGATATAAACGAATTCCGCGCCCTCGGCATCCCCGAGGACCGCATCTTCCGCACCTCCGCCACCACAGGACGGGGAATTAGCGAATTGAGACAAGCTCTGATGAATTGTGTTTTTGCTTGCCCCTTGGGACGCAACCCTAACATGGGTGACACGAGTAGGGGGGCCCCCGGCGCGCACAGCGCCAAAGGCGCGAGCACGCTGGGGGATGACTCGTGGCAGGACCCGTCGTCAAAAACACAACCCCTAAAGCTGGCCCTCATCGGTCGCCCCAATGTCGGCAAATCCAGCCTCTTTAACTCATTGTCAAAAAAGCAACAAGCCATAGTCAGTAGTAAACAGGGAACTACCAGAGATATAAATCGTGTCGAGGTAAAATATAAAGGCAAAACCCTCGAGATTCTCGATACCGCCGGATTAAGGAAGCCGGGCAAGCGCGAGGTTGGCATCGAAAAATTTTCCGCCCTCCGTACCCTCGCCGCCATCGAAGAAGCCGACATCTGTGCTCTTCTCATCGACTCTACCGAACCTCATGCAAAACTAGATCAAACCCTCGCCGGCGAAATCGTCAAGGCCGGCAAAGGCATTATCCTTGTCATCACCAAAACCGACCTCACTAAAGATACTGATAAAATCCTAGATGACCTCGAGCGCGATTTTGACTTCCTCCCCTATGCCCCCGCCCTCCTCACCAGCTCCGAAACCGGCAAAAACGTCACCAAGCTTTTTGAGCTCGCCCTAAAAATCGATGAAGAGCGTCATCATGAAATGAAGACTTCCGAGCTCAATAAAATCTTAAGAGAAGCCCTCGCCGAGCATCCCGCCGCCGGCCTAAAAAACACTCATCCAAAGCCGAAATATATCGTCCAGACTGATGTCTGCCCGCCTTGGTTTGTCATTCACGGTCATGATTTAGGCCTTCTCCATTGGTCTTATAAGCGTTTTTTGGAGCGCAAGATTCGTGAGGCTTACCCCTATGTCGGCACCCCTATTATGTTATCTTTTAGAAACTCGGAGCGTAAACGAGATGAAGACAAAACTCTCTAAGAAAACCGTAAAGAAGGCCATTCGTGAGATAGCCAAAGCGAAAACTCTCAGAATGTGGTAAAATAACCCTATGAAACTAATTGTCGGTCTCGGAAACCCCGGGAATGAATACAATTTTACCCGTCACAATTCCGGCTTTCTCGCCCTTGATTTTTATGCTAAAATTAAGGGCCTAGATTGGGAAAAACACCCCAAGTTTGGCGCTATTTGCCTAAGAGAAGGAGATAAAATCTTCATTAAGCCTCAAGGCTTTTATAACACCTCTGGTGTCCCGGTAAAAGCCTTCTTAAATTTCTATAAAATACCTCTAGAAGACCTACTTATTATTTGCGATGATTTTAATCTCGACTTCGGCAAAATCCGCCAGAGAGAAAAAGGCTCCGCCGGCGGCAATAACGGCCTAAAATCTATTATCAAAGAATTAAACACCGATGAATTCCCGCGCCTCCGCATTGGCACAGGGAACGACGAGCTCAGAAAAAAGCTCGGCGACATGGATTTCGTCCTCTCCCGCTTCACCCCCGAGGAAAAAGCTGAACTTCCAGATATTTTGAATCAAATCACCGAAAAAATAGACAAAATATCATAAACAATTTTTGTGTCCGGGCTCTGCCTAGACCAAAAATCTTACTATTTCTTTTCCGCCAAGACTTTTTTCCTAAGAAAAGCCCCATTTACTTTAACATCCAATTATTCATCCCTAGCGGTTTCACAATCCCCCTAATCTCTAGCATCGTAATCGCCTGCGTAAACTCCGCCGCCGAGATCTTCAGCTTCTCCACAATTTTCTCCCCATCCGCCTCTCCAGAGACAATCTCCGAAACTATCGCCTTTTCCACCGGCGAGCCCGCAAAAATCGGTACTCTTTTCCGCCGTTTCTCTCCTGGCAGCCCAGCGGGGAATAACCTCTCTAAAATGTCTCTTGGCGAAAGATAGACCAAGGCCCCCTCGGCAATTAATCTATTACACCCCGCCGAGGTATACCGCGTGATGTCCCCCGGTGGAGCAAACAAATCTTTATTCATCGCAAGAGCATGCGAAGCGGTATTTAGTGATCCGCTTTGCTTCGCCGCCTCCGCCACTAAAACCGCATCCGAAAGCCCCGCAATCAATCTATTCCGATAGAGAAACGAGGTCCGACGATTAAACTCCCGAAATCCGTTTTTAAAAGTCTCGTCCGGCCCCGGATATACCTCTAACCCGTATTTCGCGACTAATTTTTCATCCGGCGCATATTCCGAAATAATTGCCCCGCCCCTGTCAACAATCTCCCGCGCCAAATCTAGGTGTTCCTCCGGATAAATCTCGTCAATCGGTGTCCCGAGAATCGCCACCGTCCGCCCTCCCGCGTCTAGTGCACCCCTCGCCGCGATCGAATCTATCCCATAGGCCAGCCCAGAGACTATTAAAACTCCTGCCGAGGCCAGCTCATATGCCGCCTCATAGGCGATTTTTTCGCCATAAGATGTGCACCTCCTTGCCCCCACAATCCCCACCGTCTTCACCACATTTTCCGGCATTTTTCCAATAAAATACAATGTTTTAGGCTTAAGCGCAATGGTCTCTAACACCTCTGTAAATTTTGCCTCTAGGGGTCGTATTTGGTTGATTTTCATAAAAAACTATAGAAAAAGTGTTGACTTTATAATTTTTGTGTGATATAATCTAAACAGTTGGGCGTTTTCTAAACGTCCACACCGCACCTAAAAAATCATAATTCTTACTTCCATTATAACGCATTCGCGCGAAAATGGAAGTCTGAGTTGCTGTGTTCTCAAATCCTTTTCGAGCTTACAATTTCTTATGGCGGTCCCATTCCGCCCCCGGTTGTAAGTCTTAAAAAGTATTACCTCCACTTTAGAAAAGATCGTTTGAGAATATGGCAATCCCCATAACCGGCGGACCCCGTTTTGTGTGAGGTGGGTCGCGCTTCCGGGGTGGACCCGGTATCTTACAAGGAAGCGTTGTGGGGTGAAAAAGGCCCTAGAGTAAAGCCCACCCATACTCTAGGGCCTTTTTGATTCCAAAAATCTCCCAACTTTTTTGGAATTTGCTTTTCTCTTGACTTTAGCATTACATTGTCATACAATAAATATATGAATACAACGATTGCTAAAACTCAAAATGATACATTAATTCAAGTTCGCGTCCCAGCAGATTTAAAGCGGCGCACTGCCGAGCTTTTTGAGAGTCTCGGTACGAACACCTCCGCAGTCATTAAAATGATGCTTGTCCGTGCTGATGAAACTAAAAGTATTCCTTTTAAAATCCATACTAATGGCTATCCTATCTCTGCAAATGAAGTCATTGATGAGGTCGCCGCAACTTTCGCTCTAGAAGATATGCCACTCACAGAAGAAAATATCCAAAATTTACGCGACATCGAGCTTGGATTAAAATCTCCCGATCAAGTCCGCCAAGAACTACTAACAGACATTAAACGGAGACATAAAAAATAATGCAAGACCCATATAGCTATCCAGGAACAAATATCCTCAAAAATAAACTAGACATTCACGATGAAGCTGAATTGTTAAACGAAGAGCGAAACTTCACAAATCTTCGCGAAGAAGAACTCCTTCGCTCCCAGATTCTCGGTAAATTTGATTTGAAACACCTTCAAGATATTCATTATTATCTGTTTCAGGACATCTATGATTGGGCCGGCAAAATCCGCACCGTAGACATCGCCAAGGGAAATCTCTTCTGTAAAGTAGAGCTCATCGAAAATCAGTCTAAAATAATCTTTGGCGAATTGAAAAAGGAGAAATATCTGAGAAATCTCGGCGTGAAGCAATTTACTGAACGGCTCGCCTACTATTTATCCGAAATCAACGCCATTCACCCCTTTCGAGAGGGCAACGGCCGTGCCGAGCGCGAATTTATTCGCGAACTCGCCTTTCAAAACAGCTATTTTTTAAGTTATAAAAACATCACTAAATCTGAGCTAATCGAGGCAAGCAAAGCCTCATTCCTCGGAAATTATGCTCCTATGGAAGATCTCCTCGGCCGCTCCCTCCGCCCCATCTAAAGCCAGCCCCCTCTTGCTAAAATCACAATCTATGCTAATATAATAAATATGTCGAAAAACCTTGTGATTGTCGAGTCGCCTGCCAAAGCCAAAACTATCGAAAAATATTTGGGGCACGATTTTCGTGTCTTATCAAGTGTCGGCCACATCAGAAAAGATACCAAAGTTGACCCCGAAAATAATTTTGAAGTAACTTATGAAATTGACGAAGGCCACAAGGGAATTGTGAATGATCTTAAAAAGGAAGCTAAAAAAGCCGATAAAATCTGGCTCGCAACTGATGAAGACCGCGAAGGAGAGTCTATTTCTTGGCATCTTCTCGAGGTCTTAAACCTCCCGAAAGACACCGCCCGCATCACCTTCCATGAAATTACCGAGCCGGCCTTAAAAGAGGCTATTAAAAACCCTCGCACCGTCGATATGAACATGGTATCAAGCCAACAGGCTCGCCAGAGCCTTGATATGCTCGTCGGCTACGACCTTTCTGGTGTCGTCCGCAAGAAAGTCCCCGGCGCTATCTCCGCCGGCCGTGTCCAGAGCCCAGCTCTTCGCCTCATCGTCGAAAAAGAGCGCGAAATCGAAAAATTTGAAAGCAAAACGACTTATAAAGTCACCGGCATTTTCGCCGATAAAAATGCTAAAAAAGTCGACCCAGAGGCCCTCGGAGACGGCGTTTTTCAGGCTACCCTCATGGGAGACCCACTACCGTCTGAACAGGCCGCAAAACAACTCCTAGAGGGCCTAAACGGCCAAAATTGGCAGGTCGAAAGCATCGAACAGGCCGAAGGAACTAAAAATGGCCCCGTTCCCTTTGCCACCGCCGCTCTCCAGATTGAAGCCAGCGCCCGCCTCGGATTTTCCTCCTCTACCACCATGCGCGCCGCCCAAGGGCTCTATCAGGCCGGCCACATCACCTATCATAGAACCGATTCTTTAAATCTTTCTAAGCAGGCCCTTGCCCAGATTGCAAATTATATCGAAAAAGAATATGGTAAAGAATATCTAAAAGTTAAGAATTTTAAAACCAAATCCGCCGGCGCTCAAGAAGCCCACGAGGCCATCCGTCCCACCCATATCGAAAAGGTTACCGCCGGAGCCAATGATTTTGAAAAGAAACTTTATAAACTCATTCGTTCTCGCACCCTTGCGACCCAGATGACCCCAGCCAAAGTCGCAAAAACTACCGTCCATCTCAGTCATAATTTCGTTGCTAAGGGTGAAATAGTCATCTTTGATGGCTTTCTAAAAGTTTATGGTAATGTCAAAGATATTGAGCTACCGAGTCTAAAAAAAGGCGACGAGGTCAAAATGCTAAGAATTACCGCCCGCGAAACCTTTGCCAAGCCCCCTGCTAGATACACCGAAGGCTCTCTCGTCAAGAAACTCGAGGAGCTCGGCATCGGCCGGCCGTCTACTTACGCCTCGATTATGTCCGCCATCCAGGCTCGCGGTTATGTCAAAAAGGGCGAATCCGAAGGCGAACCTCGCGAAATTACAGAGATCACTCTAGAAAATAACCAGATTAAAGCACAAAAAGTCTCCGAAAAAACCGGCGCAACTAAAGGCAAACTCCTCCCGACCCCTGTTGGCGAACTCGTCTCAGACTTTTTAACTGACCATTTCAATCAAATCGTCGACTATGGCTTTACCGCCGACATCGAAACCGACCTCGATAAAATCGCCGAGGAAAAACTCGGTCGCGTCGAGATGCTAAGAGAGTTTTATGACCCCTTCTCAAAGCTCGTTGAAGATTCAGATAATATCAATCGCTATAATAATGCCACTTCTCTAGGCACCGACCCCAAGACCGGCAAGCCGATTTATGCTAAAATCGGCCGAAATGGCGGTTTTATCCAGCTTGGCGATAACGAAAAAGAGAGTGGCGAAAAGCCTCGCTTTGCTCCGCTTCCAAAAGGGAAAACTGTTAAGACCGTCACCTTTGAAGAGGCTTTAAAACAGCTTGCTCTCCCCGCTCTTCCGAGAAGTCTCGGCAAGGCCAAAGATGGCACCGAGCTTATTGCCGCCGCCGGCCCCTTCGGCCCCTATCTAAAAGGTGGAAAATACAACATTCCTATTAAAGGTTACGACCCCTATACTATTGATCTAAAAACTGCCGAGCCTCTCTATCAAAAGAAAATCGACAGCATCATCGCCGATTGGGGCGACATCTCTATTATCATTGGCGCTTACGGCCCTTATGTCAAAGGCCCTGGCCGCTTTAATAATGTCAAAATCCCGAAAGACCAAGACCCCAAGAAGATTACCAAGGAAGAAGCCGAAAAGATGCTCGCCGAGAAGCCCAAAGGGAAAGCTCGCCGTCGCCCCTCTCATAAAGTCGCCCGCGCTCGCGCCAAAAAAGCCTCTACCAAAGCCACCAGCGCCAAAACTACCAAAACCAAGTCTAAATCAAAATCTACCAAAACTACTACTAAATCAAAAACTGCCAAGAAATAATCAGGCCGGATTTCTCCGGCCTGTTGATTTTACTTGTCAGCTTTAACCTCGTCAGATTCAACTTCTTCAGCTTCAACCTCGTCAACTCCAACTTCTTCAGCTTCATCTTCTTCTTGCAAACTAAGCTCGGCTTTAATTTTATTTCGCCAATCTAAAGCATCCGCGCTAAACAGCTCAAGCTTTAAGACCTTAACGAATCTTTTTGCCATCAGCTCCACCAAATCGTTCACCAGCTCCTCTAATTCCGCTAGCTCACTCTCTAGTGCGTCCACAAGCTTACAATAAGTGCTGCCGACATTGTATTTAACGCCAACTCCTATCATCTTCATAATGGCATCAAAACATGTCTCGACCTCAGTATGAAAGAATAAAAACATCTCATCCGTTTTAGAAAAGTCATCCATCTGTCCAGATTTTATTACTTTCTGATAGCGAGTATAGCAATCTCTTGCAGACCCTGTAAGGTCCCTCAGCCTATCCAGCTCATAGTCAACCACATACACATGACCATCTGGAGCAGCATACTCATCCGCCTCATCCCCCTCCGGAATAAGCTCTCTCAGCGTATCCAATTCTTTCACAAAGGTAAAATCTAACTTATCTTCCATTCTTGCCCTCCTTCAAGAAAAAGCCAAATTAAAGTGCTTTGGCCCACCAATCAATCCGTCTAATTATACCATAAATTCACCATCATGTCTAATTATGCCATCCTGCTCTTGATTTTTTTAATATTTTATGCTATAATACCGACACAAGCTTTTTGAAAACACGGGGTTACAAAGGGGAAATATACCAGATGAAGGAGGTATTTAGAAATGGACAGATTAACCAATGTGTTACAAAGGCTGGAAGATATGCCTCGCGAGGAGTTCGCCAAACAGGTGTTGATTAGCATCGGCACAAAATACGAGTTTTCAAAACTTGTCATTGGTGGACCAACTTGCCTAGTTAAGTCTGACTGGAATAGACTCTATCCAGACTTATTAAAACTAGGTGTGCCAGACGACATCACCATGGACGAGGCAAACAGATTGGCGAAATTCATCGCCAAAAAAGCCTTAACGTATTAAGGCCAAAGCCCCCGAATCTCGGGGGCTTTTTCATTTAATCTTCACTCTCTAGATGGAATAATTCAAGCAAACTCGGCTCGCGCCGCTTATCCGAGCCAGAAGTCTCCCGGCTCGTCCCTCTATAAAGCTTTGGAAAAGCCTCTTTACAATATGTCTCTACAATATTTCGATCATAAACACACCGAGAAAGCGTATAAGAACCGGGGTCGCTAGCATTATCATATTCAAAATCATTAGTTACAAAATTGCGACAGGTTAAGGGGGTGGCACCATATTTTACAGCAAGATTATTAATATCATTAAAATTCTTAATTAATTGATTGTGTGAAAACTGACAATTCCGGCTCCATGCCTCTGGATTCTCAGCCTTAAGCTTTAGATTCTCCACATCTAAAACATGCTCATTTGCCCGCTGAAACAGGGAATAAACCGTCTCTAAATCACGCTCTTGATAATCAGATGGGGAAGCCTTAATTGCCTCTAAAATTTCTCCATTCCGGCTCTCATAAAAATTCGCCGCATAAACCTCCACAGTACGCTCCACCGCAGTAGTATCAGCAATATTCTCTAATTTATCTCTGATATACCGGCTTTTTTCGGTGTCAATCCCTGCCTCTGCCTCAGCCATCGCCATCCCCCGAAAAGCATCCCGTGTCCGCTTTTCCCAGCCTTTAAATTCCTCCTCTGTCAAATCTGCCCGAGTATCTAATACCTCATTTCTAAATTCATTACGCACCTTCCGATACTGATTGCCAAAAAACTTCGCACGCTCTTTTGCAGACTCGATTTCTTGCTCGCTGCTAAGGTTAAACTCCGACGCCGTCAGCGCCGCACTTCCAAAATCGCGCTCTATTTTAGTGGCCTTATTACCCTGATTATCTAAAAATCTTTCCATATTATCTCCACTTTTAATTTATTATATCATAGTTCTAACGCGCAATAAAATTGTAAATAATACTATTGACACTAATTCAAAATGATGTTATCATAAGTTAAATGAAAATATCAATAAGTGGTGGATTAAAGGAACCAAACATGGAACAAAACGAGCAAATTATTGACGAAGCAATCAAGGGGAGCCTAAATATCATCGAACAGGATCGCGAGCGCGAAATTATTTCCCGTCGCTTTGGTCTGACCGGCTACAAAGAAACCCTTGAGCAAATCGGCGATATGCTCTCCATCACACGTGAACGCGTCCGTCAGCTCGAAAAAGCCATCTTGATTCGCCTTCGTGTTGGTTCCGAAGAAGGCCAAATCCCCGCTCTCCCGGCCGCCGAAAAGCTCATCATCCGTAATCTTTCCGAGGCTGGTCGTGTCGCCAAAGTTTCCGCTCTAGCTGATAAGATCTATGGTCGCGAAACTACCACCTCCGAACGCGCTGGTCTTGCTTTTCTCGCCTCTGTTTCTAGCAGTCTTACCGTCGTCGATGAAAATGACCGCTATCATCAGGCCATCGGCATCATCGAATATGGTGACGACCGCGATATTAAAAAGCGCGTCGATAAAATCGTCGAGGTTATCAAGGCTAATAAAGCTCCGATGACCCTCGATGAGCTCGATAGCAAGCTCGACTATGAGCATCCCTCTTATCTCGAGGCTACCGCCACCGTTTCTAAGCTCCTTGCCACTTTAAATGGCTTCTGGGGGCTTGCCAAATGGCCAACGGTCAATCCAAAAAACATTCGTGATAAAATCTATGTCATCCTCGAGAATAATAAACAGCCTATGCACTTCTCTGATATCGCCAAGGCCATTTCTGAGTCTAATTTTAAGCGAAAAAATGTCACCACTCAGGCGATTCATAACGAGCTCATCAAAGATTCTCGCTTTGTCCTCATTGGTCGCGGAATTTATGCTCTTGATACTTGGGGCTATAAAAAGGGCACCGTCTCTGAGATTATCACCGCCATCCTAGAAGAGGCCGATAAACCTCTCTCTCGTGAAGAAATCGTCCGCGAGGTCCTTCATTCCCGCAAGGTTAAAGAGACCACCATCCTCTTAAATCTCCAGAATAAAAAACTCTTCGTGAAAGTTGATCGAAACGCCTACGCTCTCGCCGATACCGACAAAGCCTAGATTTCTATTCAAAATTTCTCCCGTTTATGTTAAAATAAGAGTATGTTAACGGACATAATTCACTTTATTCTGATGCCGTTCGTCTGGATTCCGATTGTCGGAGTTCTCGGGTTTCTGACCTATAAAAATTATCAAAAAGCGAAGAATATCAAGAGTCTCAATGTCGACTCTGTCCTTTTGATGCTTGAAATCCCCCGGACCAATGATAAAAAGGAGCTCGCCGCGGAACAGCTTTTCGCAAGCCTCCATGGTATTTTAAGAGATAAAAATGAGTTAAAAAGCTCCGGTGGGGTGCAGGAACATCTTAGCTTTGAAATCGTCTCTACCGGTGGTCAAATCCGCTTTTATGTCTGGGTACCAAAGATTCTTCAGAGTTTTGTCGAGGGCCAGATTTATGCTCAATACCCCACGGTCCAGATTTACCGCGTTAAAGAAGATTATGTCGATAAAGCCCGGGAGACACACCCTGTCGTCTATACCTCTGAAATCGTCCTCACGGAGAATGAGGCTCTCCCGATTAAGACCTTCGAAAACTTTGAGGTAGACCCCCTCGCCGGCATCACCGGTACTCTGGCTAAACTCAGCGCCGAGGGCGGGGAAGAGCTCTGGATTCAAATCGAGGTCCGTCCTATCCCTGATGATTGGCATAAATCAACCACCGATAAGTGGGTCGAAAAGATGAAAAGCGGCCGAAATAGCACTCGCTTTCTCGGTATTGATTGGTATTGGGTCATTACGGCCTTTGGCGCCCTATTTAAGCCCCCGGAGGGTGGCACCGGCTCTGATAGCAAGCCAGAGCTCTCCGAGCGCACTAAAATTCAAATTGAGAAGGCCGAGGAAAAGGCTACAAAGCTCGGCTATGAGGTTAAAATTCGCCTTGCCTATCTTGGCTATGACCAAACTGATGCAAAACTTAATATGCAGGCCCTCGTCGGGACCTTTAAACAGTTTAATTCCACCAATCTTAACGGTTTCACCTCTGTCGGAGGCACTTTTGATCCTTCCGCTCTTGATGCCTATAAAGCCCGCCAATTCACCGATTCCGGCTTCATCCTAAATATTGCCGAGCTCGCCTCTGTCTATCACCTTCCTCATACCTCTGTTGAGACCCCTAATATCGTCTGGGCCAATTCAAAAACCGCCGAGCCTCCCGCCTCACTCCCCGTTTTAACCGGGAATCCGGTCGTCGATGAAAACATCTCGGCCTTTGGCCTCACTAATTTCCGGGGCATCAACCATCAATTTGGGCTTCTAAGGCGCGACCGCTCTCGCCATGTCTATATCATTGGTCAAACCGGGGCGGGGAAGAGTGGCATGCTAGAGCTCTTTGCTCTCTCTGATATTTTCTATAATCAAGGTTATTGTATCATCGATCCTCATGGCGATTTCGCTATCGATAATCTCCGCTATATCCCGAAATCTCGTATTAAAGATGTGGTCTATTTTAACCCTGCCGACAGGGAATATCCCGTTGCTTTTAACCCTCTTGAGATTTCCGATCCCTCTAGAAAGCCCAATGTCTGTTCAGAGGTTATCGGCGTCCTGAAGCGGATGTTTGGCGATTCTTGGGGCCCACGCCTAGAGCACATCCTCCGCTATACTCTCCTTGCTTTGCTCGACCGCCCCGAGACGACCCTCCTCGACATCTCTCGCCTCTTAACCGATAAAGATTTTCGAAAGGAGACTCTTGATTACTGTCAGGATGTCACCGTTCTCCAATTCTGGAAACATGAATTCGGCCAATGGAATGAAAAGCAGGTCAACGAGTCTATCGCCCCTGTCTTAAACAAGGTCGGTGCTTTTACTGCAAACCCAATTATCCGAAATATCATCGGCCAGCCAAAGTCGAGCTTTGATGTCCGTCGCATTATGGACGAGGGTAAAATTCTCGTCGTCAATCTCTCTAAGGGCCTAATCGGCGAAGATAACGCCGCTATCCTGGGTTCATTCCTCGTCACCAAGGTCCAACTCGCCGCCATGTCCCGCTCCGATATCCCGGATGTCAAAGATCGTCGCCCATTCTACCTCTATGTCGACGAGTTTCAAAATTTCGCAACCGATTCTTTCGCGGTAATTCTCTCCGAGGCCCGTAAATATGGTCTTAATCTCACCGTTGCCAACCAATACATTTCCCAAATGACCGACTCTGTCCGCGATGCCGTCTTCGGCAACGTTGGTACGACGATTTCCTTCCGCGTCTCCGCTGATGATGCCCCTATTCTCGTCAAACAATTCGAGCCAACCTTCGAGGCTCAGGACCTCTTACAGATGAACAACCGCCACTTTATTATCTCTATGATTATCAATGGCGAAAAGGTTCCAGCCTTCTCCGCTACCACTCTGTCTATCCCGCCCACTCCAGAGGACAATTTTGCCGCTATCATTGAGAGTTCTCGCGCCGGCTACGCTAGAAACAGGGAAGAGGTCGAGAAAGAAATCCGCGAGACCATTGAACAGTCCGAAAAGTACAAAAAAGAGCTTTCTGACTCCGGCCGCGCCGCCGGAGAGGCAGGGAACAATGGTCGTCTCGCCGACGGGCAGGAAATTACAATTTCTCATAATTCCCCAGTCTTTCAATATCAACCCGAACAAAAACCGTACTTTAAGCCCAAAACCTCTAAGCCTCGCGCCATGAAGCCTGCCTCTCCTAAAGATGATTTTCGCCGTCAAAATCTTTCCCCCGACGTCGCCGAAGGTAAAACCGACCGCCCGACTTTAAAGGATCTAGGAAAAATGGTCGCCGAAAAACAAGGCGAGACAAAAACCGAACAAAAGCCGGGGAATCAACACCCCAAGAAAAAGCATTATAATAAGCACTATAAAAATACCAAGAAAAAACCAGTACAAAAACAGGGGTAATTCTCTACTTCCACCCCTGTTTTTCAGATTATTCTATAGTTCTCTACCCCTGTTTTCACTCTATATATAATTATTTTCCACCCCTATTCCGCCCCTGTTATAACAGGGGTCTACCCCTGTAAATAGCCATAAGGGCCCATATAAGGCATTTTAAGCGCCTTCAATCAGCAAACATAACCACAATCGTCCAAGTAGGAAAACATGGCTAAAAACGCAGGGAAATGCGAAATAGCAACAAATCCAGCTCAAACCTCCATAAACCAGCCAAACTCAGACGCATACACAATCGTCTTTTCTCGCAAACTCTAACGTCGCACAATGCATATTTTACGACCAAGAGCCTGTGGCTCTTGACCGAAAGGCAAACTCGTGCGCGAATGCGCGCGAGGAAACTTACGACTTAGAGCCAGTGGCTCTAAGTCGAAAGGCAAAAAACTCATATCAGCGGCAAAGCTTATTGCCAAACCTATTTTCTAGACGCTACTCGCCGCCTGCTACCGCCGAAAAATCACAATAAATAGCCCATCCTCAGAGCTCTCATGCGGGAATCTAGGGGGAGCTCTTCGGATGGGTATTTATTGTCATTTTTGCGGGGCGAGTAACGCATTGTCTAG
>JAFWOH010000016.1 GCA_017509895.1 Candidatus Saccharimonadota bacterium
AGGGGTGGTAGACATAGAGACGAAACTATCAATCGCGAGGCGGAAGAGCTTTTTAAAATTATAGGAAGGTTTGCCGGCGAGGCGGGCGCCATAGGTATATTTAACATATTTCTGATTAAAGCCGAGCCAATCGATGAGGCCACGAGTGATGCGATTGTGCTCCGGGAGCCGATTAAACTCATCAATCACCGGGCGGGAGAGGAGGCGAAAATCTGTACTGCCGGCGACGGTGTAATGATTCCCCATCCGGCGGAGGAGCCAATAAAAGAGGCGGCTGCCGGTCCTCGCGATAAAGCCATGCTTGGTATAATGATCTCTTACGCCGGTGACGATATCTGCGCCATCTTCCCATTCCTTGATGAACTTAGGGATTAATTTTGGGGGCTGTTGGCCATCGGCATCAATGGTAATGGCGGCATCGCCCTTCGCATATTTTAGCCCGGCGGAGAGCGCCATTTCCTTGCCAAAGTTTCTCGAGAAAGAGATGACCCGAAACTTTTTAGAACGGGAGGCGTATTCATAGAGAAGATCGAGAGTCCCGTCTGTCGAGCCATCGTCGACAAAGATGATTTCAAAATCATAATTCTCGATTTTTTCGAGAGTGGTGAGGAGCTGATCCTCGAGGAAGCTGGAGAGGCCGGCGACCTCATTATGCGCCGGGACGATGATGCTGATGAGTTTTTTAGTCATTTTCTGCTCCTTCTAAATCGAGGCCGAGGATAAAAGCGGCGTTAGTTAAAATCTCTTTTTCGGAATCCGAGGCGGTTTCTAATCTAAATTTGAAGAGCGCTGTGGTCTCTGGATAGGAAGTATCGACGACCTCGAGAGAGCGGGCGGCGCCGGGAGACTTCTTCAATGCACCGAGGCGGACGAGATTATCGACATGCTCCGCGACAGCAGAAACAGAGGAGAGGCCGAGGCCGGTCATGATGTCACGATAAGACGGGGAGTAATTATTCTCCTCAATAAACTCTTTGATGAAATTATAGACCGCGGTCTGTTTTTTAGTCAGTTTCACGCTCATATATATATTATAGCAAATTTTATCTCGGCGAGATGAGATTTTATAATTTATGTGAAAATTTGTGATATAATAGGTTAAGTATAAGTGGAATTTTATGGCAAATAAAACGATTGATGGAATGAGAAGGAAACCTGCCTCACCGACGGCGGTGGGAGTAGAGGGGGTGAAAGTTTTGCGGCAAAGAGCGGCGGGTGCTTCGCGCCCGGCGGTTTCACATTCGGCGAGGCGGGCGGTGACGGTTTCGGCGCCGGTAGCTAAGGCGAGCCGTGCAAAGAAGATTGAGATGAAAGAAGACGATGCCCTGCTCGCGGCGGCGTTTGATGAAAAGTCTACTTCAAAAAAGAAGAAGTCTAAAAAGGCGGCGCGGGCGGATTTCTTAAAGCCGGTGAGTGGATTTGATATGGATTTGTCTGAAGATGAAATTTCTAAAGATAAGCCAAAGAAAAAACATATTCTGCGCAAGATTTTGATTGGGCTTTTAATTCTCGCTGTGATAGGCGGGGTGGTGGCGTTTTTCTGGGGAGACCAGATTATTCGGAAGATTACGGGCGGGAAATCTGGGCTGGGAGATTTAATCGGGACGGTGGTGAGCGATACCTATGTAGACCTGAAGACCGATAAGAACGGGCGGACGAACATCCTCGTCTTTGGGACGAGTGGCTGGAGCATGGAAGACGAGACCCATGACGGGGCAGCCTTGACCGATACGATTATGGCAGTGTCGATAGACCCGAAGGCCGGAGATGTGGCGATGATAAACTTGCCAAGGGATTTTTATCTCGGCAATACTTGCACTTCGACTGGAAAGATTAATGAAGTTTATTGGTGTAATAATATTAATGACGATAATGAGGCAGGCGGAGCGGCGGCGCTGGAAGAAGAAGTTTCAAAGGTGCTGGGAGTAGATTTTCAGTATTATATCCATCTAAACTGGGCGGCGTTAGTACAGGTTGTTGACATTCTCGGCGGAATCACGGTGACGGTGGACGAAGATATTAATGATGCTGGCTGGACGAATGTTGTGATGGAGGCGGGAGTGCCAAAGACGCTGAATGGCGAGGAGGCTCTTGGCCTTGCCCGGGCTAGACATGGGACGGTATCCGGAGATTTTACCCGGGCGGCGAGCCAGCAAAAGATTATTGTCGCTCTTAAGGAGCGGATTCTAGAGAAGGGGCTTAGTATCACTGACATTATCGGGATTATGAATACGCTGGGTGACAATGTCCGGATGGACCTTACGACTGATGAGATAAAGAGCGCCTATCATACGGCAACGACGATGGACTTTTCGGCGATGCGGTCTCTTTCCCTACTAGACCAAGGTGATGGGACAAGCTTAATTTCGACGACATCCTTTGACCCGAGCGGGCTCGGCTATGATGTTTCCTTCGTGGTGCCGGCGGCGGGGAGATATAATTATCGTGATATTCAGGCTTATACAAAGAAGCAATTCTCTAGCGACCCGATTGCGCGTGAAGATCCTGCTATCTTAATCTTGAACGGGACGGGTGAGAGCGGAGTGGCTTCGGCCGAGAAGAGTAAGCTAGAGGCGGATGGATTTGATAATGTCGCCGTCGGGGATGCGCCGGAAGGATATTGGGAAGGTACGAAAGTCTATGATGTGAGCACAAAAGCCCCGGGGAGCCTAGCGAAGATTGCTAATAAATATGGAGTCTCCATCTCTTCTGCGGTGCCAGCGGAGATTGATGCAACAGGGTATGATATCGTGGTGATTGTCGGGGTGGAAAAGCAAGAAGGACAGTAGACTTCTCTAAAATTTGTGTTATAATTTACAATATGTTAAGCAAAAGATACCGTTTTCATTCTCGCGGTGGGGTGAGATATACTTATCAGCACGGTAAAAATGTGAGAAGGCCGAATATGACGCTTGTCCACGCGAAGAACTCTCGGGGTAGGGAGCGCTATGCTGTCGTGGTATCTAAGAAGGTGGCTAAATCTGCCGTCCAGAGGAATCGTATCCGGCGCCGGGTTTATGAAGCTATTCGCCTCGTCAAGCTGGAAGAAAACTTTAACGCTGCGAAGGATAATATCTTTGTGATTTATACTAAGGACATTGAAAAAATGCCTTTTAAGAATCTAAAAGCCCTTATTTCTAGTCTTCTTAAAGAAAGTATGTTATAATTGACCTATGTTTGAGCTAATTGATTTTCTGATTGTTCGTCCACTAGTAAACATCCTGTTTGTGATTTATAACTTTGTCGGGGATTTTGGTCTTGCGATTATTATCTTTACCGTCATTGTTAAACTCTGTATGTGGCCGCTTGTCAAGAAACAGCTACATCAGACAAAGCTGATGAAGAAGATTCAGCCGGAGCTTGCGGAGATTAAAAAGCGCTGCAAGGGCAATCGCCAGATGGAATCATTGCAGATGATGGATCTCTACAAGCGCAACAATATTAAACCGTTTCGTTCCGTCCTCACCCTCTTAATTCAGCTTCCGATTTTCATCGCTCTCTATACCGCTATCTCGGTTGTGGCGAACCCGCGGCCGGCGAGTGGCGATATGTGCGGCTATACTAATATGTCTCACTGTGCTTATGAGCCAGTCCGGAATCTAGACCGCATCAAGGACCTCTCCGAAAAGCAGGATACCTATCTTCAGGCTCGCCTTGATGGTAATAATGATGCCACCTATGACTTTGCGCCGAAGCTCTTTGGGTTAGTAGACTTGAACGCTACTGCCTCTGGGGTGTTTAATGGTGGTGTGACTATCTCCGAGATTGTTATTCTGCTCTTTGCCATCGGTGCGGCGGTGATGCAATATTGGGTCTCTCGCCAACAGCTCCCGACTGGCAATGACAAGAAAGATAAGAAGAGTTTCCGCCAGATTATGAAGGAGGCTAAAGACGGTAAGGAGCCTGACCAAGCGGATATGAACGCTATGATGTCCCGCCAGATGGGCTTTATGATGCCGATGATGATGTTCCTCATTATGTTTAATCTCCCCGGCTCGCTCTCGTTCTATTATCTTTTGACTAATATTATTACCGTCGTCCAGCAAAGGATCGTGCTTAATAAATCTGAAGATGAAATGGAAATCTCCGCTGATAAAGCGGTTATCAAAGAGCTTAATAAAATCAAAGAAGCCGAGGTCATTGAAAACAAAAAAACCGGCACAAAAATCACTCGCATCTCCGCAAAGGATAGTAAAAAGAAAAGGAGATAATTATGAATAAAGATGAAGCCATCCGTTATGCCACCAAATTCCTCGAGGATTTGCTGAGCTTTTACGGTATTAATGTCGCGGTCGATAGCACCTGCGACGAGGAGGTTATCCAGCTCGAGGTTCCCTCGACTTCACTAAACTCGATTTTAATCGGCCGAGGGGCTGAGAACATCCGCGCTCTCCAGCACATTGTCTCTCAGGCGCTCGTGATGCGCGATGCCGAGATTACCCGGGTTAATATTGATATTGGCGATTATAAGCGTGCTAGAGCGGACCGTATCGCGAGGAAGGCTGAAGGTTGGATTGATAAAGTCCGCCGGACCGGAGAGCCGATGACGATAAACTTGAGTCCGGCCGACCGTCGCGTCGTGCATAAGCTCGCCGAGGATTATTCTGATATTACCACTCATTCTGAAGGTCAGGGTCGTGAGCGTCATCTCATTATTGAGAAAAAATAGCTGTGAAGAAAAACTCTAGTATCACGCCTATTATTGTCATAGTCTCTGTGATTTTGCTTGGCTCTTTGGCGGTTTTTCTGATACTAAACTTTCTTCAGCCTAAGCCACTAGACGATAACAAGGCCGCCGAGGGCGAGGCAAGTAATTCCTCTATCTTAGAAGGCGAGAAGGAGCGAAAGGAATATCCTATCCTCGCGCATCTTCCAATTAAAAATGCCGTCTATGATATTGGCTATCAATTTGAGGAGGACGGCACCCCGACGATTGTTATCGATACGACGGAATTTTATCTAGAATTTGCTTTGAAGAAACTCGCCTCGCTCGGCACTCAGGACCGCCCGGCAAATAGCTATAGACTTAGAATTGTAAATTGGACTGGTAGCGAAAAAGAGGAGCAAGCGCTGAAGAAGTTTCAAAGCGGCGAAATGTGATTATTGCTGGAGGGAGCGATAGAGGGGGCTAGTCTTTAATAATTCCCTGTGTTTCCCTTCGGCGGCGAGACGGCCAGAATCGATAAGGAGGAGATGGTCACTGAAGGCCATTAACTCTGGCTTATGGGTAATCATGATGAGCGTATGGTCTTTTTTAAGCTTTTTTAGGACCTCGACGATGCGGGAGGTGCTGGCCGGGTCAAGACTAGAGGTGACCTCGTCAAAGAGCAAGACCTCCGAGCGAGAGAGGAGAGTGCGGGCGAGAGAGAGGAGCTGTTTTTCGCCAGCGGAGAGATTTTCCCCGTCCGAGACTAGCTTTGTATCATAGCCCTTTTCGAGCTTCATAATGTCCTCGTGAATCCCGACGAGCTTACAAGCCTTGATTTGATTCTCCCGATTGTTGTCGACGAGGTTTAGATTTTCGCGGATAGTCATATCAAAGACAAAGGGCTTTTGGGTGACGATGCTAACATTAGTCGCATAGACCTCTTTAGTATAATCATAAATATCTGTGTCATCGAGGAGGATTTCTCCCTTGTCTGCTTTATAAAGGCGGAGAAGGAGCCGGAAAATGGTGGACTTCCCAGAGCCGGACTTGCCGACGATAGTAGTAATCTCGCCGGGCTTTGCCTTGAAAGATAGGTGCTTTAGACTGGGCGCTTTTTTAAGCGGGACTTTTAAGATAGAGCCATCTGGAGCCTTTTTGGGAGGCTCTTCATACTTAAAGGAGACATCGCAAAACTCGACGAGACCGCTGATGTCGTCGGTTTTATTTTTGCCAAATTCGAGCATATGAGGAGTCTTATAATTCATCAACCGGCGGAGGCGTTCGATGCCGACGGAACTCTCCGAAAGCTCGTCGATACACTCGGCAATCTGATCAAAGCGCTCGATGATATCTTCGTAATACCCAAGGACGAGGACAAGGAGTGAAACATTGTACTGCCCGTTTAGAATGAGGCCGGCGGCAAAGAGATAGAGCGCGATACGGCCGAGGCCGAGGATGAGGGGGGTGAGGCCGGCGGCGATATCGCGATGACGACGCTGCTTTAGATGATATTTTTCCCAGAGGTCCTTTTCCTTTTCGAGATTATCTCTTAGTTTTTCCTTAAGATTTAAAGTCTGGACCTCTTTATAACCATCAATAATCTGGGAATAGAGACCGGTAATTTCATCGACATGCTGATGCTGGATAGACATATAATAATCGCGTTTTTTGATATGGAAAATGAAAAGCGTCATGGTGATAATGACGAGGGCGGCAGAAACGAGGCCGATGCGCCAATCGACAAACATGAGGACGATAACAATAGTAATAATGCCGATGAGATGAGTGACTGTATCAAAGAAGAAATCTGGGACCTGACGAGTTTCATCGATGTCGCGGAAGGCGGTGGCGAGAATCTCAGACTTTGAAATATCGGCGGCAAAGCCAGGGTCAAACTCAATGACTTTTTTTAGGACGCGGCGCTGGAGGCGATTATGGATGTCATTAGAATTTTTATAATAGGCCCAATAATTATAATGGCGACAGAGGAGATAGAAGACACTTGCGCCAAAGAAGAAGGCGAGGGCCACAAAGGCGCCCGAGTAATTTTCGAGAGAAAGCTGATTGATAATTTCCGAGACGGCAAAAGGAATAAGCAGGAAGGAGAGAGTTCGGAGGAGAGCGGAGAAAATCAAGTGACTAAGGTATTTTTTGCTAGTGGCCTTTAGATTAAAGAAGTGTTTTAGAATCCGATAATAATAGCTAAACATTTTTATACCCCTTTGACGAGCTAAGCTGAAGAGCGCGATAAGTTTTGCTCTCTTTCATTAGTTTGCTGTGTGACCCGATGGCCTCGACCTTGCCATGATTTAAAACGACGATACGATCTGCGGCCTGCATCAGCTCTGGCTTTTTAGTAATCATCAGGACGGTGCGGTCTTTTTCGAGGCGCTTTAAGAGATTTGGCACGAGCTTTGCGGTGTCTGGATCAAGAGAAGTCGTGATGTCATCAAGGAGAATAATCTCGGCATCAGTCAAGATAGTGCGGGCAATGGAAATCATCTGCTTTTGGCCACCAGAGACATTGGAGGCATTTTCACGCAGGACGGTATTATAACCCATCGGGAGCGTCTCGATAAACTGATGGATGCCGGCGATTTTACAGGCCTCAATCTGTTTTTTAATATCAGGGTTTACGAAGTCGAGATTATTTCTGATGCTCGTATTAAAGATAAAGGGAGCCTGATTAGCGACGGCGACAGAAGAAGTGTAAATTTCCTTGCTAAAATCTTCAATATTAATATCATCGAGATAGATTTTTCCCTTCGTCGGGCGCTTTAGACGGAGGAGGAGGTTAAAAAGCATGGTCTTTCCCGCTCCCGGGAGGCCGACGATAGCGACGGTCTCATGGGGCTTTATTTCTAGATTGATGTTTTTTAGAATGGGTTTGTGATTAATCTCTAGAGAAACATTTTCAAAGCGGATGCGCCCATCGAGATTTTCGAGCGAAGTATTGCCAAACTCAAACTCCTTTTCGGGGTGATAGGCGAGAACGGCGCTGATATGATGAACTGAAGCATTGATAAGACGGATGTCGATACAGGCATCCAGAAAATCGTCGAGATAATTGATAATGGACTCGTGATAAGCGGCGATAAGGACGAGGATGTCAATCGTAATCTGGCCGTTTATTAAACTGATGATAAGGATGGCATAAATGGCGGTCTGGAAAATATAGTAGATGATTTTTGAATCACTATCTCTTAAGTTATTAGCCTCGCGCTGGAGTTTATAATATTTATCATAACGAGCCTGAATCTTGCCGAGCTTTTTATTTAGCTTTGGAGACATATTAAAGGTTTTAACTTCCTGAAGACCGGTGGCCACCTGACCAAGGAAATTAGAAAAGCGATCATCCTCGTGACGAGTCTTGAGCCAATAATGATTGTAAATACGATCCGACTGATTTCTGAGATAATAATAGATGACACGAGAGATAAAGAAAAGTAAAGGATAGATAAGCCCGTATTCCGAGACGATAACTACGATGATGATAATCTGGACGGGAGTGGTGAAAAATTCGGCGAGCTCATCGGCCATTTCGCTGACAGCGAGGAGATCAGCATTAATGGTATTCATGAAAAAGCCCTTGCTGATTTTCTGGGGGAAATCCTGATCGACGGTGATGAGCTTGTTAAAGATGAGGTCGTGGAGATGACGGTAGCTATAATTAACATTATAGGAATAAGCGCGCCAATTTAGATAGAAGAAGAGCTGATAGCCGATATAGGCGGCGGTAAAGAGCAGGATGTTATAATAAGTCTCGGTGGCGTTTTGCTCGGTCAGAGATTTGATAATCATCGCGCCGATGAAAGGCAGGGCGATGGCGAGGATTTTATAAGTTAGAGCGGTAAAGATATTGATAGCAAAAAGAAATGGGGATAATTTTGCAATGGTCCAATACTCTCTAATGAACCTCCAGTATTCTTTTACCATTAGTATTATTATAGCATAGTAAGGTCCTCTTTTAAAGAAGGCCTTGGCTAGCTCTAAAATGAAATCAGGCCTCTGGCCTGATTTCATTTTGGTTTATTATTAGTGGGTTTGGTTGTAAATCGGAATGTAGTTTTCGTCGGTTTCTTTGGTGTCCTGAGTAATATCGGCCTCTTTAACTGGAGCGTTACGATTGCTGCGTTGATTATGTGTACGAAGGACGCAGCGGACGGAGCTACCTTCGGCTGGGTCGGTCTCGCCGTTTTGCAAGTCAACATCTTCGCCAGTCTTGTGTGGGTTCATAGCAGCAACTTTACCTTCTTCTCTAACCGTACTCATGAAGTAGGAGGCATAGGTGCCGGCAGTACCTTTACTTCCACCAGATAGGGTAGCATAATCATTATCAGTAAAGCTCCAAGCACCGCTATATTTGAAGCCAAGAGCCTTAGCGGTCCCGCTGGTCGATAGCGAAATGTTGCCAGTCGAGAAGAGGAAGGTGTCTTTATTCCAAGCGGTAGACTTGCTACTACCACCTCCATAGGCTTTACCTATATTGTAATGATGTAGCCCATAGAGTTCGCCTTGACCATTGGAGTATACTCCTTCCTGATTTTGAGCATCCGGTATCTTCCAAGAGGTCGGGCAGAGAGAGTTGCCAATGGTGGTATTAGCACTTTGAGAACCATAGGAGCCGGCTGTAGCAGCCTTGAAATTATAGAGGGTACTATAACTGCTCTGGGTGTGATAAGATGCACCGCTAGCGTCGCTAGTAGAGAAAGTGACCGTTTTATCAGAGCCAACATCGGTAGTTGCGCTCTCAAGAGATTTACTGCCGGTACCCGGTTCATAGGCGAGGTCTTGGAGCATCCAGCAGCGACCATCAGCATATTTAGCAAAGTCATAATCCTTCTTGTCGCGTTTGTCTTTAAGCGTTTTTACTTCAAAGAAGTCTAAGCTGTCGCAATACTCGGCGGTGACGTCCTGAATCCACTCTGGGTCCTTGGCTTTCCAGAGTGCATAAATAGTGTAGGTATTGGAGCCGCTGGAAGTATCTGGGTTACAGCCGGCAGCAGTAAGCGAGGCTTCAGTCACGCTGGCCTTGTCGTCAAATTTCTTAAGGGAAGTCTTCCATGGCTGACCGGCGGTACAGCTCCAGCCTTGGAAAGTGGAATTATCAAGGACGAAGGTGTTTTCGCTGAGAGTAGCGGTAGTAGTAGTGGATTCGGTATTAGCCATGTCAGTACCTTTTGCAGTACTGATGTTTTTGTTATACTTGATAATCCACTTAGCGGTTGGAGTATCGGAAGTACAGTTAGCCTCGATAATGAGGTCTTCGGCGGGCATAATAAATTCATAAAGATTTTCTGAACCTTCAGCGAGCGTAATGTCGCTGACTTTTAAGATGTCGCCTTTATTAATCTTCCAGCCGGTGAAGGTGGTGTTGGCGGGACAATTCGGGCGGATGATGACTTCGTCTCCCTCGTAGAAATCCTCATCGTCGTCAGTGCCGGTCTCACCAATATAGCCGGTGATAGTTTTAACATTATATGGATCTCTTCCTGGGTCTGGATCGGGAATCTCGGCGACGGCGTGATAGGAAACTTGAGCGGTATAAGTGCCATCTGGAAGGTCGGAGCCGAGAAGAATGCCATAATAGACATTGACAGTGGAATCTGTAAGTTTTTCGCTATTAAGCTTTACAGGAGCGGTACTAGTTTTATCTGTGGCACCAGCCCAGATTTTATCCTCGGCATTATAGCCTCTAAAACTAATACCCCATTTGTTAGTTTCATTCAATGCGGATAAGTCACCACTATTATTTATAATACCAAGAATATTACCGTCAATCGCAGTCAAGCATTTAGAAGATATATCGCCATCAAGGCAGAATCTATTATTACCATTGGTATACATATATAAGTCATAAGGATAACCCTCATTATCGACTGTGATTGTGTCAGACTCCCTACTAAAATCACCGCGATTAGCGTTGCTGAAAATAATTTCAGGCTTAGCAGTAACTTGTACGATTTTTTCTTTAGTAGCAGCATTAGTAGGATTGACATTAGTGAACTTCGTAATCATAAGGCCACCAAGGAAGGCGAGAGCGAGAGACAAGCTCACCGTCGCAAAGATGCGAGGGCGCATGGAAAGATGGAAGGAGCCTCGCTCTGCAAAGGAGATGCGGCGATTTTTCTTGAGATACTTTACTAAGAAGACCGCCAAGGATGCAATACCAATCACAAGGAAAAGTGCGCCAAAAATGGTGCCGCCAACATTTCCCTCGGCGGTGTTATTACCGGTGTTTGGAGAAGTCGGGGTAGTGGTGTTAGTGGGAGTTTCGGGAGTGACCGGGACGACTGGATCCGGATCCGGATTTGGAGTACTTGAGAGCTCAAATTTTAGATTTGTAGTTGCATCCATTGCAATATTTTCCTTTTATTTTTATTAATATGACCTTATTTTGCCTTATTTTAACATAAGAATAACAATCATGTCAACCACTTTTTTCTAAAAAGTGGTCGTAGCGTCCCACGGGGCAAACAAGGACTTTTAAGGACTTTTTGTCTAGAAATAGAAGCATATATCTCAGACGCTACTCGCCGTTTGTTATAAAAATAATTAAGCATAGCTCCCTGTTTCACTTTTCACTCGCGTCCGATTCTCTTCGGCTTTTCAGTCGGGCCACCCCATAACACACGGTTACAGGACCCCGGCCCGTGAAAAACCTCATCGAATCGGGCTCGCTCAGACTTCAACAGTGGAGCTATGCTTAATTATTCATGTTACTTATCTTAAGCGGTTAATCTAGCGCGGCCCTTGATGCGGCGGCGGGCGAGGACTTTACGGCCGTTCTTAGTGGAGTTTCGCTTCATGAAGCCATGCTCAACTTTGCGTTGGCGCTTGTGAGGCTGATAAGTGCGTTTTGGCATAGTGTAATTTCCTGTTTAAGTATTCTATTAATTGATAAATCTGATATATTATAGCATAGTTTTCCACGAAAACCAAGAGGTTTTCCACATGAATATCAGATATGGCGGTAGTTATGTGGAAAAGTTGCCCCCTACTAGAAAAACTATTATTATAAAATGAAAAAATGTGGGGGAGGGGTGTGGAAAAGTGAAGGGGGATTTGTTATAATAGATGTAGTAGATTTTTTAAAGAAGGTTTTAAGGAGGCTGCAGATGTTTTCTGAGAAGGAGGTTTTAAATGTTTGATGTATGGAAAAATGTGTTGGCTGAGTTGGAACAAGTGGTACCACACACAGCCTATGTTACCTTCTTTACTAAGACCAAATTAATCTCGGCGAGCGGAGGGATTGTCCAGATAGGGGTGCCAAATGTCTTTATTATGAGACAGCTCCAACAAAAATATAATAAAGAAGTCTCTGGGGCTCTAAAGAAAAATGGCGTAGCTTTTAATGAAATAGAATATGTAGTAGTGTCGTCCAATAAAGTGAAGAGAAAAGGCGGGCGGGAGGTGACTGACGGCGAGGTAAAGACCGCTAGTGTCGTGACGAAAAAATTGAGCCAGCCGGAAAGGACGGCGGTAAAGGCTTTTGGGACTGGATTAAACCCATCTTACACCCTAGATTCGTTTGTGGTGGGTTCTAATAATGAGCTGGCGGTTTCAATCGCGCGAAATGTGGTGGAGCATCCGGGCGAGAAATGTAATCCATATTTCCTCTATGGTGGGCCGGGACTCGGCAAGACACATCTCGTGCAGGCGATTGGAAATGAGATTGTAAAACGATATCCGGATATGAAAGTCCTATATACCCCGACGAATCACTTCTTTTCCGAGTTTATCGAGATGATTAAGAAAAATAAAGGTGATGCCTTTTCACAAAAATACCGGAAGTTGGATGTCCTGATTATCGATGATTTTCAACAGATGATTAAAAAGGACCGGAGCCAGGAGGAATTCTTTAATATTTTTAATGACCTTTATCAGGAAAATAAACAGATTATCGTGACCTCCGATAGATTGCCAGACCAGATAGCAACGCTAGATGAGCGATTAGCCTCTCGACTAACATGGGGCGGAGCAATAGATCTTCAGATGCCGACATTCGAGGATAGATGCGCGATTCTACGCTCGATGGCAGATTATAAAGGCTTTGAGATTGAAGATGAGGCAATTGCTTATATCGCGGAAAACGTAAAAACAAATATTCGTGACCTAGAAGGGCAACTAGCGCGACTGATGGCGATTGCTGAACTTCGCGGGAGGACACCGCTAGAGATTATTAATGACAGCTCGGACGGTGGAGTGGTGGTGGGCCAAAAGGCTGGCGGAGTAGTCCCGCCAAGTAAGGTGATTAATGAGGTAGCAAAGGCCTATAATATCTCAGCCGATGAATTAACTAGCAAGAGCCGGGTAGCGCAGATTAAAACAGCGCGACAGGTGGCGATGTATTTTATGACTGAGGAACTCGGATTATCTCTTAATAAAGTAGCACAGGAGGTGGGAGTGAAAGACCATACGACGGTGATGCACGGAAGAGATAAGGTTAAAAATGATATGAGGATGGATTTTGGCCTTCGGGAGCGGATTTCGGAAATACGGGAGCGTCTTTATGCTTAAAAATGTGGATAAGATGTGGAGAAGGCTGTGGATGGCTATGCGGAAAAATAGTGGAAAGTTTTGCACTTTTTTGACATTTTTAATTAATCATTGTGAAATGTTGTGGAGAATGTTCGGTTTTACACAGAGTTTTGGGTGGATTTACACGAACATTTCCACCGAATCTTTGTTCGGTTTTATGGGGGTAGAGGGGGTAGATTTACACATTTACACATAGTCTATTACTATTACTACTAATAATAAATTAATAAAAGGAGAATAAAATGGAGATTGAGGTTACACAAGAAAAACTAGCAAAAGCGCTTTCTAGCGTCAGCCGCGTAGCGGCTGGGGCGAGGGCGACTTTACCGATTTTATCAAATGTTTTAATTAGAGCGGATAATAATAAAGTTAGTTTAACCGCAACAAACCTAGAGATGGCAGTAGTAGAATATGTGCCGGTAATATCGGCAAAAAATGGTGCGATGACGGTGCCAGCAAGGCTTTTAGCGGAATTTGTTAGTAATTTGCCAAGGGGAGAAAAGATTACGATAAAGACGGAGGGGGTAAAAGTGAAGATTTCAGCTGGAAAATATACCTCGACCATTAATGGGATGGCGGCAGATGATTATCCGGAGCTACCAGAGATTGATGAAAAAGCGGCAGTAAAATATAAATTGGGGACGGATGAATTTAAGATTGGTATTTCCGAGGTGATAGTGGCGGCGAGCAATGACACGACAAGACCGGCGTTCACAGGGGTATGTTTTAACACTCTAGATAATGATTTATATATCGCGGCGACAGATGGATATAGGCTGGCGGAAAAGAGGTTTATCAAGGGGGTGTCCTCGGATGTGCGGGCGGTGGTGCCGGCCTCGGCCCTGCAGGAAGTTTTGCGTTCAATAGTGGATGACATGGAGGAGGTGGAGATAGTGTTTGATGAATTACAGGCACGATTCCGGATGGGTGAGATGGAGATAACTTCAAAGCTGATTGACGGGACATTCCCGGATTATCGGGCGGTCTTTAATTTAAGTGAGGATGTAAAAGTGATTTTAGACAGGGCGGAATTACTCCGGGTGGCAAAGATAGCGGCGATATTTTCAAGAGAAGTGAATCAGTCTATCGTCTGTGAGGCGGATGCGGAAAAACAGGTGTTTGCGGTGTCTTCGATTTTAAACGAAGTAGGTGAAAACCGTTCCGAGATACCGGTGGAAATACCCGATAGTGAAAAAGTGAAGGTTGATTCGAGACAGTTAATTACAGCGCTTAATGCGATAGAGGAGCCGAAGATAAGATTTATTATGTCGAAGAAAGATACGGGGAGGGGGCCGATACCGCCGATATTAATTATGAATGAGAAAAATGATGATTATCGTCACTTTGTGACACAGCTAAATATATGATAATAAAAGAGATAAAATTAAATAATTTTCGGTGCCATACACAATATCTACTAGATTTTAAGGAGCAGACGACACAGATACTCGGCGAGAATGGCTCTGGAAAAACATCGGTGCTCGAGGCAATATATCTCGCGGTGCGGGGAAAAAGTTTTAAGGCGGTGGATAAGGAGATTCTCCGGCGGGGTGCGGATTTTTATAGAATAGACTTGTCATTTTTAGATGGAGAGAGGACGGTGGTGACATATGATGCTGCTGCTTCGCGCAAGGCATTTCTGGCTGGCGATAAAAAATGGGCGAGATTACCAAAGAAAAATCGTTATCCGGTAGTATTATTTGAACCTTCAGATCTATCATTAATCACTTCTAGCCCGACGAAGCGCCGCTCGTATTTTGATAGATTTTTAACGCAGCTCTCGGATGGATATGGTAATTCCCTCTCGCGATATGAAAAGGCGCTCAGGCAAAGAAACGAGCTTTTAAAACAAGAGTTTGTCACGCCAGAGAGCTTGTTTTCTTGGGATGTCCTGCTTGCACAATACGGGGTTTTAATTCGGAAGGCTAGAGCAGATTTAGTCGCGGCTTTAAACGACCGGCTGACTGGGGTGTATCGAGGAATAGCGGAAAATAGAGATGAGATTTTACTCTCTTATGATTCTTATACTGGGGAGGCGGAGGAGAGTGAGTATCTCCGGCTTTTAACACTTGATTTTTCCCGTGACCGGTTGACCGGGCATACGAATTTTGGGGTGCATAAAGATGATTTTATTTTTCTTTTTAACTCAGCCAATGCGGACGGGACGGCTTCTAGGGGAGAGACGAGGTCGATTGTGTTAGCTTTAAAATTTATCGAGGCGGAGATGCTGTTTAACGAGCTTTCAAAAAAGCCATTAGTCTTACTTGACGATGTGTTTTCGGAGCTTGATGAAACGCGGCAAAAGGCCCTAGTAAAGAATTTTCAGGAAAATCAGGTGGTGCTGACGAGCGTTAAATAAGAATAAGTGGTATAATTATAGTAATGAAAAAGGTTGTATGCTTAGTGATATTATTGGTAGGGGTAGTTTTTCCTTTAAGTGCAACAGCGGAAAGTGATAATGGTTGCGTAGAGAGCGATTATGACAGATTAGAAGAAGATGAAGGCAGGATGAGAAGATATGCAGAAGATAATATTTTATATTATAGTGAATATGATAATGGGAATGGGTGTGCGGAGAATGGTCCATCGCCGGAGCCTGATAGTGAAGAAGGTGGAGGAGATGTGATAGAATGTTCGGCGGATGGTATGACGAATTACGCTGGAGAACAGATTTTGTCTGGGGCTTTTATAGATGCAATAAAAGAAAATTATCCATATTATAAAGCGGCGGCAGATAAGGTAGGGATTCCATGGCAAGCATTGGCGGCGATTCATTATCGAGAAACAAGATTTGCACGAACGAGCAATGCTTATCAGATTACTGGAGGTGGCGGTGGAGATTTTGCAGCGCAGACGGATGCGGCGGCAGCATTTTTAAAGGGTAAAGGTTCTTTTGAAAGTGATGATGCGGCGAAGAGAGCGTTTTTTGGATATAATGGGATGAGCTCTGCCTATAAACAACAGGCAATAAATTTAGGATTTTCGGAAGCAGCGGCAAATAATGGTGAGGGCTCGCCATATGTAATGAATAAGTATGATGAAAAGAGAGATCCAAATAAAAATGGTAGTAGTTGGGGACAGATAAAAAGTGATGGTGGAGGGATTGTTTATCCGGCGAATCAGGATTTTGGGGCGTTTGTGGTCTATAAGGCATTAATGAATTGTGAAATAGTGAGCGGAGGAGGTGATGGCGAGGCGCCAGAACCGGGGTCTTATAGTGAGGCAATAAATCAGATGGCGTTAAAACTAGCTTGGCCAGATAGGAGTCATGATATTAGTGATCCAAAACCAGAATATTTATCTGTGATACAAAAACTTGGGTATACGACAAGCAAAGATGTAAATGTACAGCGGGGTTCGAGTTGTGATGTATTTGTAGCGGCAGTATTAAGTGAGTCTGGGGCGGACCCAGAGATTGTTGGAAAAGGATTGGGCGCAGCAAATCAGAGAAATTATTTGTCTAGCTCTAGCAAGTGGAAAGAAGTGCCACTTAGCGAGGCGGCTCCGGGTGATATTCGGACAATTCAATATATAGGTAAGGAAGAGCATGGAAATCACATAGAAGTGGTTGTAATGCAAAATGGTACAATGAAAGTGGCATCGGCGTCTTATGGTGATAGGACGGCAGGACTCGGTAATTATTATTCTGGAAAGTCAGGAGTGAATATTAGAGTGTTTAGGAGGATATAATGAATAAGAAAACAGGTATAATCATTAGTGTAAGCGCAATTATAATATTGGGGGTGATAGTTTTATTAACGGTGATTTTTCAGCCTTTTAATCAGAAGGTAGATTTAACTAACGAACAAAAAGAGTCAATGAAGATAGGTGGTGAGGAGGCAGATAAGATTGCAACGGAGGAATTAAAGGATTTCCCAATTTTAAAGTATATACCATATACGGTTGATGGATATTCTGAAGATTTTTCAGTTTATACTCATTATGAAATTTGGCCAGAAGATACAGATTCAGATTTTAAGATAATAATTCGAGATTATACAGGTGGAAATGAACAAGTAGCAAAAGATGTAATGAAGAATTGGGGGATAGATTTAGCCAATTATAAGATAGAATATAAAGATTTAAGTGGACAATATGGCTCGGTGAGAGTCTCGGATGATTAAAAATCCCCCGAAACTTCGGGGGATGTAAGGTGCTAAAGCTTTGATGTTACTAATTCCTCTATGCTGTCTGGTGAAACATAATATTGCCCGGTGCCATCACGCCTTACTTCGACTTGCTCGCCTATTAATTGGTCGCAAATTTCTTTGGCGAACTTCTCGTCTACTGTATGGCCTTTTGATTTTTGCGAGAGCAAATAACAAAGATTGTGACGGAATGTTATTATGTTGTCTACCTTTAGTGTGAGCCAAACCTTCGGCAGATGATCCATTGAAAGTCCTCTTGGCTTTCGTATTGAATTCATGTCCCGAGGAATCCCCCTTTCATACACATAGCTTTCGATTATTGCTTTCATTTAAACCCCTCCTCTCTTGAAAAGCGTTTTAAAGAACTTTGTTTATTTTACCATAAAATCTCGATTTCGTCTAGACTCTAGAGCTTAAAAATGTTATAATTACCATATATGGATAATCGGGAAGGTCAGAATAAATATCCCAAAACCAGCCGGGATTTTTTTCGCGACCTTGAAATTTCCGCTGGGATTTCTCCGAATACTGAAGAACAAAAATATCAAGCCGAAAAGGCGAAGTCTACCGCTAATCTTCAGAATGAAAAAGAGCAAAAATCTTTTTATACCGGGACTCGGAATAAAGCTAGTAGTGAGATTAAAGACTCTCTGAGATCAAAGAATAAATGGAGTTTTAAAAAAGCTTCGCCGCTGGTCGCTATTGTCGGTGGCCTTGCCGCCTGTCTTTTTGTGCTTTTTGGTAGCACCTCTCTACTTGGCGCGCATCTTGAAGCTCTTTATACCGAGGCTACCGATACTCAATATACTAGCAATACCATGAGAAGCACGCGCCTCTTTTCTTATATGCTTACCGGCGGTAATCAAGTCTCGACTTCTTGGTCTGGTACTAGAAAATATAAGACCTTTTCGCCTTGGCTAAAATCTCGCCTCGAGAAAAACGGGATTAAAGTCGTAAATGATGCTCTCGAATTTAAGGGTGAGACTATTTCTGCCGATAATTTTGCGACGACCTATCGCGATAATGTCGAGTTTCGCAAGGCCTATACAGACTCTAAGAGAGGGCGGGTGGCTGGCTTTTTTGATGATGCCGCCGAGAGGGTTTATCAAAAATTAGGACTATCAAGAAACATTTTTGAAAATTTTAAACAGTCGGGCGATGCCGATACGGACGAGGCTAAATGGAATGAGACTATGTCTAAAGAATTTGAGATGGATGGTCTTGATACCTCGGTTAAAACCGTTGATGAAGAGACGGTGACGGATGAAAATGGCCAGACTAGTTCTAGAAAATCTAAAGTGGCCGATTCTGAAAGCTCGAAAGCTACTGTCGGCGAGGAAAGCACCGCAAAGGCTAATGCTTATCTTACAAAAGCTACTGCTGCGGTTTCTACTGCTTGTGGTGCGCTGAAAATCGGTTCTCTTCTCGCCACTACTATTACCGCTGCCGAGACTTATAGCACTATCCATTATTATCTTAATATTATGGAGACACCGAGTAAGACTAAATATGGTGCTGGCTCTGAGGCTGCCGCAAATCAGGTTAATAATTTCTTTACTAAATCCGTCACTACTGAATATCCTGATCCAGAGACTGGAGAAATGACTAAAATCACCGGCGCGCCACTAGAGGCTGAGAATGCCCGCGTTATCCTTGGTGGTGTCCAGCCAAATTTAAAAAATGCTAATAATTATTCGCTGAGCCGTCTGTCGAAATTCTTAAAAACTACTATGGGCGCATATGGCGCCACTATGGTCACTTGCTCACTTGCAAATGGCGCTAATGCTGCGCTCTCTCTAGCGACTCTTGCTATCCCCGGCGCTGGTTTTATTAAATTGACTACTTCCCTACTCCTTGATGCTGCGATTAAAATTGGCGCTCAGGTTGCCGTTACGGCGGCGCTCAGTTTTCTCGTTCCGACTATCGCTCGCACACTCTTTGAAAATCATTTTGAGAGTCTAAAGGGTATCCCCGCTGGTGAGGCCTTTGGTAAGGGGGCGGCCGCTGCTAATACGGGGCTTGCGGCCCGCGCCTCTGGACAGGCTGGTGCCTCTGAGGAAAAATTGGCTCAATATGGACGCGAGACAAAGGAAGTCCTCGCCCTCGATGCCGAGTTAGACCGGGCTACACATTCACCTTTTGACGCTAGTAATCAAAATACTTTTCTCGGTAGTATCGTCCGCTCTGCGCTTAGCTTTGCCACCACGAGCAGTCTCTTTGGTCCACTTAATACGCTTTCTAATCTTGCCTCAAAGAGCCTCGCTAGCTTATCTGGGAATACTTATGCCGATTCTGGGCTGAGGTATTTTGATTCTTATGGAGAATGCCCAGATTTGGAGGAGGAACTTGGCATTAAGGGCGATATTTATTGCAATCGTATTACTATGACCGACCCATCCACTTTAAACCTTTCTCCGGACGATGAGGCTTATCAAGCTGTCCTTTTGCCGAATCTTGAAATCGATGAAAATGGCAATGAAAAAATCAAAGACGGCTCGCGCCTCGCGAAATATATTAATTTCTGTTCTGAGCGTGAGTCTCCATGGGGAGTCTATGATGCCTCTATCGCGGCGAGTTTTGAAACTAGCCTTGGCCCGCTGGACGGCGTTCCTTATATTGGTGATGGTGTTGCTATTGTCAATGCTGTCGAAAATCTTGACCCGGAGATAGAGCTTTGGGCTAAAGGCATAATCTGTAATGATAGCCCTAAAAATCCTTATTGGGAAACGGAGATGAAATATTATCAACGCTATATTGAGGATAATCGTATCCTCGGCCAGCTCGGTGTCTTTCGCTCTGCGGATGATAATTCTGAGCCAGAGATGAATGACCCTGTCCTCGCCTAT
>JAFWOH010000017.1 GCA_017509895.1 Candidatus Saccharimonadota bacterium
ATAAATAGGTGGCTTAATAATTACCACTTCTTAAGGCCACATCAAAGTTTAAATTACCAAACGCCTGCTGCATTTTGTGCTACAATGGGTATAACTATTTTTCGACGCGAAGTGTACATGATGTAGTGAGTACGAACATAAGTCTTGCATTTTTTTAGCATGTGCTTTATAATGTAAGTATTCGAAGGTCATATTAAAAACAAAAAGGTCATTTAAAATGAAATTAAATAATATCACGCAAAAAATCAGGGTGCTCAAGAAACTGCCGCTTGACATGTCTTTGGCATTTCTAGCATTTTTGTCATATCAGGCGCTGTTCCCATCCGTACCTAGCAATGCTGCTACTACCGATGTAGAGCTAGAGCTCGAGGTCGCACCGACTCTCGAGATGGCGCTAGACAAAACCAATCTCACTCTCGCAAACAACGGCGAGACCGACATCCTCCCCACTAGCGAAGGCGTACAAGTGACGGGCGATGTCAATGTCTATGTCACCACTAATAACACTAGTGGCTATAGACTCTCCGTCTACACTCAAGATCCCACTCAGGACATGAAACACATCAATTCCAATGTCTCCGCTAGCATCAGCCCCACTTCCGGTGGCTCGACTCTAGCTACCGACACTTGGGGTTTCCAGTCCAATAACCTCCCGGGGAGCTGGGTCGCCGTTGGCGCAAACGAGGGTAATGCCGCTCCTGTCAATACTATGGGCTCCGCCACCTCCAGCATCTGTACCGATATTGCAACCAATTATGAATCTTGCTATAGCTCCGGCGCCGCCGAGAAAAACACCGTCACCTTTGGCGCAAACCTAACCGACGCTCTCCCCTCCGGCCGCTATACTAATGATGTTGTCTTCTCTGTCGTGGCCATTCCAAACGCCGTCGCCGGCAACTAATCATAGATAAAATACTCCCAGTAGCGAATATAGGGAGTATTTTTTATGGTCGAGCCAAATATAACTAAACGCAAATCCCTGACATGCATAGCGAGCCCTAGGTTCTAAATCACCCTAGCCACTTCGTCTAGTGTAGTCTCACCCCGGAGCGCTGCGAGCACTCCTTTCTGCTCGAGGGTCAAAAGCCCATTCGCCTTTGCCGTATCTTCAATCGTCTTGGTATTTATATCGGTAATATCCCCGCGAATAAACGAGGCAATCTCATCCGTAACAATCAATTGCTCCATAATCACCGTCCGCCCCTTATAACCAAAGGGATATTCCTCCGAAATCACCGGCCGCGCCAGAGTAATATCAGATAAATCAATTCCATGGTCGCGCATCACCTTCTCCGGTACATCCTCAAACACTTTTTCGATATACCTTCTTACCGCTTCATCCGGCCGATAAATCTCTTTATTTTCTGCTAATTTCCGGACTAATCTCTGTGCCATCACCAACCGAATCGAACTCGAGAAAATCGGGTTCTGGCCAATCATATCAATCATTCTCGAGAAGGCCGCCGCTGTTGAATTCGCATGGAAAGAAGATAGAACGAGATGCCCTGTGATAGAGGCCTGTATCGCCGTCCTTGCCGTATCGGTATCGCGAATCTCACCCACCATCACCACATCCGGATCGAGACGCAAGACGCTCCGTAGCCCCTCGGCAAAAGATTGTCCTCCCGTCGTATCAATCGGAATTTGGGTAATCCCAGTGATGCCATATTCTATCGGGTCCTCTAGGGTAATAATCTTTCTATCGGTCGAGTTTAGAGCGTTTAAAATCGAATAGAGCGTGGTCGATTTTCCGGAGCCCGTCGGCCCGACCATCAGGACTAGACCTCTCGGATGGGAAATCACCTCGTCTATCTCCGCCCGCTCCTCCTTAGACAGGCCGAGCAAATCTAGGTTTAGTAGGGTCTCATCAAAATTAAACAGACGCAAGACCGCATCCTGTCCATACATCGTCGGGACGGTCTCTACGCGGATGTTTAAAAGATGCGTCTTTCCGTCTCGCTCTACATCCTTTTGCATATGCCCAGATTGCGCAGTCTTTGCCGCCGTCGAAATCCCGGCACGCGAGGAAAGCTCGCCCATAAAAATCCGGTAGCGGTCTTTATTGATATCGGCCACCGGGTGTAAAATCCCGTCCACGCGCATCCGAATCCGAATTTTATCGCGCATATTTTCAATGTGGATGTCGGACGCCCCCAGCTTGTCCGCTTGGTCGATTAAAAAGTCAAATACCTTGTCCGTCCCGACTTCGTTTAGGGTTTTAGAGACGGATTCTAGGGTTTCCGAATCACCTTCTTTTGCAATCTCGATGTCGTCATAGACGATTTCTACCGGCGGGTCATAGCGTAGCATAAAAGTCTTATAGGCCGAGTTTGAAATCAAGAAGAAATCTGCCCGCTCCCCCTGTTCTTCATAACTATTCCGAATCTCTTGGATAACCGAGCGCGGCGTCTGAGCGGTAATCATAAATTGATAATGCTCTGCACCTCCGCCCTTCTGAAGTGGCAAGATAAAATCTTTATGCATCTGCTCCTTGTCGAGCATTTCCTCTACTAGCGGAATGTTATTTTCAAAGCTCCGCGTATCTAGGTACGGAAACCCGAGCACCCTCGCCCGCGTCCTCGTCGCCTCCTCCTCATTATTCCTGCGATTTTGCTGTATTTGCGATTCATCCATAATATTATTATAGCATAAGTAAAAACTAACAAACCGTTATTTTGCCGAAGTCTGAGGTGGCAGTTATAGCAATGGAGCAAGTCTGGGCTATGCTCTCTAGACAATGCGTTAAGCAAAAAGCTCATAAACTGTTTTTTGCTGAGTCTGAACGAACCCGATTCGAAGAAGATTTTTACAGATTCGAGTTCGCGACGGCTCGCGATGAGAATCTGACTAAAAATCTGATGAGAATCGGACGTGAGAGAAAAGGAAGCAAAAAATCAGTTTATGGGCTTTTATGTACTAGACTTTATTAATTACAGGAATCACAATCGGCGTATGGCCGGTCGCATCAAAGAGAATATGCGTGACATCTTCCTTGATCTCATCTTTAAGCGTCTTAAGCTCTGGATCAACTTGCGCAGACTTATCAACTTTGATACGGAGATAATGCCGAATCTTCCCGATTAATTCTTCCGAACTATCGAGGTAGATAAAGGCTCGAGAGATAATATCTGGGGTTTTTACCAGTCGACCATTTTTCTTGTTCATGGTGAGGACGATGACAAAGATGCCCTCGCGGGAGATATGGATGCGGTCTTTCACTACGGCCTCGTGTACCTGCTGGTCCGCATCGTCATAGAGCAGGTTCCCGGCAAAGACCCGCCCGTTTTTACGGATAGTCTTATCTTTCATTAACTCTACCACATCTCCATCATCCATCACGATAATGCGCTTTCGGTCGAGGCCAATCACATTTTCTGCCATCTCGGCATTGTGCTCGAGCATATAAAACTCACCATGATAGGGGATGTAGTTTAGCGGCCGAATCCGCTCGACTAATTCGACATGGTCTTCATAGTAAGCGTGGCCAGAGAGGTGCAAGGGGCCGATTGAATTAAGATGAGTCTTGCCGTTTTGAATTACTTGAGAGCCTTCGCGGAGCAGGCCGTCTACCGTCGAGACGACATGAGGCTCATTCCCCGGGATAGGGTTTGAAGAAAACACGACTACATCAGTAGGCTTTATCTTTATATATTTATGCGCCCCTGTCACCATCCGGTTTAGGACTGCGTTTAATTCGCCTTGTGAGCCGGTACAGATAATAGTAATTTTATCATCTGGCAGTTTTACGATATCCTCCATCTTCATGATGGTGTCCTTCGGGACTTTAATACATTTCGATCTAAGGGCCACCTCGACATTATTAATCATCGAGAATCCCGAGAATGCGACTTTCCGCCCCCGCTTTGCCGCCTCGGCGAGCACCAGCTCGATACGCGAGATTTGGGACGAGAAGCAAGAGATGATTACGCGCCCTTGGCCATAATAATCCATCACCTTGCCAAAATTCTCGCCGATGTCATATTCGGCATGCGGGTGCCGGCCCGGGGAATCGATATTGGTCGATTCGTTTATCATCAGGTCTACGCCTTCGTTTTTCACAATCTCATCAATCCGCTCATAGTCGGCCTGTCGCCCCATCGGGTTAGACTCGTATCGCCAGTCTCCAGAAACATAGATTACCCCGTTTGGTGTCCGGACGACAATCGCCGTATTCCCCGGGATAGAGTGGAGCATATGGATAAACTCTACCGAGAGATGCTCAGAGACCTTGATAATCTCATGCTTAAACGGGTCTACCGAGATATAATTCATCTCCGGCACATCTTCCAGCTCAGACATCTGTTTCTTTATCATCCCGAGGGTAAAATCTGTCCCATAGATTGGGGTGGTCGGATTAAACTGCGGGAGCAGATGACGGCAGGCACCGATATGGTCTAGATGCGCGTGCGTAAAGCAAATCGCTTTTACTTTATCACGATTATCTTTTAGATATTTAATATCCGGTATCAGATAATTCACGCCCGGATAATCTTCTCCGGCGAAAAGTACGCCCATGTCGATTATAATCATCTCGGATTTATATTCGATAATGGTCATGTTTTTCCCGATACCAAATTCGCCCACGCCCCCCATCGGGATGATTCGCACCGCCTCCGGGTCTGGCCGCGCCTTCTTTAGCATCGCATTCGTAACCTGTTGCCCGCCATAGCCATTATATTTTGACTTATTCACCGGCACGCCGATGATATGCTGCGTCGCTTGGGTATTGACATCCTGAGACAGCATCCGCTGATGGCGCACCATCTCACCCTTCCGGGTGGAGACAGAGAGATTGACCTTTAGCTTTGCGGCCTCCTCGACCTTCTGGCTCTGGGCCTGTTGCTTGGCCTTGCTCGGCTTTTTCTTCTTGCTAGTTTTCTTGCCTTTCTTCGGCGCGGCAGCCGCCGCATCCTTCCCGCCCGGCGCAAAATTACTGTTAAAATTGCGCTTTTGCGCCTCCTCAAAGCGCTTTCTAATATCCGGCAGGCGCTCCGCGCTCATCTTGAGTAATCTTTCGCGTCTTTCTTTTTCTTGTTCGTTGTTCATAAACTCCTTTTTATCTAGAGGCCACACAAGAATCAGTAGCCCCGGTTATTTAATATTCAAGTTTAATTTAGTACCTCTATTATAACAAATCTTAAGCAAATTGTAAAGCCTTTAAAATTAAGGTGTTATATGGTATAATTCTGCCATATCCCCGAGTGGCGGAATTGGTAGACGCGCTAGCTTCAGGTGCTAGTGTCCGCAAGGATGTGCTGGTTCAAATCCAGTCCCGGGGACCAAAAATTCGAATTGAAAGCCGCCTATGCGGCATTTTTCTTGCCTCGCTCTATCAAAATAGCACTTCGGCAAGAGAAAATACCACCTAGGCGGCTTTCATCTTCGAATTTGGACGCAGTTAGGCAAAGTCAGACTTAATTTTTGTTTAAGATGATTCAGCGACTTTCATTTTCGAATTTAAGATTTTTTGGTCAAAAAGCTCTTGCAATAATTTATCATAAGCCTTATAATAAAATCATTATTAAAAGTCATATTTTCATATGAGAAAGTAATTAAAAAATATCCACAAGGAGGAGCAAAAGTGAGTAGAAAATTCGTTTCTGGGGGGGGGTATAGATTAAAAGGATTAGGAACCACATGTAAGGTTTCTAGTCTCAAGTCTCGTTCCAGCTCCAGCCTCCATTCTCGTGGTATTTTTCATAGCATTTCTCACTTTAAGCCTTCCACTCTCTTAACCTCTCTCAGCCTAATCGCTCTCTTTGCTCTCTCCGCTTTCTCGCTTTCTAGTATCCTCTATCCTTCAGTTCCAAGTAGCGCCAATAGCTCCAGCACTACTCTCGCCGTTGGCGCTAGTGTCCAAGAATTCCTTCGCCTTGCCGTAGATGTTAGTGAAGTAGCCTTAGCAGACAGTCAGGGCCATACCACCATCTCTCCAGATCCAAATAACGGCACCCAGATAACCGGAGACATTAATGTCGCCGTTACCACTAATACAGGAAATGGCTATAACCTCACTGTAGCAACTCAGGATAATACTAAAAACATGTCTCATAGTCTCCCTAATGTCGATGCCACCATTAACTCTATCGATACCATCTCCGGTTATGATGCTAGCACCGGAGCCTCTAGTCTTTCCAATAACACATGGGGCTTTAGAAAGAATACCGGTACAAGTGAGGACCCAGTCTATACTAATTGGTATGCCGTAGGAGCAAAAGACAGTACCGGTACTGTCATTGATTCTCCCGGAGAAGGTACCGGCTCCTATTGTGATAGTCTCTCC
>JAFWOH010000018.1 GCA_017509895.1 Candidatus Saccharimonadota bacterium
AAAAAAGTTCCACTTTTTTGAAAAAAGCTCTTGCATTTTAAATCATAAACATATATAATAAATACAGTTCTTATTAAAGCTTTAAAACTGCGAAACAAAGCCTAGGAACAATCAATAATTAGAGTTGAGAGTTTATATGCTTAACAAGCCGCCAATGATCATGGCGGTTTGTTGATTCTAGGCAAAATTACCCTTGCAAAATTTGCCAAAATGATATAAACTATTTAACAAGAAGTAGTGTGTCCTATTTTTAAGAATGCAGAAACTTAGCGAATTTCTGTGTGAGATAGTGGCAGTATTCTTCGGCGCTAAGAATATCAAATGCACTAATAAAAGAGGTATAAAGTGAGCAATACGCATAAAAGCGAACCACGCGTCTTCTTTACTGAAGGCGATCAAGCTCTCCCGATTCCTGATTTGATTGCCCATCAAAAGGATTCTTGGGAGGACTTTGTCAAAAACGGCCTTAGAGAAGTCTTTTCGGAATTAAACCCGATTGACGACTATACCGGCCAGAAACTATCATTGAGGTTTAAGGACTATGAATTCCGGGCCCCAAGCCAAAACGAACACGACGCAAAAATAAACTTAATGACCTATGAGGCTCCGCTTCATGTTAAGGTCGAGCTAGAAAATAAGGTCAAGGGTACCAAGAAAGAGCAAGACATCTTCTTTGGTGATTATCCTTGGATGACCGACCGCGCTACCTTTATTATTAATGGTACAGAGCGCGTTGTCGTGTCTCAGCTTATTCGTTCTGCCGGCGTTTTCTTTACCGCCGATAATATCAACGGTAAAAATTATTATGGCGCAAAGGTTATCCCCGGTCGTGGCGCTTGGCTAGAATTTGAAACTGCGATAAACGGCGCAATTTATGTCAAGATTGACCGTCGCCGCAAGATTCCGGTGACGACCCTTCTCCGCGCCCTCGGCATCTCAAAGAAGAATGAAATTCTTGATAAGTTTAAAGATGTCGATACCGGTGAGATTAAGTATATCGAAGCGACTTTAGATAAAGACACCACCTCCGGCCAGTCTGAGGCTTTAATTGAGGTCTATCGCAAGCTCCGCCCGGGCGATCTCGCTACGGTCGAGAATGCGAAGTCCATGATTGAGCGCACTTTCCATGATTATAAGCGCTATGATTATTCTGCCGTCGGTCGCTTTAAAATCAATCAGCGATTAGGTTTTGACACCCCGAATGACAATGAGCATCGCACTCTCCAGATGGAAGATTTAATCGCCATCATTAGCGAGATTATCCGCCTGAACAATACTCAAGAGCCAAAAGACGATATCGACTCTCTGTCTAATCGCCGCATTAAGCTCGTAGGGGAGCTCGTTCAGCGCCAGTTCCGCCTCGGTATGCTTAGATTACAGCGCAATATCCTAGACCGGATGTCGATGGCCAATGTCGAGGATGTCACTCCATCTCAGCTCATCAATGCCCGCCCGGTGGTTGCCGCAGTTAAAGAATTCTTTGCCTCGTCACAGCTTTCACAGCTCATGGATGAGACTAACCCATTCTCTGAGCTTGCGCATAAGCGCCGTCTGTCCTCTATGGGTCCCGGCGGTCTCACGAGGGAGCGTGCCGGCTTTGATGTCCGCGATGCCCACCCGACTCACTATGGCCGTATCTGTACGGTTGAAACCCCAGAAGGCGCGAATGTCGGTCTCGTACTTAACATGGCTACATACGCTCAGATTAATCAATACGGCTTTATTGAGGCTCCTTACCGCGTCGTTAAGAATGGTAAGGTTACCAACGAGGTAGTCTATGTCGACGCCGCCACTGAGGAAGACATGGTCATCGCCGATACCTCCGCTAAACTTGATAAAAACGGTAAATTCGTCGAAGCTCGTGTTTCCGCTCGTGTCCATGGCCATCCGACCCAAGTTGAATCTAGTAAAGTTACTCATATTGATGCCGCTCATAAAGAGATTCTAGGTGTCTCGGCCAGCCTCATTCCGTTTGTCGAGAAAAACCGCGTCGACCGCTCGCTCATGGCTTGCGCCATGCAGAAACAGGCCGTACCTCTACTCCGGCAGGACAATCCAATTGTCGGTACCGGCATCGAGGGCGAAGTCGCCAAAAACACTTCTCAGCTCATCACCGCTAAAGAGGATGGTGAAGTCATCAAGGCTGACGGTGTTTCGGTTATCATCCGCTATAAAAATGCCGGCGACATCGAATATCCGCTTATCCACTTTGAAAAGACCAATGACGACCGTTGTTATAATCAGCGTTGTATCGTCGCTCGTGGTCAAAAGGTCAAGAAGGGCGATACCTTGATTGAAGGCGCCTCGATTAACAATTCTGAGCTTGCCCTTGGCCGCGATTTACTCGTTGCCTTCATGCCATGGCGTGGCTATAACATGGATGACGCCATCGTCATCTCCTCTCGCCTCGTTCAGGACGATGTTTTGACCTCTATTAATATTAAAGATTATGATGTTGAAGTCCGCGAGACCAAGCTCGGTCCGGAGCAGGTCACTCGCGACATTCCGAATGTCTCTGAACATTCCTTGAGACACCTCGGCGATGACGGTATCGTCGCCGTCGGCTCAGAGGTCGTCCCGGGCGACATCCTCGTCGGCAAGATTACTCCAAAGGGCGAGACCGATTTGTCTTCAGAGGAGCGCTTGCTTCGCGCCATCTTTGGTGAAAAGGCCAAGGATGTCCGCGACACTTCCGTCCGCATGAACGGCGCTTCCACCGGCAAGGTCGTTGGCGTGCGCGTTTACACCCGCGAAAAGGGCCATGAGCTGAAAGCTGGTGTGATTATGCAGATTAAAATCTTTGTTGCCGAGATGAGAAAAATCGGCGTCGGCGATAAGCTCTCCGGCCGTCATGGTAACAAGGGCGTGGTCTCCCGCGTTCTTCCGGTTGAAGATATGCCGTTCATGGAGGATGGCACCCCGATTGACATCATTCTTTCTCCGATGGGTGTGCCGAGCCGTATGAATCTCGGTCAGCTCTTTGAGATTCACCTTGGTATGGCCGCCAAGAAACTTGGCTATAAAGTCGCCACCCCGTCCTTTAACGGTGTTCCCGATGAAATCATCAGCAAAGAACTCGAGAAAGCCGGATTTTCTAGCGACGGTCGCGTCCAGCTTTACGACGGTATGACCGGCGAGCCTTTCGAGGAGCGCACTTCCGTCGGTGTGATGCATATTCTAAAACTTCATCACATGGTTGACGATAAAATCCACGCCCGTTCCACCGGCCCATATACTATGGTTACTCAGCAGCCACTCGGTGGTAAAGCCCAAAACGGTGGTCAGCGCTTCGGAGAGATGGAGGTCTGGGCACTAGAGGCTTATGGTGCCGCCACTACTCTTCAGGAGATGTTGACTATTAAGTCTGACGATGTTTATGGTCGTGCCAAGGCTTATGAAGCCATCATTAAAAAGACCCCGATTGAAGGTCCAAAACTCCCAGAGGGCTTCAATGTCCTTGTTAAGGAACTTCAGGGTCTAGGATTAAAGGTAGATTTGTTAGACCATGGCGATAGTACTGATGCATCGGATGTCATCGAGGAAACTTCGCGCGAGATTGAAAAGTCTCAGGATGATAAATTGATTTATGATCGTATTGAAGCCGAAAAGCGGGCCGAGCTTGAGGCTATGACGACTAATGAAGCCGCTGAAATGTTGGGGGATGATGCGGATGATATGAATATAACTGACGAAGAAAATGGAGATTCAGAAAATCTGGCTCCGGAAGAAGATTCTTTCGAAGACGAGTTTGATGAAGACGACGGCACCATTGACTTCGGGGAAGAAGAGGAGTAAATTATGGCTTGGATGGACAATTTTATCTCTGCTTCCGATTTCGACTCTATTAGACTTAGTGTCGCATCGGCAGAAGACATATTAAACTGGAGCTACGGCGAAGTCACAAAGCCGGAAACCATCAACTACCGCACCCAGAAACCTGAGCGTGACGGTCTATTCTGCGAGCGTATTTTTGGCCCGACTAAAGATTTAAACCCGCATGATTCAAAACTAAAAGGCGCCCGCTTCCGCGAGGCAGCCGTAGACAAAGAGGGAAATCTCGTTACCCGCTCTATCGTTCGTCGCGAGCGCATGGGTCATATCACCCTTGCCGCCCCAGTCGCGCACATCTGGTTTATGCGCGGGACTCCTTCTCCGATTTCCTTGCTGCTTGGCCTTACGGTTAAGAACATCGAAAAAGTCGTCTACTTTGCTTCCTATCTCATCATTGAAAGTCATGATGATGAAATCGCTAAGGTCGTTTCCGACCTTGATGCCCAGACCGAGGCTTCTCGTCAGGCTATTAAGATTCGCTATGAAAAAGCGAACAAAGAAAAAGATGCCAATCATGAAGCTCTCGCCGAAGAAGAGGCTAAAGAATTAGATGAGCTAAATAGCGACTATGATAAAAGAAAAGGCATCTTAAGCAGCCTGAAAAAGGGTGCTGTCATCTCTGAAATCGACTATCGCAATCTCCCTGATGATTACGACGAATTAATCGAGGTCGAGATGGGTGCCACCGCTCTCAAGACTATGCTTGACCAAATTGATGTCGACGAGCTTATTGATAGTATTAAAGAAGAATTAGCCGAGGCTCGTGGCCAGCGCGAGAAAAAATTGTCCAAGCGCCTCAAGGTCATCGAGGGTATGCAAGCTGCCGGCATCAAGCCGTCTGATCTTGTCCTTACGGTCATCCCGGTCATTCCTCCGGATCTCCGCCCGATGATTAGCCTCCCCGGCGGTCGTTTCGCGACCTCCGATCTTAACGACCTCTATCGTCGCGTAATTAATCGTAATAATCGTCTCAAGAAACTAATGGATCTTAACGCTCCAGAGGTCATCTGTAGAAACGAAAAGCGTATGCTTCAGGAGGCAGTTGACGCCTTAATTGATAATTCCGCCGCCCATGGCAATCGCACCGCGAATAGCACTAACGGCAGAAGAAAACTCAAATCTCTCTCGGACCTTCTAAAAGGTAAGCAGGGTCGCTTCCGCCAGAACCTTCTCGGTAAGCGTGTTGACTATTCTGGCCGCTCCGTCATTGTCGTCGGCCCAGAATTAAAGCTCAATGAATGTGGCTTGCCAAAACAGATGGCTCTAGAGCTCTTTAAACCTTTTGTCATCTCTTGGCTCATGGCTGGTGAGCACGCGGCCAACATCCGCTCCGCTACCCGCATGATTGAGGCTGGCGAAAATATCGTCTGGGATGCTCTTGATGATGTCATTCAGGGCAAATATGTCCTCCTAAACCGCGCTCCGTCGCTCCACCGTCTCTCTATTCAGGCCTTCCAGCCAAAGTTGATTGATGGCAAGGCGATTCAGCTTCATCCACTCGTCGCTACCGGCTTTAACGCCGACTACGACGGCGACCAGATGGCGGTTCACCTTCCGCTCTCTGATGATGCTCAAAAAGAGGCCCGCGAGCTCATGTCCGCCACTAAAAACCTCTTAAAGCCCGCTGATGGCGCCCCGGTTCTCTCCATTTATCAGGATGTCGTGCTCGGTATTTATTATCTCACTTACAATAAGCCCGGCACAGAGCAAGACACCGTAAAGCCTTTCTCTAGCGTCTATGAGGCCGAAATGGCCTACGATCAGGGTCTTATCCACCTCCAGACTCCGATTCGCGTCTTTGCGAAAAAGGAAATCAGAGAGACTACCCTCGGTCGCGTTATCTTTAATGAAATCTTGCCGGATGATTATCCCTTTGATAATTCCGTCCAGACTTCAAAACAGCTCAAGAAAGTCATGGCCAATATCTATGACATGTATGGTGCTAAAGAGACCGTCCGCATTGCCGATGCCGTAAAGGACCTCGCCTTCGAATATGAAACCATCGCGAGTGTCTCCACCGCTAAAGATGATTACCCGACTTACCCAGAGATTCAGGAATTCATCGCCAAGGGTGATGCCGAGACCGCTCGGATTCAGGATCAATACGAAGAGGGTCTTCTCACCGAGGAGGAGCGTCATCGTCTCACCGTCTCCAATTGGCGCGACATCGATGATGAAATCTCTAAATTCCTTCAGGATAAATTGGCTGATATGGATACCGATATCGCCGTCATGGTCAACTCCGGCGCTCGTGGTTCCATCTCTAACATTAAGCTCGCTTCCGCCGAAATTGGTATCATGGTCGATATTAACAACAACGAAATCGAACTCCCGGTCAAGAGCTCTTATAAAGAGGGTCTAAACACCCTTGAGTCCTTCATCGCTACTCGAGGCGCCCGCCAGGGTCAGGTTTCTACCGCTCTCCGTACTGCGGACTCCGGTTATCTCACCCGCCGTCTCGTTGATGTCGCTCAAGATGTCTTCACTACTGATGAAGAGTCCGATGATCCCGGCTTCACCGTCTATAAGAAGGAAGTCGAGGATGCCGGCGTCGAGTTTTCCGCATGGATTTCTGGTCGCTACGCCGCCGAGGCCGTCCCGGGCTATGTTGATAAAGACGAAGTCATCACCAAGGAAATGGCCGATGCCATCTCCGCCGATGATAAAGTTGAATATGTCAAGATTTATTCCATCCTTACCACCAAATCGCTTGATGGTATCCCACAAAAGGCCTATGGTATCGATATGTCTACTCGTGAGCTCGTCGCTCCGTTCCAGCCGGTCGGTGTAATCGCCGCTCAGTCGCTTGGCGAGCCGGGTACTCAGCTCACCCTCGATACTAAACACGGCTCCGGTGTCGCCGGTTCTGGTGCTATCGCCCGCGGTCTTCCGCGTGTCGAGGAGCTTCTCGAGGCCCGTACCCCGAAGGGTCAGGCTTTCGTCGCTCCTGTTGCCGGTATAGTCAAAACTTGGGAAGACGGGAATCATTACATCGTCGAAATCACCCCTGATAGTGGCGATCTTGAGCGCCTCGAATTAGATGGTAGGAAACCAAGGGTTAAAGATGGCCAAAATGTCAAAACTGGCGATGTCTTAACCAATAAGCCTAGAGGTAAAGAACCTCTTGTCGCTACCAAGGATGGCAATGTTCAGCTCGTAGAAGACGCCATCATTCTCGTCTCCGCAGCCAGCGGTCCAGCCCGCATTGAAATCCCGGGCGAGGCTGAGCTTCTCGTTAAGAATGACGACCGTCTAGAGCGTGGCGACCGCCTCACCACCGGTTCCTTAAATCTTCAGGATCTCTTGAAGTACAAGGGTCGCGAGGCCACCGCCCGCTACATCATGAACGATGTTCTCTCGGTCTATGCCGCTCAGGGTCATGAGATTTCCGCAAAACACCTCGAAATTATCGTCCGCCAGATGTTCTCTCGCGTGATGATTGATAATCCAGGTGATTCCACCTTTGTCGCTGGCGACATCGTCTCCGAGGCCGCCGTCGCTCGTGAAAACCGCGAGCTAGAGCTCGAGGGTAAAGAGCCGGTTGAATACACCAATCTCCTCCTTGGTATCACCAAGGTCTCGATTTGGTCAGATTCCTTCCTCTCCGCTGCCTCCTTCCAAGACACCACGCGCGTGCTTATCAATTCCGCCATCTCCGGCCGTATTGACCACCTCCATGGTCTTAAGGAAAATGTCATCATCGGTCGCAAGATTCCGGTCGGTACCGGCAAGATTGCCCTCCCTGATGATGAGCCAGAAGAGCTACCAACGCTAGATGAAGATTTACCGCTCGAGCCTTCTGAGGAAGATCTCATCTCCTAACACAAACATAAAAATCGCGCCCCCTTTTGGGGGCGCTTTTTTAGTCGAGCCAAACTGTGGCTCCATGTGCTAGCAATATCTCTTTGTAGGCCTCGCGGTCTAGGCGGTCGAGTTTTAAGGCTAAGATGTTCGGGTTTACCCCAAGGTCTAAAAACATTCTTAAATTCTCCTCGCTTCCAACGACCCTAAAACGGACATTGTCCACGATGAAATTCGCATCCACCCCGACCTTCAGGAGTAGTGCAAGATGACGCTCAATCTGCCAAGAATTAAAATTCTTTGCTAACGCCTCAAAATCAAGTTCTGCCCCAAACTCGAATAGTTCTTCGAGTTGGCTCTCGATCTCAGAATCACTCAGCTTCTTTATTAAACGCTGAATTTTTATTGGAAATCCATATTTTTCTAAGACTTCCAGATTCCGCACAATCGCCCGCGGAGAGAACCTCTTATAGAGCAGATATTTTTCGCGCCGAGTCAAGCACTCGTCTTTCGCGATTTGCGTCAGATAGACATCCAGATGTAAATGGCTCTCTATCTTTTTCAGCAATGATCGTACACTCATCCCGACATCTAAAAGTTCCGTAAAATATCTCGCCACGATGTGTTCATCAGCCTGCTGGACAATCCGCCTCAAGGCTTCTCCTCGAACCATAATCCGGTCAAGATTTGGCAAAATCCAAACCGGCGTTAAAATCCGATGCGCCACTTTATTGATATCCAGACCATACGCTATTAAAAGATCCAGATTATCGCTGATGTGCGGCTCGCTCATCTCCTGTGCCATTAAAAACGGGTCTGCTCCAAATATCAACAGAGCCTCTAAATCACAACTTGTACTAAGATTGCCATTTAACCGCCTCAAATAATAATTTGGATCTAAGAGTAGTCCCTTTGTATTGAACCACTCAAAACCGAGCAACACTTCTTGCGGACCTAAGACTTTTAACAGCTCCTCTGGCGTTGCCCCTGCTTCGTAGAATAAATCTAAATGATGCACAATCCGCTCCGCCCCTAGGGTCTCAAAAATCATCTGCAGATTATCGGTCGCCCAGAGCACCTGCTCTAAATACCTTTCGAGTATTCCCGGAGATGCTTTTTGAATCACTTCATAAATCTGCGCCTCCTCTAAGTACTCTTTCTCGGACTCTAAAAGATGTCCGGTTTTGTCTTTCCGAACAGATTCCATTAGCCACCGTAAATTCGGCAAAATCTCCGCAGGGGTACACTTCTGAAGTGCCGATTTCAGCACTTCTCTTGATACTCCGAATATACGCAGCCACTTCAGGTTTTCCAGCTCAGACAGCCGTACTCTTGAAACCAGCTCGTCGGCCGAAGCTCCCGCCTCTAATAAGGCACTCAAATTTGCCTCTACTGCCTCATCGCTCATATAGCTAGCCACCTCTGTCGGATTCGCTCCGAAGGATATCAGCTCCATTCCCATCCCCGCGATTATCTCGCTAGGCAAGTTCTGCATCGCCGTCTCTATCGGCAAACCTTCTTTCAGTTTCTTGGTTACCAATTCTCTTGTTTCCATCCGGTTGGTCTCCCTTCCCTTTATATGGTTTAGAATTATTCCTGCGTCCAGCAAACACTCCACCTCCTTCTTGTTAAAATACTCTAAAGATATTAGCTCCTCTTTTATTCTATCACGCCTCTGTAAAAAAGCAAGAAAAAGGCGCCGCGGTATATTCCACAGCGCCATGAAGGGGGTATCTCAAACATTGAAGAATATTTGCTGCATTAAATCCTGCCTTCCCAAATAGGCCTGATTATTCCCCTGTAAAATGTAATTAATTCCGTCAACCGTTTTTGCCACCAAATTATCCTCTAACGAGAATATATCAACAACTTCAGGTGTAATCACTTCTCCAGAAGTAGTCGGCAACACACGCCCATGCTCAGTTTTAACATAAAGTTTTCCTCTTAACCGAGACGGGTCAACCAACGGTTCCCAATTAATTAACATCTTTTGCATATTATCAACTCTCCCTTCTAAAAGAACCTTGCCTAGAACCCTTCTACTAGGCTTCTAAATATTGCAACTACCCTAGTATAACACAGAATATTATAAAAATCAAGCATTTTATTTCCGAAAATCTTCTTTTTTACATTTTACCCCTTGCGCCAAAAATTACCCTGTGATATAATAATGACACGTATTCTATTTTTGTAGAATATGACACTAGACGCAAGGGTAAGTCTACGGAAACTGCCCATAAGTCTAGGGTTATTAATGCAAAATAGAAGAAAGAGTGTAATAATAATTTAAGGGAAAGGAATAAGATGCAAGTCATCATCGGCACCAAAATTGGTATGACCCAGATCATCGGCGAAGATGGTATCGTGACCCCTGTTACGATTCTTCAAGCCGGCCCGGCTACTGTGACTCAGATTAAAACCGTTGAGAAAGACGGTTATAACGCAGTACAGCTTGGTTACGGTCAGGGTAAGAATCTGAGCAAGTCGGTTTCCGGCCACGTTAAAAAGGCGGGAGAAAATCTTAAGCCCAAAACTCTAAGAGAGTTTCGGCTAGAGAAAGAACCAGAAGTTAAATTAGGCGAAGTCCTCACCGTCGAGCAGTTTAATCTCGGCGATAAGGTCACCATCGTCGGCACCTCTAAGGGTAAAGGCTTTGCCGGTACCGTCAAGAGATATAACTTCAACGAATCGCGCAACACCCACGGTTTCAAGGGTAACATTCGCCGCGTCGGTTCAATCGGTTCAATGTATCCGCAAAAAGTCTGGAAGGGCAAGCGTATGCCGGGCCGCATGGGCCACGACCAAGTTACCGTTAAAAACCTCGTCGTCGCCTATATCGATAAAGAAAATAATCTCTTAGGCCTAAAGGGCGCTGTCCCAGGTCCGAACAAGGGGATTATCACTGTGGAGGGAAAGGAGTAATATGGCAACGTTAGAAAAAGAAATCTTCGCCCTCGAAGTATCAAATCATGAGCTAGTCAAGCTCGCTTACGACGCTTATCTTGCAAACTCTCGGAGTTCTCACGCTAAAACTCTGAAGCGTGGCGAGGTCAGTGGCGGCGGCAAAAAACCTTGGAAGCAAAAGGGTACTGGCCGAGCTCGTTTCGGTTCAACTCGAAACCCAATCTGGCGCCATGGTGGTGTCGCTGGTGGCCGAACTGGCAACGAAAACTTTACTAAAAAACTATCTAAAGAAAGCAAAAAACTGGCTGTTCGCCAGGCACTCTCTCTTAAAAATGCCGAGAAGGCCGTTATTGTCCTCTCTGGCAATGAAAAATTTACCGGCAAGACTAAGGATGCTGTAAAAGTCCTAAAGGATTTGAAGCTCGAGGATAAAAATGTCCTTGTCGTCTGTAAAGAAAAGACCCCAGAGCTTCTTCGCTCCATGAATAACTTGCCAAATGTCAAGCTCGTCCGCGCGACTTATCTCAATGTCTTTGACATTATGAACGCTGACGCTATCGTCTTCGGTAACGAAGCGCTAAAGGAGACCGAAAATTGGCTTCTTGGAAAGGAGACTAAATAATGGCTGATACTAAAACTACCGTCAAAAAAGTCGAAGAGGCTAAAGTGATTGAAAAGACTACCATCTTTAAAATCGCTCCTCGCGCTACTGAAAAGTCTTATGCCGAGAGTCAGAAGAGAACTTATGTTTTCTCCGTCCCACTTTTTGCCTCGAAACAACAGGTAAAAGAGGCCGTCGAAGGCGAGTTTAAGGTCACCGTCACCGGAGTCCGCGTCTTAACAAGGAAGGGCAAGAAGACTCGCTATTCCAAGGGTAAACATCAATACCCCGGCACGACTTTCCGCCGCGATCATAAGTTCGCTTATGTAACCGTCAAGGAAGGCGATAAGATTCCGGTATTCGACGACGCAAACGAAGCAGTTGACAAAGAACGTAATTCTTCGTCTACTGCGAGAGCAGCGGCGTCTGGCGCGCGAAGCGCGACAGAAGAGGAAGAGACCAAAGAAGACAAGAAAGCCGATAAAAAGGCTGACAAAGAAGATAAGAAGGCTGAAAAGAAAGCCGAAAAAGCGGCTAAAAAGGCCGAAAAGAAAGGAGATAAGTAATGACAGTTAAAGCTTATCGCCCTATGACCCCTGCCCAGCGTGGCAAGACCACTCAGGATTTCGATCAGATTACCACTAAAAAGCCGATGAAATCCCTCCTTGCCTCAAAAAAGCAGCAGGCCGGCAAAAATAATCAGGGCAAAATTACCGTCCGCCATCGTGGTGGCGGCGTGAAGCGCCACTATCGGCTCCTCACCCATAACTTACCAAAGGGCTTGACCCTCGAAGTTATGGAGATTGAGTACGATCCAAATCGTTCCGCCCGCATCGCGCGCGTTAAAGACCAGAATGATGTCTATTACTATGTAGTTGCCGATAGCAATATGAAAAAAGGTTTGAAATTCATGACTGGCGATGAAGCCGTCGTCGAGACCTCAAACCGTATGCCAATCGAGAACATCCCGGTCGGTACCTTTATCTATGCGATAGAGCTCACCCCCGGTCGCGGTGCCCAGATGGTCCGCGCCGCCGGCACTTCCGCCCAGCTAATGGCAAAAGAGAATGGCTACGCCACCTTAAAGATGCCATCTGGCGAGATGCGCCGTGTCCTACTCTCTTGTGAGGCTAGTATCGGCACCGTCGGTAATGAACAGCATCAGAATGTTAAAATCGGTTCCGCTGGCCGGACTCGCCGTAAAGGCATCCGCCCGACTGTCCGTGGTGTCGTGATGAACGCCACCGACCACCCTCATGGTGGTGGTGACGGCGGTCGCCATGGCTCCGGTAAAGCTCCGCGCTCCCCATGGGGCCAGCTTACCCTCGGATACCGCACCCGTCATAATAAGCAAACTAATAAATACATCGTGCGCAGTCGCCACGAAGGAAAGAGGAAATAGTATATGTCACGAAGTCTGAAAAAAGGGCCTTTTGTCGACTATAAGCTCGAGAAAAAGATTAAAGCCCTCTCCTCCGAAGATCGCACCGTCGTCAAAACTTGGGCGCGCTGCTCCACTATCTCTCCAGAGATGGTCGGTCGCACCATCGCCGTCCATAACGGCAAGGTTCATGTTCCGGTCTTCATTAGTGAGAATATGGTCGGTCATAAACTCGGCGAGTTTGCCCCGACCCGTAAATTTAAGCGTCATGGCGGCAAGAAGGCCGCTGAGGCTGCCGCCGCGAAAGGAGATAACTAATGGAAAAGACTCATTTCGCACACGCCTATATTAAAGGCGTTGACAGCCAGCCCAGAAAGACTAGCGTTGTCGCCAGCCTCGCTCGCGATCGTTATGTTCAGGATGCGCTTGTCATCTTAGAAAATACCCCACGCCGCGCCGCTCGGGCGGTCAAAAAGGCGATTGAGTCCGCCAATGCAAATCTCTTGCAGACCGGCATCTCTATCGATCCAAAGACCATCCGCATCTCTCGCATCTCTGTTACCGCCGGTACTCGGATGCGTCGCTATGTCCCGGCTTCCCGCGGTCGCGCCCTCCCCTATGAGAAGGTATCTAGTAACATCTTCGTCGAGGTTGCTGGAGAAGAAAAAGTAAAGAAAGATAAGGAGAAAAAGTAATGGGACAGAAAGTAAACCCCGTCTCCTACCGTCTCCAAGTCAGTAAAGACTGGTCTTCCAAATGGTTTGTAAAGAAGCCTGATTTTAAGACTTGCCTCGTAGAAGACGCCAAGATTCGCGAAACGATTGAAAAGCGTTTCGAAAGCCGCCCGACGATTGCTAAAATCAATATCGAGCGCTCATCAAACCTCATTACCGTCACCATCTTGACCGCCAAGGCCGGAGCGGTGATTGGTAAACAAGGTGCCGGCATCAACGAGCTAAAAAAGGACTTAGAGAAATTCACTTCTCTCCCGGTTCGTTTAAATGTCGAAGAAGTTAAAAAGCCGGAGCTTTCCGCTAAATTGGTTGCCGAAAACATCGGCTTCCAGCTTGGCAAGCGTATGAATTTCCGCCGCGCCGTAAAGATGGCCTGCCAGTCTACTATGACTGCCGGTGCTAAAGGCGTAAGGATAGAGGTTTCCGGCCGTCTCAATGGCGCTGAAATGTCTCGCCGCGAAAAGTTCATCGAGGGCTCCGTTCCTCTACACACTCTCCGCGCCGACATCGATTTCTACTGTCATCACGCACCCACTACCGCCGGTATCGTCGGTGTAAAGGTCTGGATTTATAAGGGGGAGAAATAATTATGGCAATTTTACTTCCAAAGAAAACCGCCCACCGCAAGGTCCGCATTGGTAAAAACAATGGCATCGCTACGCGTTGCAACTATGTCGCCTTCGGTGATTGGGGCCTTATGTCCCTCGATAACGAGCGTGTCAATTCTAAGCAGATTGAGGCCGCCCGTCAGGCGATTACCCGTTATATTAAGCGTGGTGGAAAAATCTGGATTCGGATTTTCCCTCACACCCCTGTTACTAAGAAACCGCTCGATGTGAAGATGGGCGGAGGTAAGGGCGAACCACAGTTCTTCGTCGCCAAGGTCAAGGCTGGGACAGTCATGTTCGAGCTCGCCGATGTGACCGAAGAGCAGGCCAAGGAGGCCCTTCGCCTTGCCTCACACAAGCTTCCCGTCCGTTGCAAAATAATTAAGAAGGAGGAGTTCTAATGGCTCAGAAGATTATTGGGGTCGTTTCCTCGGACAAGCGCGACAAGACCATCACCGTTACCGTCGCCAGCCGTGAGACTCACCCTCTCTATCGCAAGCAGTACACGAAGACTCGTAAATATACTGCCCATGATGAGAAAAATGAAGCTGCCGCCGGCGACCGCGTCGAAATCGAAGCCTGCCGCCCATACAGCAAAACCGTATCTTATAACCTCGTCCGCATCATTGAAAAGGGCAAGGGTAAGATTGAACTAAAAGAAGAGGAAGTCATTCCTGAGAAGGAGGCTAAGATGACCGAACAACGAAGCGAAGATGCCGAAACACAGAGTGTTTCGCCATCGAGCGAGGCAGTTCGGACAGACTCTGACTCCGAAGGAGGCAAAGTATGATTCAGCAAGAAACTAGACTAAAGGTTGCCGACAACAGCGGCGCCAAGGAGCTTGGTGTCATCCGCGTACTCGGCGGAACCCGCGCTCGCTACGCTCGTGTTGGCGACATCGTCACCGCCAGCGTCAAAGATGCCTCCCCGACCGGTAGCGTCAAGAAAAAAGCTGTCGTCCGCGCCGTTATCGTCCGCACTCGCGGCCAGATTCGCCGCCCAGATGGCTCAACCATCCGTTTCGATGATAACGCTGCCGTCCTCGTCAATGATGACAAGACCCCACGCGGCACGCGTGTCTTTGGCCCCGTCCCGAGAGAGCTTAGGGACCTCGGCTTTAGCAAGATTATCAGCTTAGCTCCGGAGGTACTCTAATATGGCACAGCATTTAAAGACAGGCGACACCGTTAAAATCATCGCCGGAGACAACAAGGGTAAAACCGCAAAAATCGTCAAGATGGACCGCGAAAATCATAAAGCTATGCTAGAGGGTATCGGCGTGATTGAGCGCCACATCGGCAAAACTGCCTACAATCCTCAGGGCGGCAAGAAAAGCGTCCATGTTGGCATCGACCTCTCGAATTTAAAGAAGGAGAGTAAATAATTATGGCAGAAACTAAATACACCCCTAGATTAAAAGAAGAATACAACAAGACCATCAAGAAGAATCTTCAAAAAGAGCTAAAACTTGAGAATATCAATCAGGTTCCAGAGCTCGAGAAGGTCATTGTCTCCTCTGGCGTCGGCAAAAAGCGCGACGACAAGCGCTTCACCGAGACCGTAGATTTGACCTTAACGAAGATTACCGGCCAAAAGACCACTTCTCGTCTTGCCAAAAAGTCCATCGCGACTTTCAAGATTAGAAAAGGTATGGGCGCCCCCATCGGCTATCTCGTGACACTTCGGAATGACAAGATGTACGAGTTTGTCGATCGCTTGATCAATATCGCCCTTCCTCACGTCCGCGACTTTCATGGTGTTTCGAGAAATTCGTTCGACAAACAGGGAAATTACAGCCTTGGGCTAAAGGAACAGACCGTCTTCCCAGAGATTACCTTTGAGGATGCCGGCGTTCTCCATGGCCTAGAAGTTACATTTATTATTAAAAATGGTTCAAAAGAAGGGAGCTTAGAATTGCTTAAAGCCTTTGGTATGCCGTTTGAAAAAGGAAAGGAGGAAAAGTAATATGGCTAAAACCTCAGCTGTCCTCCGTGACGAAAAGCGGCAAAAAATGTATGAAAAATATAAAGCGAAGCGTGCCGCTCTAAAGGCCGCTGGCGATCTCGAGGGGCTCCAAAAGCTCCCGCGCAACAGTAGCCCGACGCGTCTAAAAAATCGCGACCTCCTCGATGGTCGCCCGCGCGGATACATGCGCCGCTTCGGATTGTCTCGTATTAACTTCCGTGAAAAAGCCAGTAAGGGCGAAATTCCCGGTGTAACAAAGAGTAGCTGGTAAGGAGAAAGGAGAAATATGTCATTACAATCTACAGACCAAATCGCCGACCTCTTAACCCGCATTCGTAATGCGATGATGGTAGGCAAAACCGAAATCTGGGTCCCGACTTCCCGGCTCAAAGTCGCCGTAGTCGACGGTCTCAAAAAATCGGGCTATCTAAAAGATTACAACCTAGAAAAGGCCACCCCTCGTGATATTCTACATGTCACTATCTGCGAAAAGGGTAAAAACCCGACTATCACCGAGATTGAGAAGGTATCTCGTCCCGGCCGCCGCATCTATGCCGGCGTAGACGAAATCCCGACAGTCAAATCCGGCCGCGGTATCGTCCTCCTCTCGACTTCGAAGGGGATTATGACCGGCCAAGAGGCTAAAAAGGCCCGCTTGGGCGGAGAGCTTTTAGTTCGTGTTTATTAACACGAACTAAAAGATCACCGGTCTTTCTCGCAGAGAAAGGCCGAGCGAAATCCTTGTAAAGGTGTACTAAGAACCTAACAATTATAAACCAAAATCAAGCCGAGCTTTGCCCGGCTTGATTTTAGTAATCAGTTTCTCTCGTTGGGGCTCTCTTTCTAAAAGAGAGCCCCACTAAGGTAGCGGGCGGCGAGTAGCGTTTGCGGAATACTATTCTAGGTTTTTTGATTACATTGTGTCTAGCGAGTAGCGTTCGCGGAATGCTATTCTGGATTTCTAAAAGGCATTAGAATCATTTTTGTTTCGTTACAGTTGACTTTATATAGCGTTTGTGCTATAATAGAAGTCATGGAAGATACCAATATCAAAGAGTTTTTAACCTATTTAAAGAAATATATTCCGGTTTTCTTTTTAGTGACCATCATCGCTTTAGCCGGTACTTTTCTCTATGACAAAAAGATAAAAACCCCTGTTTATTCTTCGACTGCAAAGGTAGTGCTCGTCCAACAAAATGAAAACGCCACTACATCAACTTCTGCAGCATTAAATGATTATACTGTAAACCAAAAGCTTACTAGTACTTATACTGAGATTGCAAAATCTGAGCTGGTTTTAAATCAGGCCATCGAAAGCCTAAATTTAAATACTACTGCCAAAGATTTAAGCAAAAACCTTACCGTCACCCCTGTCGAGGGCACGACCATTTTGACTATTTCAGTTAAAAACGAAAACGCAGAACAGGCTTCGAGAATCGCTAATAAGATTGCCGAGGTCTTTACGAAGGAAATTACCGAGATTTATAAGCTCGACAATGTCTCCCTGCTTGACGAGGCCAAGGTTAATAGCGCCCCGGTTAACAATACTTTAACTCGTGATTTAATCATCGCCGGCTTTCTTGCCGTCTTTGGTGTTGCCGCGCTTGCCTTCTTGATTTTCTGCCTTGATGATACGGTCAAGCATGGTCAAGATATTGAAAATACCCTTGGTATCCCTGTAGCTGGTAAGATTATTGATGGCCAGACCAAAAAGCGTAAAAAATCTTCTAAACGCAATGTTTCAAAGATTATCTCGGATGAGCTTGTTGTCGAGGATCAGCCAAAATCCGTTGTCTCAGAGAGTATTAAAAATCTCCGTACCAATCTTCAATTTACCTCTGTCGATAACGACCTTAAGACTATTCTCGTCACTTCTTCAAACGCTTCCGAGGGCAAATCTTATATTGCCTCAAACCTCGCTATTTCCTTTGTTCAGGCGGACAAGCGCGTCTTGATTATCGACTGTGATTTAAGGAAGGGCCGCGTCCATAAGATTTTTGGTTTGCCTAATACCTATGGTCTCTCAAACCTCTTAGCGGACGATTTGAATAATACCTATCGCTATATCCAAAAGACCAATATCAAGGGTCTTGATGTCCTCACTCGCGGTACTTACCCGCCCAATCCTTCTGAGCTACTTTCTTCAAAGAAGAATGCTGCCTTGATTGACCGCTTAAAGTCTCAATATGACATTATCATCTTTGACGGTACTCCGTCTAATGGCCTTGCCGATTCTATCGTCATGTCCACCCTTGCCGACCAAGTCCTTATCGTCGCGCATGATTCCGTAACCAAGACTCAGGCTCTCGCCGAGACTAAGGCTTCGCTTGACAAGGTCAATGCAAAAATTGCCGGCGTAGTCTTAAACCGCGTCAGCCGCAAGGGTAACGGCCATTATTACTATTATTACTACGGAGATAAGAAGCATGATAGATCTTCATAACCATTGCCTCCCCGGCGTCGATGATGGCTCTAGGACTTTTGAAGAGAGCCTAGAAATCATCCGTGGCCTAAAGGAGCAGGGCATTACTGAGATTTATCTTACTCCTCACTATATCAATGGCACCGCACAAGATTCACCCCGATTTGAAAACACGAATCGCTATAATTTCCTCCGCGCCAGCGCTCGCCACGAGCATCTGGGAATTACCTTTCATCTTGGTAACGAAATTTATATCGACCGTGATATCGAGAAACTAATTCGCTTTGGCAAGGTAAAGCCTCTTGGTGAGACCAAATATCTCCTTATCGAGCTTCCCATGTCTGGTAATTATCCAGATTATGAAGGTATTTTTCTCCAGCTCATCAGAGATGGTTATAAGGTCATTCTTGCCCATCCAGAGCGTTACATCTCTTTTCAAAAAGATTATAATCGCATTTTAGAGCTAAATTCTCTTGGAGTTCTCTTTCAATGCAATCTCGGCAGTCTCGTTGATCAATATGGCAAAGAGGCCAGAAAAACCATACTTAAAATGATAAAAGATAATCTTATCTTTGGTTTTGGTACAGATATTCATCGCGTCCGAGATTTTAGCGAGATAAAAAAAGCCATCGCCATTTTAGAAAAACATTATGGCGATGACCTAGAGAGAGTTTTAAACCCTAATCTTCTTTCTTAGAATCTTCATCTCCCTTTTTGGTGGTGACGGTCTTCTTAACCTCTAGACGAGCATTTTTTTCACCGTTACAGACCTTGTTTCTAAGGTCGGTTGTATTGGTCCAAATCCCGACGAGTAGCATGATAAATTCATAGAATACTCTCACCACTAGGTTCCCAAAGACGAGTACCGCGAGGCCGAGTAGTGGTGCATAATTGACATTCTGGAACATCATCCAGAATGCTGTAATCGTCAAAGAAACTGTCGAGAGGATGTAGAAGAACTTAATCAAATCGTCGATAATAATCGCCCGAAAGTTCAAATATTCATGAAGCTTCCGCATAAAGCCACTTTCCGGCTTATCTTTTACCCTTACGATTAGGAAGAAGGCCAGAATCGCCACCATCAGCGAGACCGCCAAGATGATTACCGCTGTAGTATCGCTCATTGGCATTATGTTATTTGCATTTGTCGCCACATCATATGGGTCGGTTGAATAAACATAATTATAATTCATTTTAACTCCTTTTTAATTATTTTCATTTTAGAACAACAACCCGTTTATGTCAATAATCAATTTTTATTAAAAATCACCCTTGTAAAAGTTCAGATTTTATGCTAAAATAACAAAGATAATATTAACAAAGGGAAAGATATGAGTCGTATCGGAAAACTACCTGTAGACATCCCTTCAGGTGTGACAATTACGGTCGGCGACGAGGAGATTACCGTTGCTGGCCCGAAAGGCACCCTCAAGGTCCCTGTTCAGGAAAACACCTCAACCAAGGTTGAGGACAACAAGATTATCGTAACCAGAAAGGATGACGAGCCAAAGTCAAAGGCTTGGCATGGTCTCCAGCGCGCGCTTTTAAACAACGCCGTCAAAGGGGTTACGCAGGGTTTTGAAAAGAAACTCGAGATTAACGGTGTCGGTTTCCGCCTCAGCGGTGGCCCGAAAGAGATTGAAATGGCCCTTGGCTTTTCTCACCCCGTTAAATACACCGCGCCAGATGGCGTAGAATTAAAAACCAATAAAATGGAAATCACTGTCTCCGGCATCGACAAGCAGCTTGTTGGCCAGGTTGCCGCCGAGATTCGGAGTCTCAAGAAGCCAGAACCATATAAGGGTAAAGGCATCAAATATGTTGATGAATATATCGTAAGAAAGGCCGGAAAGGCAGGTAAGAAATAATGGAAGCTATCTATCGTAAAAATCGTACCCGCGCCAAGATTCATGGCACAGCGAAGCGCCCGCGCCTCTCTGTTCATATCAGCAATATGCATATTACTGCACAGATTATTGACGACGATGAAAAGAAGACGCTCGCCTATGCCACTACCGTTGGCAGCAAATTAACTGGAACAATGACCGAAAAGGCCGCAAAAATCGGTACGGAAATTGGTAAAAAGGCCAAGACCGCAAAGATTAAAACCGTCGTTTTCGATCGTGGTTCAAAAGCTTATGCTGGCCGGATGTCTGCCCTCGCTGACGCCGCCCGCAAGGAAGGATTGGAGTTTTAATTATGCCTGAGAATACTAAAAAAGCCCCAAAGGTTATCAATAAATCTGGTACCTTAAAGATGACCGACGAAGTCGCCGAGAAAAAGCAAGCTCGCGACATCGGTGGTCGCCCCATGGAGCGTGGTGGCCGTCGCCGCCGCGATCGTGGTCGCAGAGATGACGCTCCAAAGGAGTTTGACGAAGTAACTATCAATATTGATCGCGTCTCGCGCACCGTCGCTGGCGGTCGCCGCATGCGCTTCAAGGCTCTCGTCGTCATCGGCAATCATAAGAATAAAGTCGGTATTGGCGTCGCCAAGGGTAATGATGTTACCTCCGCCGTTCAGAAGGCCACTTCAAAGGCCCGCAAGAATCTCATCACCTTTAATATGGACAAAGAGACTATCTGCCACGAGGTCGAGACCAAGGTCACCGGCGCAGACGTCCTGATGAAGCCCGCCGCTCCCGGTACCGGTATTATCGCCGGCGGTGTCGTCCGCTCAATTATCGGTCTGACCGGCGTCAAGAACCTTATTTCTAAGAGCCTTGGCTCCACTAATAAGGTAAACATCGCCTATGCCGTCATTGAAGGCTTAAAGCAGCAAACCCCTAGAGCCGAGTGGGAGACTACCAAGGCAAAAGGTACCGCTAAAAAGTCTGCGAAAAAGGAGACTAAATAATGAAGTACAATGATTTACAAGTAAACAAGAATACTCGCCCCTCTAGAAAGGGTCGTGGCATCTCCGCCGGACAGGGTAAGACCGCCGGTCGTGGCACGAAGGGCCAAAAGGCCCGCACCGGTCACAGTAAGATGCCAGCCGGCTTCATGGGCGGTCAGCGTGCTATTATGCAGGCCGTACCAAAGCTCAAAGGTTTCAAATCTTTGCACGAAAAGGCCGAGGTTGTCTATACCGATCGTCTCAATGATTTGAAAGGCGATGTCGATAACTTTACCCTCTACGAGGCCTCTCTCATCAAGAGCCCGTATCATAAGGTTAAAGTCATCACTCGCGGCGAATTAACCGCCAAAGTCAATCTTAAGACTCAATTTGCCTCAAAAACCGCAATTGAAGCCATTAAGAAAGCTGGTGGCAAATTCGAAAAAGTAGCAGTGCCTTCCCGCACTACTCGCGAAGACAGCCGCAAAGGCAGTAAATAATTATAAAAAATAGCCTTGAAAGAGGCTATTTTTTGTGCTAGAATAGAGTAAGTTTACGAAGGTTAATTATGCATTTTAAGACTATACTGAAATCGTTCAAGAATAAAACTATGCTTAGGCGCATTTTAATCGTCCTTGGTATTTTGGTGGCGTATAGGCTATTAGCCCATATTCCCGTCCCCCTTGGCGATGCTTCTACCTTTAAGCAAGCTGTTGATAACCTTCTGACGAAATCTGATTTCGGCAATTTCCTAAATCTTGTTTCCGGTGGTGGCCTGACTAATTTCGCGATTATCCTTGTCGGTCTTTCTCCATATATTACTTCCTCTATTGTTGTGCAATTGGTTACAAAGGCCGTTCCGCGTCTTGAGGAGCTTTCGGAGGATGGCGAATCTGGCCGTAGAAAGATTAATCAATGGACCCGTATCTTGACTGTACCACTCGCGATTATCCAGTCTATCGCCTATATCTTTATCCTTTATCAGACTACCATTGCTAGTAATTCCGCCACCGCGACTACTTTATCCGGCCATGAATGGTTCCTCGCTGTTACGGCGATGACCGCCGGCTCACTTATCTTGATGTGGCTTGGCGAACTTATTACAGAGCAGGGGATTGGTAACGGCATCAGTACAATCATCTTCTGTTCAATTATTGCTCAGCTCCCGGCGACAGTCGCCAGTCTCGGCTCCGCCCTCTTTGACGGCTCTACCATGAATCTCTTTGGCTGGCTGGAGCTCCCGGTTAATCCGACTGTCTTCTGGATATTAATAGGCTTTGTTATAGCGCTGGTTATTGTGATTTACTTCCTTGTGAAATTAAACGAGGCTCAGCGTATTATTACGATTAACTATGCCAAGCGTGTGCATGGCAATAGCGCCTATGGCGGTATTAAGAGTATTCTGCCTTTGAAGCTCATCACCGCTGGCGTCATCCCGGTCATCTTCGCGACCAGCTTCCTTGCCCTTCCGGCCCTCCTTGGCCAATTAATTCAGGCCATAAACCCCGGTAATGAATTTGGCATCGGCCTCGTTAATACCTTTACGGCCCCCTCCGCCAATAACTTCGCCACCCAGTATCCGGATGGCATCACCGCCCAATGGTTCCTATACCCGGCGATGTACTTTATTCTCGTTATCTTATTTACCTATTTTTACACATCCATTGTTTTCAACACCAAAGAGATTGCTGATAACCTTCAGAAGCAGGGCGGCTTTATTGAAGGCGTTCGCCCCGGCATGACTACTGCCAAATATCTGAGCAAGGTCATGAACCGTCTCAATCTCTTTGGTGCTCTCTCCCTTGGCTTAATCGCCATGCTCCCGTTCATTACTGATTACATCTTCATTGTTACCATGGGCGCCCCGATTGGTCTCTCTATTTCTGGTACCGGGCTCCTCATTATCGTTACTGTCGCTCTCGAAAATCTCCGTAGCATTGACTCTCGCGCACTCATGATCACTTACGACGAATATAAATGATAAAATAATAGGATGGGCAACATGTTTAAAAAAAGGCTAGATGGTGTAAACGAAAAACCGGGGTTTAGGAGTCCCGAGTCTGACAAACTCCTGATGAAAAAGTCTAAAATCCGGGTTCTCATCCCTAGAATCATCTTAGGTCTCGCCGCCGTCTTTCTCGTCGTTTTCTTCCTTCGTGTTTGGATTTGGGAAAGCAATTATTATAAAGAAAAAGAGGGTAGCACCCGCGCCGTCGCCGAGACAGTTCAGGTCCCGACCGAGCAGAATGTCGACGAGACCGAGGTTTCTGACGCCGAGCGTAGCGATTATACCGTCGCCGCCGATGCCCCCCGCTTTCTCACTATCGAAAAACTCGGTATTTACAATGCTCGCATCTTACCGATGGGTGTCACCGCCGATGGCGCTATGGATGTTCCGAATAATATCTTTGATGTTGGCTGGTACACCGGCTCTTCTAAACCCGGCGAGGGCGGTACGATGGTCATCGATGGCCATAATGGTGGCCCGAATATTCATGGCGTCTTTAAAGAGCTTCCGAATCTAACTAAGGGCGACAAAATCAAAGTCGAGCGCGGAGACGGCCGTATCTTCAACTACGAAGTCGTCGAAAACGTCGAAATTCCACTCGCAAACGCTAATGCCTACATGGAAACCGCCTTCACCACTCCCGAAGAAGGCAAAGAATCTGTCACTCTCATCTCCTGCACCGGCGAATGGTCTCAGGTCCAATACACCTACCTCTCCCGCCAATTTACTCGTGCAATTTTGCAAAAATAGCCTTGTAAACCTAGCAAAAATTTGATATAATAGAGTGGTAATTTATGGCTAGTCAAAAAGAAGTAATTAAACTTACAGGTAAAGTTGTTGAGGCTTTGCCAAATACTCAGTTTCGAGTAGAGCTTGAGAACGGCCATATTATTATTGCGCACATGAGCGGAAAGATGCGCCAGCATTACATTCGCTTGGTGCCGGGAGATAAGGTGGATGTGGAGTTGACCCCTTATGATCTCTCAAAGGGCCGGATTAGTTTCCGCCGTAAATAACTCCAAATAATATTAATCACTCGCTTGAATGATTAAAATGTTGCCCGGAAAATGCAATTCCAAGGAAGAGTAGTCTTGAGAATTTACCATCTTCTCGAGAACAGTCTTCTTTAGACGAAGGCGCATAAAAAATCAGCGGAAGCGAGCCTAAGAAAGGAGAAAAATAGCACTTATGAAAGTACGTGCAAGTGTCAAAAAGATCTCCCCGGATGATATCATAGTCCGCCGGAAAGGCGTTCTACGCGTCATCAACAAGAAGAAACCTAAGAATAAGCAAAGGCAGGGTTAAGCATGGCAAGAATTGCAAGTATCGTTATCCCTTCCGAAAAGCAGGTCTGGATTGCTCTGACCTATGTTTACGGAATCGGACGAACCACTAGTAGAGCCATCCTTGCGGAGGCTAAAATAGAGCCTACCACTCGGGTGAAAGATCTCACCGAGGCTGACGAACAAAAAATCAACGACATCGTATCTAAAAAATATCGTGTCGAAGGTGATTTGAGGCGCCTCGTTACCAATAATATTAAGCGCATTAAGGATATCAATTCTTATAAAGGTATCCGCCACAAGGCTGGTCTTCCAGTCAACGGCCAAAGGACCCGTACGAATGCACGGACTCGCAAGGGTAAGGCGATCGCGGTCGGTGGAGCGCAACCAAAGGCAGCAAGTAAGACTTAAGGAGTATTATGGCTGAAGAAGAAATCAAGAAAACTGCAGAAGTCGCTGAACCGGCTGAAAAAGCAGCAGAAGTCAAAGGTACTAAAAAAGCAAAAAAGGGTAAGCGCGTTGTCCAATCCGGACAGGTGCATATTAAAGCTACCTTTAATAATACTATCGTTAGCATTTCCGATAAGAAGGGCGAGGTCCTGACCGCTTCTTCCGCTGGAGCCAATGGCTTTAGAGGGAGTAAGAAGGGTACGGCATACGCCGCCGGTATCGCCGCCGAAAAGGCCGCTGGTATCGCTAAAAAGGAACACGGGCTCAGCTCCGTTGATGTTTATGTCAAGGGTATCGGCCTTGGTCGCGACAGCGCCATTCGTGCTATTTCTGGCGCCGGTATTCGCATTGATAGTATTACCGATCAGACTCCAATCGCCCATGGCGGTTGCCGTCCTAAAGGAGAAAGGAAACCATAATGGCAAGAGATAGATCTCCAATTGCAAAACAATCTCGTCGCGAAAGCTATGCTCTCGCTCCGAAGGTTCATAAGATTATGGCGAAAAAGACTGGTATTCCCGGTCAGCACGCCGATATGAGAGTCCGCGGTGGCAGCCTCTATCTAACGCAGCTCCGCGAGAAACAGAAAGTCCGTCGGACCTATGGTCTTCTCGAAAAACAGTTTGCAAAACTGATGAAAGAGGCCACTCGTGCCGAAGGTCTTGCTGGTGAAAACCTCCTCGAGTATCTCGAGCGCCGCGCTGATAATGTCGTTTACCGCGCCGGCTTCGCATTGACTCGTCGTCAGGCTCGTCAGCTCGTCTCTCATGGCCACTTCCTATTAAACGGTAAGCGGGTTGATATTCCTTCCATTCGTCTGAAGCCCGGTGATGTTTTAGAAGTTCGCCCAAAGTCGATGAAATCTGAGTATTTCAAGAATTTAGCAAATGTCGTCGGTGCCGCTGGTGTTCAGCCACTTAGCTGGCTCAAGGCCGATGCCAAAAAAATGAAAATTGAAATTACCGGTCTGCCAAAGCGCGAAGAAGCTGAGGCTGGAATTAATGAACAATTAATCGTTGAGTATTACTCACGCTAAAAGGAAGGAAACTACATGACAACAAAAGTAATTCATGAGGCAAAATTAGAAAAAGTAAATCAATTGGGTGAGAACAGTGCCGAGTTTGTCATCCGCCCGCTTTATTACGGGTATGGCAATACGCTTGGTAATTCTCTCCGTCGGGTTTTGCTTTCTTCTATTAAAGGTGCCGCCATCACTTCCTTCAGTATCGAGGGTTCCACTCATGAGTTTACCGCTATTCCCGGCATCCGGGAAGATGTAGTAGACATCATGTTAAACCTTAAGAATGTCCGCATCAAGTCTCATTCCGATACCCCGGTCGAGCTCATCCTCGAGATGAAGGGCAAAGACCAGAGTAGTGAAAAGGATGGGGAAAAGCGTGTCGTCGCCGGCGATATTAAAACCACCGCCGACATCGAGATTGCCAATCCCAATCAGACTATCTGCCACATCGACGATCCGAATTACACCTTAAAGATGCATCTCATCGTCGAGACCGGTCGCGGATATCTCAGTATTGAAAAGTCGAGCGCAGATCGCGTCCATTCCGATATGATTGCTCTAGACGCTGTATTCACTCCGGTTCTCCGGGTTCGTTACAAAGTCGAGAACACTCGTGTTGGTCAGGACACCAATCTCCAGCAGTTGACCTTAGTCGTCGATACCGACGGCACAATTACCCCAGAAGGGGCTTTTGAAGAGGCCGCTGCCATCCTCGTCAATCAATACTCTGCTCTCGCCGGCAATACCACCGTAGACACCGCTCCGGCTCCGGGTTCTAGCGAAACCGAAGACGAACCGGGTCTCATGATGCCTATCGAGGAGCTCGCGCTCTCTGCGCGCACCAATAACGCTTTATTAAACAACGGTATCAAAACCGTCCGTGACCTCGTCATGCTTTCAGATTCCGATTTGAAAGAGTTGAAGGGCTTCGGTACTAAGGCGTTAGATGAAGTCAAAGAAAAGTTAACGGAGTTAAACATCTAAAATGCATCGTCATGGATATCAAGGCCGTAAATTCGGCCGCAAAACCGATCAGAGACGGGCGCTCACGCGTGGGCTGATGTGCTCCCTGATTAAATACCAAGAGGTTACCACCACTCTCGCTCGCGCCAAAGAAATTCGTCGCGAGACCGAGAAATTGATTACTATCGCGAAGAAGGGCGGACTGAGTAACCGCCGGCTTGTCATCTCTCGTCTAAACGACATCGAGACGGCAAACTTGCTCATGGATGTCATCGCCCCCCAGATTACTCGTGATTCCGGCTATCTAAAGATTGAGCACGCCGAGAATCGCAAGGGCGACAACGCCGAGATGGGCACCATCTCTTTCGTCGATAGTATTAATCTAGAAAAAGAGGTTCCTAAAAAGAAAACAGAGAAAAAGGAGGATAAATAATGAAGACTTATTCTCAAAAATCTGCTGAAATCTCCCGCGAATGGTGGCTAGTTGACGCGTCCACCTTGCCCCTTGGCAAGCTCGCCGTCGTCATCGCCGATAAATTAATGGGGAAGAGCAAGGTTACTTACACTCCTCATATTGATAATGGTGATTATGTCGTCGTCATTAATGCCAAGGACTTAAAAGTCACCGGCAACAAGCTGACCGACAAAAAATACTATCGCCACAGCGGTTTCCCAGGCGGTCTAAAAGAGCTCTCCCTCGAGGAAGTCATCGAGAAAGAGCCTTCACGCGCGATTAAAGAAGCCGTAAAAGGTATGCTCCCGAAGAACAAGCTAGCAAGCGAGCGCCTCGCTCGTCTCCGCGTGTTCGACGGCCCAGAACATACTCATACAGCTCAGAATCCAAAGGAGATTAAATAATGGCAGAAGTAAAAGGCAAATACACCTATGGGCTCGGCCGTCGCAAAGCCGCGACCGCTCGCGCTCGCCTCTATAAAGGCAAAGGTGAAATCACAATTAACGATAAACCGGCCCTTGAATACTTGTCAAATGACAAGTCCAAGCTCGCCGAGATTACCGATCCTCTTGCTCTCGCTGGCAAGCAGAAAGATTACGATATTACCATCCGCGTCTCTGGCGGCGGTCTCGCCGGTCAGGTCGATGCGATCAAGCTCGCAATCTCTAAGGCTCTCGTCGCCGAGGCGGCAGACCTTCGCCCAGTCTTAAAGAAGGCCGGGCTCGTCAAGCGCGATCCCCGCGAGAAAGAGCGCAAGAAATACGGACTTCGCTCCGCCCGCAAGAAGGAACAGTTCTCCAAGCGTTAATCAAGAAAAAGACCGCGATTCGCGGTCTTTTTTGTTTTTACTTACATAAGGGAGAGCCTCTCCCCAGAGAGCTCTTTCCGAAAGAAATTTTGCTCTCCGTTGCCGTTAAAGTAATAATACCCCTCCGGCAAGTCCCTCGGCCCGTCCACAGTCCAAGATGTTAGCACTTCATTTGCTAGCGCCAACTCCTCTTCGGTGTACGAGCCGCTCGAGACAAATGCCGAACTTTCGGCAACTCCTCGAATAGTACCTCCCCAATCTTCTACACGATTAAGGATACACCATCCCACAGCCCGCTTTTGAACTGCATTAAGCCCCTTTGCCTCGGCATGCATTACCTTTGCAATCGCCTTAGCATCTGCCTCGCTGTATGACGAATCTCCTATCGTCAAGGTCACCTCTGGTGTAACAGGCTCTACCGTTGGTACAGGCTCCGGCACGGCTGATTCGCCGATTGTCAGAGTTACCTCTGGGGTAATCGGCTCCGTCGGTATAGCCTCCGGCACAACCGGCTCGTTAATCACGATATGCGGCGCCTCTTCCGTCGGTTTCGGGATTGAGTTCTCCATCACCTCCGGAACGACGACTTCCGTAGCCTCCCTTTCCACGGAAGTCGTCTGTGGCTGAGGGCCGTACAGATTTATCAACTCCCCCACAGTCATATTGGGGTCAAGCTGGCCCAGAGAAACTAAAATTGATAGCGTTACAGCTATCGCCGTTAGAATGTCTTTCATATAATACCCTCCTCTTTAAATGAACTATACTGAGAGTCTAAAAGGCTCCCAATTTATTCGTATCCGTAGTATTATATCACAAACTATTCAAAAAGTCAATAGCCTTGCTCGCCGCATTCGCCCCGTCCGCCGTCGCCGTCACAATCTGTTTTAGCCCCGAGGTCCGAACATCCCCCGCCACGAATACCCCCGGATGCGAAGTCTTACAGTCTTCAGTAGCGATAATATATCCTCTCTCGTCTCTGTCCACCAGCCCAGAGAAAATCTCTGAGTTTGGTTCGCTCCCAATCGCCACGAATAACCCCGCCGCCTTTATCTCCCGAACGTTCTCATCAGAAACCACTTTGCCCGTCTCGCCGTCCGTCTCTTTTAGCCACACCCCGAGAAACCTCATCTTCTCCGCAAAAACCAACAGTCCGCCTATCGCCGCCGGCGTAATAATTTCTACATTCGAGAGCCCCGAAACACGCTCAAGTAGTGCCTTGTCTCCCCGAAATTCATTCCGCCGATGTATCAAATAGACTTTCTTACAAATCCCCGCGAGGTATTCCGCATCATAAAGCGCCGTATTCCCACCCCCCTCGACGACCACCGTCTTATCTTTATAAAACGCCCCGTCGCAAGTCGCACAATACGAAACCCCCCGCCCCTCCAACTCTTTCTCATATTCTAGCCCCAAGGTTCTATATTTCGTCCCAGTCGCAATAATCAGGCTCTTCGCCTCATACTCGTCATCTTCCGTCGTGACTTTAAAACTTTCGCCGGCTCTCTCTGTTTTAATCACGTTTTCAAACTCAATTTCCGCCCCTAAAGAAGTCGCTTGCATATAAAGCGCTTTCGCAAAATCCGGCCCCGAGACTCCCGGCATCCCCGGATAATTATCGATTTTCATAGTCTTGATAATCTGTCCGCCATAGGTAGTCCCCTCTAAAACTAGGACTTTTTTCTCAGCTCTTCGCGCATAAATCGCCGCCGTTAGTCCCGCTGGCCCCGCCCCGATGATAATCATGTCATACATATTATGTCCTTTCCAAAATGTTATTAAAATAGCCTAGATTGGTATTTTCTCCGAGCGAAGTGCGATTATATATCGTTCGCCCCTTGGGACGCGTGAGCGCCATAGGCGCGAAGCGAGCTCGGAAAAATGCCGAGATAGGCTATTTTAACAGCATCTTTAGTATTTTCTTCTTAGAAACTAAACCAACCATTCTATCTTTCTCTAAGCCATTTTCAAACACTACCAAACAGGGAATTGAGGACACTTCATATTCCGAAGCTAAATCTGAATATTCATCCACGTCTACTGAAACAATCTTTGCTCCCTCCGGGAGTTCGAGAGAAGCCTCCTCCAAAATTGGCTTCAAGGCTTGACATGGCCCGCACCACTCCGCATAAAAATCTACTAAAACCCGCCCCTTAAAATCTAAAACATCTTTCTTAAAATCCATACCATAATTATAACATAAAAACCCTCGAGTGTGCCAAATAGTTTTACTGCTTGGCTATGCAGCGTACAGCGAGTCCGCGATATTTATCGAAGATATACTGAGGGACGATATACGACGAATCGAAACGCAATTGATAACCAATATGAATACTCCTTATAGAGGATGACCAGTAATACCCGTAGGAACCAATGTTGCTCGCACTAGTATTCGTACCATTCCAGTAGCCTGCGTAAGAGAAACCGGCATAGTCGTTTCCGTTTGCAGCTACTCCGGTATGAAGACCAGTATGTGCTATGCTGCTAGCATTATTAATGTAATAATCAGGTAGCGTAGCTGTTCCTTGCCAACCGCTAGTGCTATATTGACGAGCAAGATAAGTAAAATCATTATCTGAACCAATTGAAGATATTTGTTGAGGAGTAGTGTTTGGCGTCTTCGGCAATCTCCAACCTTTTGGACAAATGTCGCGATAAGAGAAGCCAGAGGTTACATTGTCATTGTAAATGGAAAAACCCAGCGTAGCAGTGTAGAAGTTATAGTAACCAGTGTCCGAATCGTTAACGATACTATCATCTTTATTTCTAAATTGAGTTTTGGCATGTTGATCGACAGCATAATTGAAGTTTGCAGTATCTGTGGCCGTTAAAGTGCTAGAGCTATCAATTGTAGATGAGCCTTGCTTACCAGCCGGCGGGAGATAATAGGTAGTGCCGTTATTAATATTGGTGTCGGCCGAAGTGAGAGTCTTCGCCCCGTCCGAGCCAATGGTCAGATTCTGCATCATCCAGACCTTCCCATCCGGCAGTTTCTTGACCGTATATTCTTTCCCGTCTCTCGTATCTATTAGAGTCGTAGAGTCGCCCACGCTACTAAGCTTACTAGAAGTAAAATCTTGCATAGTCCACGGGTCCGCAATGCAGCGAACTGCGAAGCCGAATCTCTTTTCGTAGAAGTCTCGTTTGAGACCGTTCGACGAATTCATGCGCAAGATATATGAGGTAGTCGAACCGTTCTGAGTAGTGGACCAATAGTACCCGTTGGGGCCGGCGTTATAGAAACTATTGATATAGTTCCCACTAAGCACGAAGGACCAAGGGGAGGAGGTAATGTTACTAATAGTAGTAGAGGCATTGGCACCTTTAACTATGGCAGCAAGACCAGCGGTTTGGCCTTCCCATGAGCCGCTATTGCTGTATTCATCACTTGTCGGCAATCTCCAATTCTTCGGACAAGCCAGCATAGCGGCACCCCAAGTGTAGTAGCCCCTGCCAGCGTAATCTCCAGTACCATCTATGCGATATTGGCGATTCGAGTAAACATTATTCCCAGAACCCGGTGTGCCATGAGTGACAGCAGTAGTCGTTGTTGGGACGGTAATATACTCGCCAGAACCAGTCGGGATAGAGAAAGCTGAATCGGCAGGCGAGAGATTCATTGTGCCTTGTGCAGTAATTGAAGAGCTCGCTCCAGAAACAGAGTTCACCGCCCCGAGATTAAGGTCTTTCGTCATAATACATTTACCAGCAATGTTGGCTACGGTGCTAGTACCATAATATTTGGCATCAGTCGGGATACGATAAACAGAATAGACTTGTCCATCCCTAGTATCCCGAAGCTTTGCCGTAGCACCAGAGGCGAGGCTAGCACAGTTAAAGCTCTGCATATCCCCATCCGTCTGCTCTTCCCAGACAGCATAAAGGGTGATGGTGGAGCCGGAGGTAGGAGAGCCGGCGGCGGAGATGAGGGTTTGGACATCTATGGACGAATTAGCAGCATAAGTAGCCGTCGTGGCATTCTGGTCTAGGCTCCAGCCGAGGAAGTTGTAGCCGTCTTTTGCTAATGTCCCCTGATTTGCCGTTGTAACCTCACCGGTTTCATAAATACTATCACTCTCCTTGCTCGCCGCCCCGGTGCCACCATTGGCATTGTAACTCACCGTATAATTATTCTGCGCGATACAGCGAACGGCAAACCCGCGGTGCTTGCCGTTGTTGCCCTGCGGGTTGACGCGGCCACTCGAGTTCAGGTCCAAGCCGTAGCTGCTGTAGGTAATGCTGACGGTAGAAGACCACCAGCCGCCGATCGAGCCGACGAAGTACAACTGAGAACTGTCGTAGAGCCCGGAGTAGAGGAATGAGGCTTGACTCAGGAACCTATCTCTTGCAGTAGCATCAAGACGGTTTGTACCGGTACCGCCCATGGCAATATCGAGGGCTGCAAATTCGCCACTTGCTCCGCCTGTTGGCAGCCTCCAGCCTTTCGGACAAATGTCTTTTTGGATATAGCCGGAGGCACATCCAGAGCTAATGTCGTCATTATAGTATGAACAACCAAGGGTGGCGCCATAGAAGTTATAATAGCCAGTACTTTGTCCTAAAGTGCCCGTACTAGATTGATCACCAGACGAACCTTGTGCGCGGTACTGGACTTGGGCCTGGTTATCATTACTGCCATCGAATGTTGGCGAACCAGTATAGGTGGCGCTGTTGAAATTGCCACGAGTTCCAGCTTGTGGAAGATAATAAGTACCATCATCACTAAGTGTTCCGTCATCATTGTTTGGAATATTAGTAAGTTCAGAGGTGAGAGCGTAGCCTTTATCATAACCAAGGATGAGGTTGTCGGTCATCCAACACTTTTTATCTGCAAGTTTCTTGACATTATAGATAGTACCATCTCTTAAATCTTTAAGCTTTACTGTATCGCCAGAGTTTAAGGAAGAACATCCTGTCCATGTCTGCATATCACCATCTGCGGTAACTTCCCAAATAGCATAAAGAGTCTTAGTAGTATTAAAGCCTGATATGTCAGTAACGGATTCTTCATTTTCGTAATCTACATCTTCTGCTGTGCCTACTCCGTCTACGGCGGTGCCGGTCTTGCCGGTTGATTCGGTGCTCCAACCGAGGAAGGTATAGCCTTCTCTTTCAAAGGTGTTTTCACTTAGAGTAGTAGCTTGTCCTACATTAATAGTCTGGTTATCCATTTCTCCTGTACCACCATTAGCATTATAGACGATAGTATAGGTAGAACAACTAGGATTAGACAGGACAGTATATAGGACATCTCCAGAATAAGTACCGGGAGCAATAGCAGTAGTGACTTTAGCACCATAGTAGATAGGTACAGTGCTACTTGTTTCTACATCAGCTTTAGTAGTAAGG
>JAFWOH010000019.1 GCA_017509895.1 Candidatus Saccharimonadota bacterium
CAAACCCTCATTTATCGTGGCCTACCTTTCTCTGTAACAGATCACGAAGATTTCAATGCCGAGACTCTCGCCGCCATCGACGAGGTCGAAAACCATCCTGAAAGGCTTGAAGGGCCCTACAATACTTTTGAAGAACTCTTAGAGGCCCTACATGGCGATTCTGACGATTAGGCAATCTTAATTTTATCTCGCACCGGCACTCACAGCGATTTGTTTAAGAAATAGAGGTAATATGTTATAATTATCTCAATGGAAGAAATAGAGTCGAATCTAAAAAATTATCTAGCTTCAAAAAATCTTGAGGACCAAGAAATAAGCCTCACCCTTGCCCCTGAAAATACCGGCGCAGATTTTTCGACCAATCTCGCCATGCGCCTTGCTAAAGTTCTACATCAATCCCCGCTCGAAATCGCGAATAATATAAAAGACGAATTAGCTTCAAAAGATTATCAGATAGAAGTCGCCCCGCCGGGCTTTTTAAACTTCAAAATGAGCGAGGCCTATTGGCAGACCGCCCTAAAGAATCTCGAAAAGTCTGATTTTAAGCTAAATCTTTATCACAATCAAACCCTCCTCACCGAGTTTTCCGATCCAAATCCCTTTAAGGTCCTTCATGTCGGCCATCTCTATACTAGCGTGGTTGGAGATGCCATCTCCCGCTTGCTCGAGAATGCCGGCGGAGATGTTAAACGATTGAACTTTGGCGGGGATGTCGGTCTACATGTCGCCAAAAATCTTTATATTTTAAGAGAAAACCCCGAGGCGGTCGCGGCGCTAAAAAATGCCTCTCCTACCGAAAAGGCCGAACTCCTTGGCGAATGCTATGTTAAGGGCACGCGCGCCTATGAGGACGATGAAATCGCCCACGAAAAAATCACCGCTTTAAATAAGCTGATTTATGAAATCTGCGAAAACGGCCCCGAAAAGACCTATGAAGACGACGAGACCGCCGAGCTTGCTAGGCTCTATTGGTGGGGTCGCGAGGCTAGCTATGAATATTTTGCTGAATTTTATCAGAACCTCGGCCTAAAATTTGATAAATACTATCCCGAGTCTTCCGTTGCCAGCCTCGGCAAAGAAAAAGTCCTCGAAAACACCCCCGGCACCTATGAAGAATCAGACGGCGCGATTATTTTCAAAGGCGAAAAATACGGCCTCCACACTCGCGTCTTCATCAATAAAGAGGGCATCCCGACATACGAGGCAAAGGATGTCGGCCTAATTTTCAAGAAGGAAGAAGATTATCATTTTGATAAGTCCATCGTCATCACCGGCGACGAGCAAAAAGAGTACATGAGGGTCGTGATGAAAAGTATCGAGCAATATGCGCCCAGCCTAATTGAAAAATCAACACATCTTACCCATGGCATGGTCAAGCTCCCCGGTGCGGTCAAGATGAGCTCTAGAAAAGGCAATTTTATCAGGGCTGTTGATATACTGCAGATGGTTAGAGATGCTCTAAAATCTGAATATCATTCTGAAGACAACAAGATTGCACTAGGAGCTGTAAAATATGCATTCCTAAAATCAAAGCTAGGCGGTGACATTGAATTAGACATCAAAGAAACCATCAACATGACCGGCAACTCCGGCCCATACCTACAATACTCCGCCGTCCGCGCTAGAAAAATCCTTGAACAAAATGTTAAAAATTCTTCTAAAAATTCTATAAATCACTTTGAAAAAACCTTAATTAAAAAACTTACAAACTACGAGCCCGTATTAACAGAGGCGACAAAAGACCTCGCCCCGCATAAACTCGCGACCTATCTCTATGATACCGCCCAAGAGTTTAGCCGTTTTTATGAAAATTGTCCCGTCGCCGGCTCTGAGAATGAAGACATGAGAAGAAAAATTGTTAAAAATTATTTGAAAGTTATCACACATGGACTTAATTTACTCGGGATTGAAGTCCCAGAAAGGATGTAAATGAAAAAAGCTACTTTGCTTTGGATTGACTTAGAGATGACCGGCCTCGTCCCGGGGAAGGATAAAATCCTCGAGGTCGCCGCCATCGCGACAGACTGGGATTTCAATGAGGTCGCTAGCCTGACCGCTACAGTAAAAGTTGATGAGGAGATTATCAAGGAGCGCATGGTCGGCGAGTTTTGGGAGAAAAACAAAGAGTCTTATAATGGTCTAGTCGCCCAAAATAAAAACGGTGAGACAGCACGTGCTGTCGAGACAAAAATCTTAGATTTTCTCGATGAGTATTTCGAAAAGGAAAGCATTAAGGGAGACAGCAGGGGCAAAGGCAAGATTATCTTGGCCGGCAATTCGATTCATCAAGATAGAAAATTTATCGATATAGAATTCCCAGAGCTTGGAAAGCGCCTTCACTATCGGATGCTTGATGTTTCCGCCTGGAAGGTTTATTTCGAGGGCGCAAAACACCTAAAGTTTAAAAAGCCCGAGAATCACCGCGCTCTCGATGACATTAAGGGTAGCATCGAAGAATTAAAATTTTATCTCAGCTTCCTAAAGGAGGAAAAATGAATCTAGAAAATCTCGGCCCATACACAGTCATTACTGAAGAAATTGATGAGAACAAAAGCCGTAAAATCTATAAGCCAGAAGATAGCGACAAGGCTTTTCTCATCGAGAATCCTCATACCATCGAACTCCGCACCGATCCAAAGCTCGGCAAACTCCTCGCCGAAAAATACGAATCTGTCATGAAAAGCCGTTATTTCGGAAATCAGGGCATCGAAATCGTCCCGAGCGGCCAGCTCACCGA
>JAFWOH010000020.1 GCA_017509895.1 Candidatus Saccharimonadota bacterium
CCAGATTGGCTAGTTGGCATACCTAGCACTGCATCAGTCGTATTCTTGTCATAAGTAATCTGATACCCCGCCATATTTGCCACTACACTCAGCACAAAAGTATTACTATACGACCCCGGCTTTACCTCATTATTAATCCTAGTCCCTAGCTCCAATTTATAGGTTTCTGTGCTAGCCTCGCCTACATCATCTAATACCGAACCCGCAAATGTCGGTGCCGGCAAAAAGTCCTCATTTGCTGCAGAGTCCAATTTGCTCGGCCTATATCCCCAAAAACCATTATAGCTGCTGTCCGTGTTAAAATCATCCGCATCCACCGCTGCCTCAATAGACGTCAGACTTTCCTCTCCAGCCATCAACTTAGAATAATTTTCATTATCATTTTTAGCACGAATACTAAATACATACCCAGTATAGTTCGTAGTTGTTATCGTTACATTCGCCGAAGCAGAGAAAAACCTACCGTCCGGAAAAGCTCCGTCTTTTACGTCTGCCACGATATTAGATGAAGATAACGCCAAAGTTGTTTCGCTAGTCTGCGAAGTTGCTTCGGTTTTCTCTTCTTTTATAACTATTGGGTTTAAGATGGTCATACATATTAAGGAAAGTGCAAACAAAGAAACAGAGGCCAAAAATCTGAACCTCCGTACATGCCGGATGTAGTCTAGCTGTTTCTTGGACCTGCGAATAGCCCCATCAAAATAATTTAACATTTAGACACACCTGTTTGTTTTTATTGTATGTAATGTATGACCTATTACATACATTATATTATATATGATGCGTCACAAAAAGCAAGTGTTTATTTAATTATTTCATCAATAATTCCGTACTTTTTCGCTTCTTCAGCACTCATCCAATTATCGCGATCCATATCCTTCTCTACTTGCGCCAAAGTTTTCCCAGTATTCTTGGCGAAAATCTCAGCGAGACGCTTTTTCAAAAACACACCTTCGCGAAGCATAATTTCCTGATCTGTAATCTTGCCTTCTGTACCAGAAGATGGCTGATGAATCATAATCCTAGCATTCGGCAAACAATACCTTTTACCTTTCGCACCAGACGAAAGAAGCATTGCACCCATACTCGCCTGAAGACCAATACCAATCGTCTCTACATCCGGTTCAATGTAATTCATAGTATCAATAATCGCAAGGCCGTCATATACCGAACCGCCTGGAGAATTAATATATAGTTTAATTGGTTTCTTTGGATCTTCGTGTGCTAGGTATAATAGTTGCGCCACTACAAGGTTTGCCGTATGTGCGTTTACGTCCTCACCGAGAAACACAATACGATCGTTTAAAAGACGCGAATAAATATCATACGCCCGCTCACCTCTATTTGTTTCTTCTACTACCGTTGGCACTAAATAATTCTTTGCCATATTACTCCTTTACTAATTTTAATTTCTTATTTACGAGTTTCAAAGTTGGGATATCTCCTTTTTTCAAATTCTCAGAGATAATTTCTTCAGAAAGCAGCGACTCTACCTCATCTTCAATCTTGCGGCGAAGCGGTCTTGCGCCATTCTTCGGGTCATATCCTGTTTCAATCAAATAATCCTTCGCTTTGTCATCAATCTTGATGCCAATTCCCTTTGTGGCGAGGCGCTTTCTGAGGTCATCAATCAAATTATCAAAAATCCTCTCCACATTTTTGCGAGTAAGCGCGTGGAATACTAGAATATTGTCAAGACGATTAATCAGTTCTGGGCGCATCACCTTTCTGAGTGCCTTCATCGCGTATTCTTTATTTTCTTCATATTCTTGCTCTAGAGCCTTTTTGTCTTTTGCAGTTTTGGCAGAAAAACCAAGCTCGCTCTCGCGGAACATATCCGCCGAGCCAAGATTGGATGTGAGGATTACAATCGTATTGTTAAATTTAATTTTATTCCCCTGGCCGTCCGTCAAAACTCCATCTTCCAAAATCTGAAGCA
>JAFWOH010000002.1 GCA_017509895.1 Candidatus Saccharimonadota bacterium
ACAACATTCGGTCGGGCCCTCGCTGAAATTCCGCTTCGCTACAGTTTCAGACTCGGGTCCGCGAATGTTAGTAGTTTTTCGGGGAGAAATCTCTTTATTGTCCGAAAAACCCTTTTCGCTTTGCTCCTCGAATTTTACTCCTAAAATCCCTGCGACTTCGCGGGCAAAGCCGATGAGGCCGAAACAATCGGGGCGGTGAGTCAGAGATTTATTTTCAATGTCCAAAATAATATCATTTAAATCAAAGACCTCGGCAAAGCTAGCGCCGGGCTTTACGCCGGGCATCTCCGGATCAATCTCGATAATCCCGGCATGGTCCTCGCCGAGCGCGAGCTCATCGGCGGCGGCGAGCATACCACTTGACTCATAGCCGCGGAGTTTGCGGGAGCTAATCTCAAAAGGTTCGGCCGTGCCAAAAGTCTCCGGGACGATACAGCCGGGAGCGATCCAGGCGGCGAACATACCCTCGTGGACATTCGGTGCGCCACAGACTACCTGAACTTTTTTACCACAGTCTATCTGACAGAGGTGTAGATGAGTCTCTGGAATCGGCTCGCAGGAGATAACTTTGACAATCTTTATCCCCTTATATTTTTCGCTCCAATCTTCCGTCCCCTCGACCTCGACGAGGCGGGCGCCGATTAGGCGGATAAGCTCTTCGTCAGAAATACCCTTTGGGATTTTAACTAGTTTTTTAATTTCATTCAGACTGATTTTCATTTAAAATTCCTCCAAAAACTTTAGACTACCAGATTCAAAATAGCGGATGTCCGTCAGGCCGTACTTCAGCATGACGAGACGGTCAATCCCGCCGCCCCAAGCAAAGCCTTTATATTCATCCGGGTCGATGCCGGCATTCTTTAAAACATTAGGATGAATCATCCCGCAGCCAAGCATCTCAAGCCAGCCATCGCCCTTTCCGCCAAGAGACTTTGGCTTTTCAATCAGAAACTCTAAAGACGGCTCAGTAAACGGGAAGTAGCCCGGCTGAGTCTTGGTATTTAATTTCTGGCCATAATAAGTCTCGAAAAGATTTTTAAGCACCCCGAGCATCTGGCCCATGGTGGCATCTTTCGAAACAAACACGCCTTCGCATTGATAAAAAGTGTGTTCATGCGTGGCATCGGCATCCTCATTCCGAAAAACCCGGCCGGGGATAACGACGGCAATCTGGCCACCATTCTTTAGATTATCTTTATAACGCTTCAGAGCGCGATTCTGCATAGTAGAGGTGTGCGCCGGAGGGATGAAATTTTCGGCGGTGCGGAAAGTGTCATAGCCGTCTCTAGCGGGATGGCCTTTATGAAAATTAAGAGCATCAAACATATTATATTCATTATCGAGCTGGCGCGACTCCATGATATCAAAACCCATATGGGAATAAATCGAAAGGACCCGATTTAGCTCTGTCATCAAGGGATGTTTACTGCCAAGCTTAAAACGAGGGATTTCGGTATTCGGGGCGGCGGGAGCGGTCTCGTCGATTGGCGCGACATCAGCGTCCTCGGCGGCGTCCTCGGCGGCCTTTAGCTGCTCCTCTAAATCTGCGCGCTTTTTATTTAGCTCCTGACCAAAAGATTTGCGCTCCTCTTTTGGCAGTTCTTTGATTTTGCTATATTCGGCATTTAAAGCCTTTAACTCTGATTTAATTTTCTCTACACTCTGCATATTATATAATATTATAACATACAAGATAGCTAGTTTAGGCTATATTTTCTGTGCGCTAGCCGCCGCCCGCTACCTTAGTGGGGCTCTCTTTTGGAAAAGAGAGCCCCAACGAGAGAAAACAAGTTTGAAAATCAAATCAGGCACATGTCCTGATTTGATTTTAGATAAATATAATAATTAGGGAGATGATGGCTAAGATGATTAAGACTGCCCAGACCCAAGCAAAGCGGCCGGTCTTTTTAAGATTTTTAGTATAATCACTATCTTCAACATAATCTGGATCCATCTCCTTGGAGGTGCGGGCGGCACGCTCTAACAAATCTGCATTGATTTGCTCGTTTAATTTTGACTTGTCTTCGTTCTTTTGAACCATTATTCCCATGTGTATTACCTTCCTAAATTTACTACTCGTTATTATAACATAAAAAAATCGATTTTGGGGTTTAAATTTTTTTTTGATGTGCTATAATTCTTATATATTATCAATTAAATGGAGGTTTTATGGCTAAATCAAAGTCCAAAAAATCCGCCGCTAACAAGTCTAAGAAAGACGAGGAAGTGGTAACCACCAAGACCGAAGAGGTCAAGAAAGAGGAGGTTAAAACTGAGGCTCCCGAGCGCGAGGAAAAGGAAGCTAAAGTCGAAGCAAAGGCAGAAAAAACCGAAGCAAAGACCGAAAAGTGCGCAGAAAAGAAAAGTTTTAAAGAGCTGATGAGTGGCTTCTTTAAGAAGAAGTACGATACATCCGAGACGATTCTCACCATCTTCTCACGCCCGCAAACTTACGGGGCGCTACTTGGCGAGATTATCGGAACCATGCTTCTGACCATGACAGTCATCTGCCTTGGCATGACGAATCCGCTTTATATCTGGTTCGCAATGATGGCAATTACCGTCGCGGTATTTGGTCTTTCTGGCGCAAACCTAAACCCGCTAATTACCGTTGGTATGATGGCGAGCCGGAGGATGTCCGCTATCCGGGGCGTACTCTATGTCTTAGCCCAGATTATTGGGGCTTGGCTCGGTATGACTCTTACCTCTGGGTTTAAAGCTTGGGGTGAAAGTGCAGCAGAGATGCCAGCAATGGCCGAGGTAGCTGATGGCAATTTCTGGAAAGTAGCAATTGTCGAGCTCGTGGGTGCGATTATCCTAGCATTCTTCTTTGCAAGAGCTTGGGCCTATCGCAAGAGTCCGCTAACTTTCGGTATGATTGTCGGTACCGGCCTCGCAGTTACTATTATTTATGTCTACATCATTTCGCAGAGCTACTTTAGCCTCTCGAATAACTTCATGATGAACCCAGCTATGGCGCTGATGTATCAGATTCTTCCTTCTGCGGGAGATAACTTCGGTGAAATCATGGGCGGAATTATGCAGGCGCTAACGATTTATGTCCTCTTCCCGATGGTAGGTGGCGTACTTGGCTTCTACCTTTCCGACTTTACTAGCCGGCTTTCGGGCGAGCGCGAGAAGTTTATCGTCCGCTATTTCTGCGACAGCCATTGTTGCTGTGATGGTAGTGAACACCACTGCGATAAGAAATAGGCTTTGGGGCTTTTCGAAAGAGAAGCCCTAATGCAAAAATCGAATTAGACAGACGCCTAATTCGATTTTTTATGTTACTTAACTAGCTCTTTGGAAACAGCGGTGTCTCGGGCGGGGCGATGTTTTCGGACTTAAAAATCTGATTGATTTTTTCGGCAGTCTCGGGGAGGAAAGGCTCCAAAAGGTCTGCCGCGTCTAATAAATCTTTAACGAGGCTAGTCAGGACCTTTACGACCTGCTCAGTCTTGCCCTCCTTGGCGAGAGTCCATGGCTTTTCATCGTCGATGTGTTTATTTAGGTCAGAAACCTTTTCCCATGCATAATCAAAAGCTTTGCTAAAATAAAACTCGTCCATCATAGCACAGTAAGATGAGTCTTTCTTTGGCTGATAGTCAAAGAGACCGACGATATTGTTCTTTTTACAGAGCGTGGCGAGGCGCTGGACGAGATTGCCGAGGTCATTCGCGAGCTCATTATTGTAAGCAGCATCATATTTTTCCCATGTAAAATCAGCATCAAGGAAGGTATCGGCATGGCGGAGGAAGTAATAGCGGAAGGCTGGCAGACCGTATTTATCAAGCACCTCAAGCGGGTCAACCACGTTGCCAAGAGATTTGCTCATCTTTTCGCCATTGGTCTGGACGTGACCGTGAGAAAGCAAAACCTTTGGCAGAGGCAGACCGAGACCAAGCAGCATGGCCGGCCAGATGATTGAATGGAATCTCAAAATATCTTTACCGACAATCTGAAGCTCGGCCGGCCAGAAATCGCTAATGTCTTTATCAGGATAGCCTAGAACTGTAATATAGTTTGAGAGGGCATCGAGCCAGACATACATGACCTGAGTGCCGTCGCCGGGGACAGGGACGCCCCAAGAGAGCTGTTTCTTTGGACGCGAGATAGAAACGTCCGGAGTATCCTCTAGAAGTTTTAGCATCTCTTTTTTGCGGAACTCAGGAAGGATTTTTAATTCGTCTTTTTCTATAGCCTCTTTAATCTGGTCTTTAAAATCGGCGATTCTAAAATAATAGTTTTCTTCTTCTAATTTTTCGTAGGGCTTTTGGTGATCTGGGCAGATGCCATTCTGTTCCTTGTATTCGCTGTCGGGCACAAAGCGCTCGCAGCCTTCGCAATACCAACCCTCGTAGCTTGATTTATAGATATGGTCTTCAAGCCTCCGCCAGATTTCCTGAACACGCTTTTCGTGAGCCTCGTCGGTTGTACGGACAAAATCGGTCGGCTCGACTCCAAGCTTTTTGATAAGATCCTGAAACTTTTTAGAATTGTTGGCGACATATTCTTCGACTTTAATATTATTTTCTTTGGCTTTTTTGAAAATTTTATTGCCATGTTCGTCAGTCCCGGCCTGAAGGCGAACGGTGTTTCCATTTTTCTTCTGATAGCGGACATATGTGTCGGCGAGGAGATAGTCTAAAGTATGACCGATGTGCGGTGCGCCATTTACATAAGGGATAGCGGTAGTGACATAGACATTTTTTGACATACCGTTATTATACAATAGGAGCTGTTATTTGGCAATACAACGAACGGCGTAGCCATAGAATCTGTAATCCAGGCTATTGGGGGATACCATGTTGTTTGGTGAGAGGTTCAAGCTGTATGCTCTGCCAGCAAGGCTCCCGGTCGTGGATGTCCACCAGCTCCCGTCTGTACCGACGCCTTCTAGAGAGCTTTTAATGTAGCCAGACAGAGTAAAGCCGCCATTATTCCCCGTCGTGTACGCTCCGATGAAAGTGTTATAAGTATTAGCAGATTCGCGACCCTCGCCAGTACCGCCCCAGGCCTGATCAAGGGCTACAAAATCTTCCTTAGCTGGCAACCTCCAGCCCTTTGGACAAATGCTGCCGGAAGCTTGACTGGAAGAAGCTGTGGAAGCGCCAGTGCTAGCGGTGGCAGTATACCAGTTATATAATGCGCCGTGAGAGGAGCGGGAAGAATCATAATAGGTTAGCGTTTGATTGTAGCAGTCCACCGTACCGGTCACACACCAACCAGAACTGCCAGCACTAGCGGTAAGAGTGAAATTGCTAGAAACATCGGAATCATCTGGAGTGATAGTTTTGTTAATAAGCTTTAAGTTTTGAACCATCCAAACCTTGTTGTCGGCAAGGCGTTTGACGACATAAGAGCTATCGTCGCGAGTGTCAGTCAGAGTAGTGCTGTCGCCAACATTTGAGAGGCTAGTGCTAGCGTCGAACCCCTGCATAGTGTCAACCGCAGGTGTCGAGGATTCTTCCCAGACGGCGTAGAGGAAGACGGTTCTAACGCCGCCGGTTTGGCTATGGCCGCATGACATTAAATCACTAGTGCTAACTGTGGCTTGATTGGCGAAACGCACGGTATCCAAAGCACTGCCGCAAGACCAGCCCTTAAAGGTATACCCAGTAGCAGTATAGCCGTTTGCGTTTAGGGTTACGCTAGTAGTAGTATATGGCGCCGTTGTATCAGCGGTTTCACCAGTAACAGTAATACCGGATGGCGCGTGCGGTCTATACTTGACTACGAGCGTTTCGTAGTCAGGAGTAGGTTCTGGTTCCGGCTCGGGTTCTGGCTCTGGCTCTGGTTCGGGAGTGGCTTTGGCGACGGCCTTGTAAGTGACTTTGGCAGTGTATTCGCCATCCACTAGGTCGGAGCCGAGGTTGATGCCGTAGTAGACAGTGGTGGAAGTGCCGGAATTGGTAATCTTGGTGCTCGTGGTCGGAATGCCGGCCCAGATTTTATCCGTAGCGGTGCCGTTAGAGGAGCTAATGCCCCATTGATTAGACTGAAGTACGGTATTGGTGGAATTGCCGAGACTACCGGCAGCTGGGTTTAGACAATTAGTAGTATTTTTGATACAGAAATTATCGTTAAAACTAATGTATAAATCATATTCGCTAGTGCTAGGAGATACCGTGATGGTCTGGCTTTTGATGCTAAACTTGCCACGAGCGGCATCGCTGAACGTTGGATTTTGAGGAGAGAGAGTGATGTCGAGCTCTGTTTCGGTGGCGGCCTGAGTCGACCAATCTTGATTGAGATTAGAAATAGCAAGGCCACTAAGCGCAGCAAAGGCTAATACGAGCGCGGAAGTCGCTATAATGCGCCGGCGAGAAGAAAGATGGAAGGAGCTTCTTTCAAAAATGATAGCTTTCTGCTTTTTAGAACGAAAAATGAGCATGATGATGAGGCTAGCGACAACAACAGCGAAAAAGACAGCCATAAAAATCGTGGCCTTGGTATTTTCGTGATTAGCGCTGTAAACGCCGGTGTTTGGGGACGAGGTGTCAGTGGTGGTGTAGGCACCAGTTTCTGGGACTGCACTACCCTCGTCTTCGCCGTAGTAATCTTCACCCTCGTAGTCGTAATCGTCTTCTCCGGTATACTGGTCTTGGTTGCCTTGGTTCCCCTGATCACCTTGGCTGTCGCCACCACTTGGAGTGTCACCGCCACTCGGGGTATCGCTACCGCCGGTGAGCGTAAATTTTAATTCTGTAGTAAAGCTCATTTTTATCCTTTTTGTTTTTAATATGACCTTATTTTGTTCTATTATAAGCAAAAGCTTTTAGTTTGTCAACACATTGTATATTTTACAATATTATAGACTAGTTGCTAAGTGCTACTTGGAGATTCTGCCATTCACTTAGAGAGAGATCGGCGGGGCGAGCATCGGGAGAAAGACCGAGGCTATTAAAAACTTGGTCGGCCTTTGTTTTTTCGAGACCGAGATTTTTAACTAATTTTTTCCGAGGAGCGGAGAAACCGCGCTTAACCAGCTTAATAACTTCTTCAGAAACAATCGGCGGATGGGGGTCTAAAATAATGACTTGACTGTCGACTTTTGGCGGAGGGGTAAATAGTTCCCTCTTTACGACCGGACCTAATTCTACATCAGCACGATTTTTGACGCTAAGCGACAAGACCGATTCTTTATTGTCTCTAGCGGCGATGCGCTCGGCAACTTCTTTCTGGATTAAGAGGACTATGCGTTTTGGGAGATTTTTAGTTTCAATTAATTTCATGATAATCGGCGAAGTAATATAATAAGGGATGTTTCCGGCAACAGCATAGGGTTCTTTAATACTTTCGAGGTCAAATTTTAAGAAGTCCATATTGATGACTTCAAGGTTTTTGCCTGGGAAAGACTTTGGTAAATTCTCGGCGAGGCGCGAATCATATTCGACCGCAATCACCTTATCAAAACACTTTAATAGGGAGCTGGTTAGCGTACCGAGGCCCGGGCCAATTTCTATGCATAAACTAGTGTCAAAAATACAACTATAATCAGCAATCGCATCGAGTGTAGCGCGGTCTTTAAGCCAATGTTGGCCGAGAGATTTGTTATTCTTTAATACCATGTGGAAGTCTTTGTGATGCCGCGACAAGTGCCGGTGCAGGCCCAGAAGGATAATGCTCCTTTCCAGCCACCATAGCGGCGGTTAACATAGTCAATCATCCATTTAATCTGGGTGACGGGGTTAGTCTGCCAATCATCACCAAAGGCCGCCATCTTATTACCGGGGAGAGCCTGAGGAATGCCGTAAGCACCAGAATAAGCATTGGTGGCATCGACGCGACAGCCAGATTCGTGATAAATCAAGGTCAAGGCATCATACATATCATCATCAGAAACGCCGGCGGCGCGGGCATATTCGGCACACTTCGCCCATTCGGGGGCAATGGATTTCTTGACGGGAGTCTCAGACTTCGTACCGACGGCAACAACCCGATTGACCGGCTCGCGCACAATCTCTTCAGAGATAAGCTCACGCGCGACCTCGACACCATCGACGAAATTAACCCGGTATTTGATTACCTTGCGCCCGTCTTCACCGGGAGTCTTGACCTCCTTTTCACCAGAGGCGAGCGAGCTGTCATCGATAGTCTCTTCTTTAAACGGAATGGTATCTTCGAGAGTGATGGTTCGGCCACCGTTTCTAGTGATTTTAAATGTAGCGAGGTCACCAACCTCGAGGAAATTAGTGTTATCTACTAGCTCGATAGTATCACCATCATAAACCGTAAGACCAGCATCGTTCGCGATAGTTTTAGGATCGTAGCTTGCGGTCATGAGGCGCTTTCTAGTTAGCCCGTCAATTACCAAGACGGGGCGAGAGCGAAAAATATTAATATGAAAATTATCAGAATCAATCCGGTTCATCAGCCCCGGCTCGACCTTATCAGAATCAGCCAATTCTACCTCCGCACGCTCGAGCGCCTCGCGGACGGTCAAGGCATTAGTCTTAATCTGGAGGGTTTTATTCTTCTGATCGTGAATAGTAACAAAATGCTCGGGCTCCTCTTCAAAAGAGCCGGTGGGACGGTCATCAGGCGCGGCATTCTCAATATCAACAATCGCATCTTCATTCTCAGCGAAGGTGTTTGGGATTTTATGCGCTACAATGGCCAAAGACAGCGTCACAAGAGCTGCTCCACACAGATAAATCATTAGCCTGAGCTTGTTTTTACGCAATCTCATGCTATATATTTTAGCATATATATTATAAAAATGCTAGTACTACCTAGTATAGCGCTGTTGGCCCTGAGGACCAGCCCCAGATTGAGCTTGCCCGCCGGGGCCGGCTTGGGAGCCGGAGCCGACGAGGTAGTCGGTAAATTCGACGGTCTGGACAGCTTGGTTATTGATTTTTAGCTCATAACTCTGTCCTTTTTCGAAGCCGGCGCTAGAGACCATGATGCTGTTAAAGCTCTTCGAGGGAGTAAAACTAACATCACCGATAGTAACGGTCGAGCCAGCAGAGTAAGTTTGGCTGAGATTGATGAGCGCGGAACCCTGGGTAGCGGAGCTAGCGTTGATAGCCATGCCGGTCATACCGGTTGCAATGATAGAGCCACCAGTAATTTCGAAGGCGCCGTCATAATCAAGCGCAGCGTTGCCGGAGTTACTCGGGCCGTCGACATAGACGGTGCCGCCGGAAAGATAGATGCTGCCGTTACTATCTAGACCGTCGCCACCAGCGTTGACTTTAAGGGTACCACCAGCAATATTGACTTTACAGACTGTAATATTGCTATTGCCGGTCGGGGACATGGCCATTTGGGAGCAGAAGTCGGCTGCGGCGTTGACGCCGTCGTCGGAGGCAGTTACATCGATATTGCCACCGCCGATGTTAATTTGAGCGGCTTCGATGCCCTCTTTAGACTTGGCAACTACGATATTACCGCCGGAAATAGTCAAGATGCCTTTGGTTTGGTCTTCGTCGTTGGAAGCCTTGAGGCCGTCGTCGCCAGCCGAGACAGTAATGTCGCCACCTTGGATAGTAAGACTATCCTTACCCTTGATACCGTCTTCGGAAGCGGTGACATTGATGGTGCCAGATTTAATTTTAACATCATCTTTGCCGCCGATGCCGTCGAGGGTACTAGTGATATTGAGAGTGCCGTCGCCTTTGAAAATGAGATCGGCTTTAGAATAAATTGCAGCGTCTAAATCCTCGGTCGGGACGGCGTCGAGGGTGTTAGTCCCAACAGTTTCGATATGGACGTTACCGTTACTCTCAACATAAATTGCCGGACCGCTAGGATTTTTGATACTGGTATTGCTTAAAATTAGCTTAACCTTATTGTCGCCAGTGTTAATATGGATATAGCCGTTGTCAGTCGAGCCGGTGACGGTATAAACTCCGGCGGCGGTGATTTTGTTTTCGCCGTCCTTAAGCTCAAGCGTATATTGAGCGGCGTTGGCGAAATAGTCCTCAGCGGATTCCTCCTGCTCGTTTGATGCTTCGACGATTTCGGAAACGGTTGCGGTCGTATTCTGGTCTTGGTTATTATTACGATTGATAAGCTCAAGCGTAACGGCCGTACCGAGGCCCGCGACAAGCAGAGCGGCGGCTGTGATAATGGTGATTTTTTGCCAAGAGATTGATTTTTTAATTGGTTCGTTTGGGATTTCGGTTGTGATATTATTTTCCATATTATTTTCCTTTCTTATTATAACTCTTCGTCGTTGAGTTGGTGCGACAGGGCGACTTTTAGATTGCCATTTTTAATGCGAATTTTATCGATAAACTCTTTTTCGTTAGTGTCGGATTTCATATTGATAAAATACGTAAGTTCAAAGAGGCTACCCATATTAGTAGTTTTAGATTTTTCGAGAGAAAAGCGGGTGAGATATTTATCGAAAATCTTATCAAAGGCGGAGGTATAATCGAGATCCTCAGGAACGAGAACGGTAAGTTTATGGGTGGTAGTTTTCGACTCGCCAAAATTGAAGGCGGACAAGGCGACAATCATGAGCGCGACGATGACAGTAAAGAGGGCGGCAAAGCCGAGATAGCCGACACCGACTGCGAGGCCGATAGCCATGGCAAAGAAGATAGCCATAATGCTTCGCGAGTTGCCGGCGATACTGCGGAAGCGGACGAGCGAGAACACGCCGACCGTTGCGACACCGGCGCCGAGATTGCCATTGACAAGCATAATCGCCATCGAAACAAGCACAGGCAGAATGGCCAAAGTCGTGATGAAATGGCTAGAAGCGCGAGCGGTTTTTTGATGGACGAGTGCGACGATGAGGCCGAGTATGAAGGCGGTACCAAGACAAGCCAAGAAATTTGTTAAAGTGAGTTCCCCGGTTAAAATTGAATCAAACATAATTTTTCCTTTCTAGGCAATTTATTGCCTGATTACTAATTGGTTCTTCTAGATTTTGATAAACAGTTTTTAGAGCTGGTTGTGGGGCGAGGGATTTAAGACGCTTTTCATAAATCCGGCCATATTTACTAAAAGAGGCTGGATAAATTTTTAAATATGAAAGCGCCTTTGTGAACCAGAGTGGATAGGCATTTAAGACTTTTACCTCCATGACGATTTCACCGTTTTCAAAATATTTCTCGCCTTTATCGCCGAGCTCTAGCCTTAAATTATCCTCACGACTCCTGACATTGTGGTCGAAAGTAAGGCGAAAATTTTTATCATTTTTACCAGCAAAAGAGAGGCGGTCATAGGCGACATAGAGCGCTGGCTTTAAATTGTAAAAATTAAAACAATGGTCGAGCTCCGCCTTGATTTGAGGGTTGTCGGTTTTTAGCTCGCCGGTTTTTTCGTATTCGTAAAAATCTCTGAGCGTCGTAGTAATGCGACGTTTGTTGCCGATGCCATTATATTTCTTTTTGATTTCGATGAAGATTGGGTCGCTTAGAGATTTCGGAATATTATAGCTCCGAATGCGAATTTTTTCCTTGTAAAGCGGTTTTTCAAGAGAGTGGATGGCGAGGTAGCGGGCATCCGTATCGTAGTAAACGCTACAATTGGTCGACTTGAAATAGCGATCTTTTTTAATAAACGGCGCGATGGCTTTTAAAAGATTTTGAAATTCAGACGGAGTGAGGACATATTTAGTCTCGACGCGGCGAAAAACCTCTTGAGCCTTTCCGGCTTCGGTTGAGAGATTTTTAGATGAATTTTCTGGGGCGGTTCCTTTCATAATTTGCTCCTTTCTTAATTTTATGGTCTTATTATACTTGCTGAACCTAAAAGAAAACTTAAAATTTTAATTTGATTAACAGAGGTGAGACTCACAAAAAAGCCCCTTTCGGGGCTTTTCTTAGGACAACCGGACAGTTATTTAAGAGACTTGCGGTAGGACCGTACGATAATGTAAATGGTCGCGCCGCAAGCCACTAAGAGAAGTGCTAGAAGGTTAAAGATATATAGATCTTCCATTATTTCCTCCTTTCTCTATATCCTGTACTTTTATTATAGCGGAGATTTTCTTGGCCGGCAAGAGGTTTTTCCAAGTTTTTTCCACAATTTTTGCCGAGTTTTCCACATTAGCTAGCCTGAGGAGCGGGCTGACTGTTTGAAGCAAAATTATAGAGAGCGTCGATGGTTTCTCGATAGACTGTTTCGCGGTCTTGATTACCGTTCACGCGGATTAGCAGTTTTAGTTCATCATAATGACTGATGACAGGCTCCGTCTTTTCTTCAAATTCTTTGATGCGGACCTTAAAGGTGTCGAGAGTTTTATCATCATCGCGGACGGTCCTCTGCTCGTCGCCGAGGCTATTTACGATTTCCCATCTCTTCATAACATCTTCTGGGGAAGTCTCAAGCAGAACGACGGCCTTGATTTCATGGCCGGCATTTTTAGCCGATTCCATAACCTCATTTTCCTCGCCAGACCAGCGACCAACGCTGGAAAGGACAAGGGCCTCGTTTTTTAAATCATCTCTTTCAAAATAGGGCAAAATCCACTCATAGAAAAGATCGGTCGGGATTAATTCCCCATTTCCTGTCATTTTGTTTTTAGTTTCTTCTTCCATGGCGCGGATAATCATCCCGGAGGAGAGAAAGCGTGCGCCAAGGTCCTCCGCGAGCTTTACCCCGACGGTGTCTTTACCGCTCATCGGGAGACCAAAAATATTAATACTGCCGGTTTTTAACCAGCCTTTGATAAACTCTAATTTTTCTTCCATAGATAGATTATAGCACATTTAATCGCGTTTTAGCATCACGGTAAAGGCCTCGGACGGGATGTCGACCTTGCCAAAGCGCTTCATCCGGGCCTTGCCACGCTTTTGCTTTTCGAGGAGCTTAGCCTTTCTGTCTCTATCACCGGTATGGATTTTTACGAGCACATCCTTTCGATAGGCGCCAATAGTCTCGCGGGCGATAATGCGTGCGCCAATCGCGGCCTGAAGGGCAACTTCAAAACTCTGTCTCGGAATCACTTCTTTTAACTTTTTAGTAATCTCGCGACCGATACGCTCCGCCTCGGAGCGGTGACACATAATTGCGAGGGCATCAATTTTCTGACCGGCGACGAGAAAATCTACCCGCACTAAATCCTCTGGGCGATAATCGGAAAGCTCATAATTAAAGCTGGCATAGCCAGAGGTGCTAGACTTTAGCTGGTCGTAAAAATCGGTGAGGAGATTTGCCATCGGGGCTTCAAAATCAATCACCGCGCGGTCCTCAATATAGGAGAGATTGGTCTGGTGGCCGCGTTTTTCAACGATGAGATTTAATACATTGCCAATCATCGACTTTGGGACGATGATTTCGCCCTTGACCCAAGGCTCACGAATTTCTAGCACCTCGCTCTGGTCCGGAAGATCGGCGGCAGATTTTATCTCGATGTTTTCGCCGGTCGTTAAGGTCACTTCGTAATTAGTGCTGGGGTTCGTCACGACGAGGTCGAGCTTAAACTCCCTTTCTAATCGCTCTTTAATAATATCCATATGCAGCAGTCCGAGGAAGCCGATGCGGAGGCCAAAGCCGAGTACAGGCGAATTTTCTGGCTCAAACTGCAGAGCAGAATCGGAAAGTGAGAGTTTTTCTATTGCCTCTTTTAAATCTTTATAATCTTCATTTGAAACCGGGAAAAAGCCAGCATAGACAAACGGCAAAACATTTTTATATCCCGGCAGAGGAGATTCGGCTGGACTTTTTACGAGTGTTACGGTATCGCCGACTTTAGCCTCGCGCGTGGTCTTTAAGTTTGTAACAATATAGCCAATCTCACCCTCGTTTAGAGATTCCGCCGGCTTCATATCGGGTTTTAATTTACCGACTTCGAGCGCAAGACCATTTGTGTTTGCGGCCATCATTTTTATCTGGGCATTTTTTTCTAATTTTCCGCTCATGATACGAACATAGAGCACAACGCCACGATAATCATCGAAATAACTGTCAAAAATTAGAGCCTTTAAGTGACTTGATTTTATCATTTTTGGCTTTGGGGCCTTATCGATAATCGCGTCTAAGACCTTTTCGACATTAAGCCCGGTCTTGGCGGAAACACCGATAATATCTTCGCGTTTACAGCCGAGAAGATTGATGATTTGGCTTGCAACCTTTTCGACATCGGCGGCCGGAAGATCGATTTTATTGATGACCGGAATGATATATAAATCTTGCTCGATGGCGAGATAGACATTGGCGAGAGTCTGGGCCTGAATACCTTGCGTGGCATCAACGACGAGAATTGCCGATTCGACCGCCTGAAGACTACGCGAAACTTCATAAGAAAAGTCGACATGGCCCGGAGTGTCAATCAAATTTAGCTCATAACCTTTATAATTCATCTGGACCGGTGTAAGCTTAATCGTGATACCCTTTTCGCGCTCGAGTTCCATGCTATCAAGGAGCTGGGCCTTCATCTCGCGCTTTTCGACCGTCCCGGTGATTTCCATCATGCGGTCCGCCAGAGTGGACTTGCCATGATCGATATGGGCGATAATACAAAAATTCCGAATTTTATCAGTATTCATTAGGGGTAATTATAACAGATTTTTTAGAGTTTTTCTAGAGCGGAAGAGATATTGTTATCGTATAAGGTCTGGAGTTTTTCGGCGGTTTTTGCTGCTTCAGATTTTAGAGTCTCAAATTCGGTCTGGATTTTTTCGTTGTCTTTGGTTTCGTAGACGGTTTTCATAGACTGCCAAGAATTTTTATATTCGGCTAATATTTCCTTGGCCTCGGCATTTTTTAACTGAATTTTTTCGAGGGACCCAAGGTAACTGTTGATAGTATCTTCGGTCAGCTCGGACGGGAGAGAGCCTAAAGTCTTTTGAATTTCGCTAAAGTCGCTCGATTTTTCAGAAACGGCGGTGGCAAGATTTTTAACGAGACCAGCAGTTTCGGACTCATAATTTTTGCGGCCGTCCGCCTTGCCTTTTTCGTAGGCAGTTTTATAAAGGAAAAATCCGCCGGCGATAATAAAAGCCAGGGCAAAAATAATCAGGATGATTTTTGAAGATTTAATTTTTCTTACGCGTTTTTCCATTAATTTTCCTTTCCGTTTATACTTATTTTATTGATGCTTGTGCTAAAATTTATTTCGCTCATGCTTACCTCAGAGTCCATAATTCCGATGCTAGTGGCCAGGCATTAAAACTATCACAGCCGCGAAGGCCGGTCGATTGCTGCAGCATAATCGGAGCGGGGCCGCCAGCTTCACAACTTTCAATGTGGGCGTAATGTCCGAGCCAATGGCCGGTCTCGTGATTGATTACCATGTGTTGATAATCACGAGTGCTCATTCCGGCGGCGCGGCTCGCCTCGGTCCCTTCGCGCCACCTTAGATCATTGATAATAACCTGATTAGACCAGTTTGTGCAGGAAAGGTCGCCGGAGCAGCCGGGGGTGGCGTCGAGATGGGCGGCGTCGCTCAAGATGAGGTAAAAATCGGGATTGCTCTCGACCTCCTTGAAAGTAGCAATCTGCGACCAGCCGCGAGAGTCTTTATAAGTTTCGGCAGCTTTAGCTTTAAAATCATTTACATCTGCCTCGATATTTCCCCAAACTGCGACCTGATAATAAATTATCTTGCGGCAATTAACAATTCGAGCTTTAGTCGTGCCGGTGTTGCCCTCGTTAAAGCCGGGATAGTTGCAATCGTCGGTCTGCTCTAGGGCGGTAGCGGTTTGTTCCGGCCAAAGTTTAATGGCCTCCGGAATGGGGAGATTAATCTTTTCGGAAGTGAGTTCTATTTTTAGCTCATCTTTGTCATCGAGGTTAATCGACCCGGCAAAGACGAGCTCTGTAATAAAAACACTACAGGCAATAATGAGTAGAGCGGTCAAGAGCTTTTTCATTGTATTTATTATAGCACGAACTGATTAAATCAGCCTAATTTACCGCGGCGGAGGGTAAGGACCTGATCGGCCTTGTCCGCAACCCGGCGAGAGTGCGTGACGATAACGACGATTTTGTTGTCCTTATGTGCAAGGTCGCGAAAAATATCAATAATCTTTTCTTCGGTGTCTTCGTCGAGATTACCGGTCGGTTCGTCCGCCATAATAATCGGTGAATTTGAAGCGAGGGCGCGGGCGATGGCGACACGCTGCTGTTGGCCGCCGGAAAGTTTATTTACTAGTCGCTTTCCCTCCTCGGCGGTGATGCCGACTTTTTCGAGATATTGATTTGGATCTGCTTTGCGATTATCAAAGTCAGAAGCAACCTCGACATTTTCGGCGGCGGTCATATACTTAATAAGATTATAACTTTGGAAGACAATGTTGACATATCTCAAGCGAAACTCTTGGCCGGTGATTTCCTTGAGACTTTTATTGTTGTATTTGATGTCGCCATCCTGAAGCTTATCAAGCGCCGAGATGAGGCTTAAAAACGTAGTCTTTCCAGAGCCGGATTCGCCGACAATGGCATAGATTTTTCCGGCTTCGAATTTGACGCTAATATCGTCTAGAACTTTCTGAGTACGGTCGCCATTTTGATAGCTGTACGAAAGATTTTTAATTTCTAAAATGTTTTTCTTCATATTTACTCCTTTCCTGCTAAGATTTCTTTTGGCTGATAGCGCATAATGCTAATAGAGGGGACGATAAGGGCGAGAATAATGACGAGGTAGCCGGTGACAAAGAGGAGAAGGTAATCGAGCGGCTCGGCATTGATGTCCAACTTAACCTCGTTTTTGCTGCGGCCGTTTTGCATGACTTCCTTCATGTTTGGCGCATTATCTCCGCTAGGCGGCTCTGGTGCGTTGCTGTTATTTTTACTGCTGCCTTGACTAGGCATATTACCGGGGCGGCCAAAGCTTCTTTCGGATTGTTTGCTAGCGGAAGCGGTCTGATTTTTGATAATCATGTCACCGAGAGTGCCGGCAAAGACGGTGCCGGTCGCGCTGGCAAGAGCGAAACCGAGAGTGCCGATAATCACGAGTTCTGTAATAATCTGGCCGATAATATTTTTCTTGCTGGCGCCAAGCGACATCAAAACACCAATTTCGTAGCGACGGTCTTTAACGTTAATAGTGACGATAAGGGTAATAATAATGATGGTGGCAATAATTACAATGACTAGGATCGTGTCGGCAAAGCTCCCGACGGACTCGATCGAGCCGGCGATACTATCGTATTCAGAGGTGTCGACGGCAACCTTGAGATTATTCTCGGAGAGCTCCGAAAAATCCCGATTGATTTTGTTGACAAACTCATCGGCTTTATCAGAGTTTACCATATAGAAATTGACATTATCGACGTCGTAATCGCCATTGTTATAATCATCGGTGCTCAAGAATTTTGCGGCGGTGTCGGTATTCATATAAATTGTATTGCCGTTTGCGCGCTCCTCGGAGCTATCATAAACACCGATAATTTTCAAGGCGACTTCTTTTTCGGTGTAGATGTTTTTGAGCTTGATGGTGTCACCAACTTTCAATGAATTGAGATTGGCAAATTCATAAGAAACAATTGCGGAATCTTTAGAATCTTCATCAAAGTAGGTGCCGTTTTTTATCGTGAGGGTGCCGTTTTTGACGCCTTGAATATAAGCATAGGCATTCACGCCGGAAATGGTAATATCGGCATCGAGAGTGGAATCGTCGCTCGACGAAGACTGCCCCCCGAAATTACCTGGCATCCCGCTAGGCATCTTCGGTCCCTTAGTCTCGACAGTTTGGAGATTATCAGCATTAGCGGAAGTAGAAACTTCGTAAGAATAATCTTTAATATAGTCGGTATTTTCCGAAGCGATTTTATTGGCGGTTTTGACATCGACACTAGGGCGGTTCATACTCTTAAACATCTCGCCCGGGTCACCACCTTTTTCCATCTCGGCTTTTTGAGTTTCGCGGATAGCATCCATATTAGCCTGAATCGAGACAGTACCGCCGAGAGTAGATTTCGCATAGTCCATTTGGGCGGAAACAGCAGATTTAATAATAAAAGCCGCGAGGACCAGATTTGCCATCATGAAAAAGATAAGGGTTAATATTATAGTTCGTCCGAGCTTGCGTTTTATTGAGAGCCAGCTCCGTTTTAACATATTCCTAAACATAGTTTGCCTTTCGTTTAATCTTCTCTATTATATGGGACGGAACTTAAACGAAAATAAAAATTGGAAGACTATAATATAAAGTAAGTTTTATGAAGCTTGATTAGACGGTCACCCGGGAGATTAAACGATTTTTCTGGCGGATAGGTTTTAATCGCATTTAAAAAATCTTTTAGCTGGGGACGCGTCAGGGAAATACCATGCTCATCCAAGGCGCAGCGGAGTAATTCTAATTCGCATTCTTCGCCCTCCATAGTGCCAAACCAATCCCGGAGATAAACGCCATATTCAGTCCCGTCCTCAATTTCAAAATCGGTCAGAGTATTTTCTGCGAGTTGCTCAATCCGCCAACGGTCGTCTACCTGCCAGTCGTAAAGCTCGGCTAATCTGATTTTCTTCTCTCTAGGAAAATCTCTTAATTTCTCACGAATACGGTTTCTAAGGTAATTACTCTCGTGATTCGTCGGGTCTTCACGAAAAGCCAGATTATTCTCGGCAGCATATTTTAAAATATCCTTTTTAGTCATAGCCTTGATCGAGCGTCCGTTTATAAAATCCGCCATACTAGCTCCGCCATGACCATATTCGCCAAAGAACGGACGGGTCGTGCGAGGCGCACTAAACGGAGCGAGTCCGCGCCAGCCGGTCCCGCGGAGGAGATTAATCGCGATAGTTTCGACAAGGTCGTCAAGATGATGGGCGGTAAAAATGAAAGCAAAGCCATTTTCATCGGCGACCTTTTTCAGAAAATCATAACGTGCCTTTCTGGCCTTTTCTTCCGAAACATTTTCGCCGAGCTCGGCCCGGCCGACGACAAATTTTTTACCGTATTCCTTGGCGAGTTTTTTGACAAATTCTTCGTCCGCGTCACTAGACGGGCGCGTGCCATGGTTAAAATGTGCCACGACCACCTCGGGGTCATCTTTATACATATGAAGCAGGCAGCTAGAATCAACTCCGCCAGAAATTGCCAAAAGTTTTTGCATGGTGGTATAATTATAATATGTTAATCGATAGAACGCAACTCTTGGGATGCCCAGTGCTTAGCCTCCACGTAGGGCAACCGATTGCCGAGGTCTTGGAGCCGATTATCGACCCGAATGACCTTAAGATTATTGGCTTTGTAGTCGGAGGGGGAGTGATTGGCGGGGAGATTGGAAACATTCTGCGTGTAGAATCGGTCCGAGAATATTCGGACATTGGGATAATCGTCGATTCGGAGGATGTGTTTGTTTCGAGAGTGGACGTGATGAAAATTGATGAAATCATGTCTTTAGAATTTAAGTTGACTGGGCTAAAGTGCGTCACGAAAAAGGGGACGAAACTCGGGAAAATTACTTCTTATACGGTAGATACTAATAATTTTGAGATTATGCAAATCGTGGTGCAGCGGCCGGTCTTAAAGGCCTTTATAGACCCAGAACTTTTAATCTCGAGAAATGAGATTGTCGAGGTGGATGATTATAAAGTGACGGTAAAAGACGAAGAAGATAAGATTAGAAAGCGCTCCGTAAAGGAAGATTTTGTGCCTAATTTCGTCAATCCGTTCCGTCAACCTTCTGGGGCACTTTCTTTTGAAAAAGAAAGTTCCTCGGGCTGCGAAGAAAAGCTAGGTAAAAACTAAACCAGGCAAAGCCCGGTTTAGTTTTGGTCTAAAATAGATTTAACTAAATCATAGCTAAAGCCTTGCCTTGTTAGATAAGACATCAGTTGCTCGTCGTCGTAGCGGGCCCGCTTTCTGGCGATGATTTTTTTAATTTCTTCGGCGTCGTCGCGGCTAGAGCTTTGAAAGGCCTGCTCGATGACCTCGGGACTAAGGCCCTTCCTTTGGAGCTCTAGCTTTAGACGTTTTTTGCTGATGCCTTTTTTCTGGAAACGATTTTCAAGATAATACTCGGCAAATTTTTGGTCGTCTAGATAAGTTTTTTTGATGAGGCGGTCGATTACCGCAGCAATATCTTCGTCGGTAATGCCGTATTCTGGCTTTTCAAATTGTTTCTTCTTTAAATAATCTCTGGTTTCGCGAACGGAGCGCGGGCGAGAGAGCACCCATTCTAAAGTCCGCTGATAAAGCTTACCAAAATTAGAAGCCTTTTTTAGCTTCTTAATTTCTGGCTCGTCTAGAGTTTTCCCGACTTTTAATTTAAAATCTACCACCTGAGCAAGGTCTAGCGAGAAGGCAAATTCTTCATCAATGAAAATATTAACGCGATTCTCATCTCTCGTTGCTGGTTTGATAGCAGTTATGCTATGGGAAGAGTCTGGCTCCACAGAAAAGTTATGCGCCTGTCGCGACTTTTCTGCCGTATTTAAACTAATTATTTCCATTATTTAGAGGCTTTAGCCTTTTCGTCAGACTTCTCCTCGGACGGAAGGACTTTTGCGCGGACTTTCTTTTCGATTTCGAGCATCAATTCTGGCTTTTCGCGGAAAAGTTTTTTGACGTTTTCGCGCCCCTGACCGAGAGTTTCGCCGTTGTATTTAAGGAAGGCACCAGATTTTTCAATTACCCCGTTTGCGACGGCGAGATCGAGAATATCGCCGGTCTTGCTAATGCCTTCGTTATACATGATGTCAAACTCAGCGGTCCTAAACGGGGCGGCAATCTTATTCTTAACGACTTTTATCTTTGTGCGGTTACCAGAGACATTGTCACCGTCTTTAATCTGGCCGATGCGGCGGATGTCGATGCGGACGGAAGCATAGAACTTTAAAGCATTGCCACCGGTAGTAGTCTCGGGATTACCAAACATCACGCCAATCTTCATGCGGATTTGATTGATGAAGATGACCGTAGCCTTAGACTTACTGATGATACCGGTGAGCTTTCGCATCGCCTGAGACATCAAGCGAGCCTGAAGACCCATCTGGGCATCACCCATATCGCCATCAATCTCGGCCTGAGGGACGAGGGCGGCGACGGAATCTACCACGATTAAATCAACCGCGCCAGAGCGGACGAGCGTTTCACAAATCTCTAGGGCCTGCTCGCCGTTATCCGGCTGAGAAATTAAGAGATTAGCGGTATCAACGCCGATTTTCTTAGCATAAGCTGGGTCGAGAGCATGCTCGGCATCAATGAAGGCGCATTGACCGCCTTGTTTCTGCATCTCGGCGATAGCATGAAGCGCAAGCGTAGTCTTTCCGGAAGATTCGGGACCGTAAATCTCAATAATTCTCCCCTTCGGGTATCCACCGCCGAGGGCGAGATCGAGGCTCAAAGAGCCGGACGGCAAGAGTTCAACATCAATCTTCTTGGTATCACCAAGTTTCATAATGGCGCCATCGCCAAAATTTTTAGTAATCTGAGCAATAGCGAGATTTAGAGCTTCGCTTTTCCCAGATTCGTTATGGTTAGTATTCGTGTCTGAAGATTTTTTGACCATGACAGACTTAACTCCTTTACTCTATTAGATTATTTTTAAGCCTCATGGACAGAATTCGGCTTAAATCTATGATAACAAATTTTCCGAAGCCCGACAAGGTGTTATTTTAACAATTTATTCTAGCCCGACGACTTTTTCGGAAGGGCAGGTATTTAAAATATCTTTGATGGCATCATGCTCCGCCTGAGAGACCCAGAGGGCATATTTTTTCTTGACCGAGACCTGACGGGCGACATATTGACAGCGGAAGGCCTTGTTCTTGGGAAGCCAAGTGGCGGCATCACCATCGGACTTTTGCTGGTTGGCCGAAGAATCGGCCGCGACAAGATTGAGCGGGTCCGTAGCTAGTTCATAGCGCCTCTCAGACGAGAGATTCTGGGCGCCCTTTTGCCAAGCATCTGAAAGAGCGACGATATGATCAATCTGGATATTTTTAGAAAATTCTGCTTTAGAATTATAGGTGCGAGTCTCGCCGGTGTATGGCTCAACAAAAGTCCCAGCGACGACATCACAGCCGTCTAATTTGGCCGAGTCACCGACTTCACGCTTGATAATTCTCTGACGCAGATTACAGCCGTCGATATTCGGCCAAGTTTTATAAAATTCAGTCCTTTTATAACCGGTCTTTGGGGCGCGACCCTTAATCTCGAGGGTTTCAAGAACATTGATGGCGAGGGTCTGATCTGAGGGATTAATCTCTACGGAAGAATTGTTTTCTGGAGAATTTTCAGAAGAAGCAGAAAGCGGCTCACTTTGGTAGCTCGCTGGATTTAAAAGAAGCCAAGCGGCAACTAGAGTAAGGGCGGAAAGACCGCCAATAATCCTGCGCATACGATACCTACCACTTTTCATAAGGCTAGTCTAACATGAGTGGCAGGTATTTGCAAGCGTTTATTGATTAATAATCATGAAAACGACGATGGCGATAATCAAGGCGACAACGATACCGAGCAGGACGAAAGTAGTAGTATTAACTTTTTTCTTTGGAGCGCCCATCTCGGGGGTATTAGCTTGGTCACCAGCGGCGAAAGCTGGGGCGGTGTCAATCTGGGGAGGAGTCATCGGGCCAGCGCCAAAAGCGGGATTAGGAGCCGGCGTGCCAAAAGCAGGTGCGGCGGGGGTAGCACCGAGAGGCGGGGTAGTCGGAGCTGTACCAAGAGGAGAGGCCGGAGTGGCAGTAAGAGGGGAGGCCGGGGCTGCCGGAGCGGGGGGCGTGGCCGGAGAAGCAGCACTATCTAATGTTGTATTTCCCATTGGATTGGGTGCAGCGGCAAGTTCACTAGCGGCGGCACTTAAATCGGGAAGGCCATTAGAAGCTGGGGCAGCGGGGCTGGGCGTAGCTGGGGCTGCAGGCGCAGGAGGCGTGGTCGGAGCGCTCGGGGCTGGCTCTGCAACTGGCGGAGTGCCTGCCGGGGTTTGGTTAACTGGTGTTGAGGCCGGGGCGGGGGCAGGGCCCGAAGCCGCCGGGGTTGTATCAGGCGTGGTGCCTGGGTTTGGTGTAGTAGTATTTGGATCCATAATTATATTTATTATAGCAAATTAATTATGATTATACTAGTGGTTAAATTTACAATATTTATTTTTTCTTGCCGGAATTTGAGACATTAAATTTAAACTCGACAATATCGCCTTCTTCCATAACATAATCTTTACCGACGGTGGCAAGCTTGCCAGCGGCCTTGACGGCGGCCTCGGAACCGAGGGCGATAAGGTCATCATATTTCATCACCTCAGCGGCGATAAAGCCACGCTCAAAATCAGTATGGATGGTGCCGGCCGCCTCGGGGGCCGTAGCGCCTTGTTTGATAGTCCATGCCCGAACCTCTTTTTTGCCGGCGGTAAGGAAACTTTGAAGACCAAGGGTTTTATAGGCGGCCTTGACTAATTCAGAGAGGGCATCCTCCTCTACGCCATAGCTCTTCAAAAATTCTAGGCGCTCGGTCGGATTCATATCGGACATCTCCTCCTCTAGCTTGGCATTGACAAAGACTGCGCGAGAAGGGGCGATTTCGGTCGCGAGCTTTAGGCGGAGCTCTTTATCCCCTAATTGATTCTCATCGACATTGAAAAGATAAATCACCGGCTTTTCGGAAAGATATTGGATAAATTCATCGTTGCTCTTAGCGGGATTCCCTTTGCTACGCTTCATCTCGACTTTCTCACGGGTGTCGAGATCGGCAAGCTCTAGTTCTGTCTTGATAATATCAATATCGCGGAGCGGATTAACGGTTTCTGAAACATGAGTGACATTGCCATCCTCAAAAACCCGGACGACATGACAGATAATCTGACACTCGCGGATGTGCGCGAGGAACTGATTCCCTAGCCCTTCCCCATGGCTTGCCCCCTCGACGAGGCCGGCGATATCGACAAACTCGACGGAGGCCGGGACGATTTTGTCAGACTGATACATATCAGCTAATTTCTGTAAGCGCTCATCCGGAACCGGGACGATGCCGATATTCGGCTCGATAGTCGCAAAAGGATAATTCGCCGAGAGCGCATGCGCATTTGTCAAAGCGTTAAAAAGCGTGCTCTTGCCCACATTAGGTAAACCAACAATTCCTATCTTTAAATTCATAACCAACCTTTGATATCTGTTATTATAGATATAATTATAACATATTTTGATATATAATAAATTTGGGAAAGAAAGATTAAAAAATGAAAGTTGATATTAAAAGAGTCAAACTTAGCGTAACGGTACCAAGCAGTGATGTTACTAAAGTAAGAGATGCTGTATGTGAAGCTGGTGCCGGTGTAATCGGAAACTATGATTTTTGCTCCAATTCATGCAGGGTGATAGGGACCTTTAGGCCAAATGAAAAAGCAAATCCGTATATTGGGGAAAAGAATAAAATAGAATATGTTGATGAAGAAAAACTGGAAGTTGTTTGCGACGTCAATAAAGTCAAAAATGTTATTTCTGTGTTAAGAAAAATACATCCTTATGAAGAGCCAGCAATCGATATTATCCCTCTTTTGGATGAAGATTTATTCGATTAAGGCAGATTGGTTTAAAAGTTCAAGATTCCGATCTTTAAATTCATAACCAACCTTTCCTTTCTGAAAAACTGCTCAAACTCAAATAGATCGTGAACACTCCATCCTGTTGTAAAATAGTTATATATAACAACTAATAACTACACAAAGGAGGAGATATGCGCGATAAAATCGGCACGTCCACGATCTATACTACTATAATACCAAATTTCA
>JAFWOH010000021.1 GCA_017509895.1 Candidatus Saccharimonadota bacterium
ACATCTAGCTGGAGGTTATGGTAATTGGTTTGCCGTAGGAGAAAACGAAAGTAATGGCACTATCATTGATTCTACAGACGAAGATGATCCGGTCTATTGTGCTGAAAGTGATTTCAGTTATCCCTTGCCAAATGCTAATTGCTCTTCTTCTGCCTATAATAGTTACCAAATAGGCTTTGGTGCTAAACTCACTAGCTCTCTTCCTGCTGGTACCTATACTAATAATGTCGTCTTCTCTGCCGTAGCTAAATCTGAAGGTATTAAATATACCATGAACTTTAATGCTAATGGCGGGACGAACACGATGGGTTCTAGAACCGTCCTTTCCGGCTCTAATATAGTAATGCCTTCTACCGGCTTTACTAAAGACGGTTATCGTATTAAAGGCTGGGCTATGGTAAATAATGCTACTACTTCTACTACTCCTATCTTCCTAGCAGGACAAACTGTAGCCATTAACGATTTAATCTCCGCCGCCCAAACTGCCGGCCAATCTCCCGCCACGACGAATAGCTTTACGGTTTATGCTGTCTGGGCTCCTGTCCATAATCTTGCTATTACAAACGGTAATACCACCGCTATATCCGGAATCTCTTCAAACCCAAGTGCAGGACAAGTTATAGAAGGAGCATCCGTTACCGTATCCTGTACTTCTAACAATGGTTATCATTGTTCTGGTTGGACTTCTAGTAATACTTCCATCCTTCCAAGTAGCGATAACCAAAACTATACCTTTACTATGCCATCCGGAGATATTACCCTTACGGCAAATGGTGCAGCTAACACCTATACTATTGTCTATGCAGCTGGCAGTACCGGTGGTTCTTGCTCCGTATCTTCTACTCCTGCTACTTATGGAAGTAGTGTTAATCTCTCTAGCTCTACTTGTACTAGATCCGGCTATGAACAGCAAGGTTGGTCTACCAATTCCTCTGGCAGCTCTAAAACTTACAATATGGGCCAGAGCGTTTCAAACCTCAGCTCAACCCAAGGTGCCACAATAACGCTTTATCCGTACTTCGTAAGCACGGGTCCAGTATATGCAGGCAATTGTTCCTCCACGGTTCACCCCACTACTCAGCAAAGTTGCAAAATGGCAGATGGCAATATCTATGTCTATGGCAATAGCGGGAACGCGACAACATGGGCTAGCGCTTCTTCTACCTGTCCAAGTGGTTATTCATTCCCGGCTATCACGGTATTTGATAGTTTGATACAGGCCTATGGCGGTACTTCATATACTACCGGTCGTACCGGGTATCAAGAGACTACCGGCGCTCTCTATAGCGTGCTTGGTCTCTCCGGTCCTCGCTACTTCTGGTCTTCTAGTTCTTATATCGGTGGCCGCGCGTCCATCTTGTATGTCGACAGCAGCGGCTCGAACTCGACATATGGCCACGAACGGGATAATAGCTACTATGTACTGTGCTATAAGTAGTTTCCCCTTTCCTATTGGCTCTCAGTCTAGCTAAAACCATATCCACTTTGATGCCGTATTATTTACAACATACTACCTCTGTAAATTAAAACATTTTTCGCTAAAACATCAAGGTTATGATTGTAAGTTTTTTCGAAATACCCTTATAATAGACTCGTGGAGTTAAAAATTTTGGCTCTAAGTCGGTTCGCCCGGTGTGGTGGGCCACAGGAACAATCTACTGCGACGGAACAACGAAGCGAAGTCGCTGAAAGATAAATCTTTCGGCGGACGAGCGAGGCAGTTCCGTCTGCGCGTCAGCGCAGAGGGAAATGTACTAGGCTCCGATTCCGGTGTTTCTGCCTAACAAGACAGAAAGGAGGAAGAATGGTCAAAGTTCGATTCAACATCAGCCTAAAACCATTTGAGCTCAGCCTCAAAATTAAGAAGATCCGTTAACGGACCTTCTTACTCTACAATGATATAGACTGTTATACCTATCCTAGTTTAGTATAACTCTCTATACCACCATCATACCGCTTATGGGTCGATTTGTCAATTGTGAAATTGTCAACATAGGCGGTATTTTGGGTTTTTGACAAAATATGTTATAATATAAGCATGAATTATTTAGCCGTCCTTGGTCGTCAGCCAGAAATCTCCCTTGCGGAGCTTGAAAGTCTTTTTGATGAGGTTGAGCAAAAAAGCCGGGAAATCGCCTTTTTTAAAACAGAATTGGGGATCGTGCCGAGCTTAGACCGCCTTGGTGGCTCTCTCAAACTTGCGAGAAAGCTCGAAAAAAATATCTCACCCGAAGAATATCTAAAATCGCTCCCAGAGGGAAAAATCACCTTGGGGCTGTCAGATTACACTCATGCAAAATATTCATCTCGTGATATAAAAAATATATCACAAAATGGGATTAAGATAAAGAAAGCGCTAAAAGAAAGTGGCCGCTCCCTGAGGCTTCTCCCTAATACCACCCCTGTTATCTCTACCGCCGCCGCCCATCATAACGGCCTAGGGAGAAGTCCGAGAAAAGTCGAGCTGATAAAATATCAGAATGATTGGTTTGTCTCTCTTGGCGCGCAGAATATCACCGCCTATAAAGAGCGTGATCAGGCGAGACCCATGAGGGATGCAAAAGTCGGTATGCTCCCGCCAAAGCTTGCCCAGATTCTCATCAATCTTTGCGGAAACCTCGACCAAAATTCGACCGTCTTAGACCCCTTCTGTGGCACCGGTGTCGTCCTTCAGGAGGCGCTCCTCATGGGCTATAATGTCTATGGCACCGATAAAGATGAGCGTATGGTAGAATATACCAAGAAAAATCTCGCCTGGCTCTCAGAGAAACATCAGCTTAATCAGGAAATTATGGTCGAGCAGGGTGATGCCACTACTCATAAATGGAAACAGCCCATCGGCGCCGTCGCCTCTGAAATCTATCTTGGCCCGCCCATGTCCACCCCGCCGGCTGATATTAAGTTAAAGACCGTTAAGCAGGAATGCGGGGCGGTTTTGACCGATTTTCTTAAAAACCTAAAGGCTGAGATCAGTCCGGACACTCCTATTACCCTTGCTATCCCAGCGTGGAGAAGATTAGACGGCCATTTTGAGCGCCTAAAAACCGTTGACGAAATCGAAAAACTGGGTTATAATGTAATAAATAAGAGTAGGGACGGCCTTCTGTATGCCAGAGAAAATCAGGTTGTCGCTCGCGAAATAATAGTATTAAGGAAGAAATAATAGTATGTCACATGTTAAAGCTGGCGGTACCGCCAAAAACATCCACAACAATGCTGGCCAGCGCCTCGGCGTCAAGCGCTTTGGTGGCCAAAAAGTTAAAAACGGCGAAGTTCTCGTCCGCCAGACCGGTAGCACTAAAATCGCCGGCCCCGGGACTTATATGTCTCGAAACTTCACCATCCACGCCGCGAAAGACGGTGTCGTGACCTTCGTCAAAACGAAGAAAACCCACTTCTCCGGCAAGTCCTTCCCCCGCGTCCGCGTAGAAGTCCGGTAAAGGTTTAGTAGAAGTCAGATAACCGATTCGGGATTGGTATTCTAAACAATACATTGGTCGTTCTACAAAAATACAATATTTACTTATTGGTAAGCTCCTAAACTGCTTTTTTGCTGAAGTCTGAACGAACCCGATTCGAAGAAGATTTTTACAGATTTGAGTTCGCGACGGCTCGCGACGAAAATCTGACTAAAAATCTGATGTTCACCCCTTGGGACGTGGGAGCCCGAAGGGCGACGAATCGGACGTGAGAGAAAAGTGAAGCAAAAAGTAGTTTAGGAGCTTACGACTATCGTGCTATAATACATATATGGTAGAAGAACTAAAATTCACCGTTTCCGAGTTCTTAGATGTAGTCAATCAGACTCTAGACTACGCCTATCCTAGCGCCGTCATCGAAGGTGAGGTCGCCGAGTTTAAGACTAGCCATGGCAAATGGGCCTTTTTCAATCTTAAAGACGAAACCTCCAGCATCCCCTGTTTTATCCCTGTATTTCAATTGAAAGTCCCGCTCGAAGACGGCATGAAAATAATCATAAGAGGCTACCCAAAAATCACTTCTTGGGGCAAATTTTCCTTTACGGTTAAGAATGTCATGCCCGTCGGCGAGGGCAGCATTAAAAAAGCCTTTGAGCTGTTAAAACAAAAGCTAGAAAAAGAGGGCTTGTTCAGCCCAGAGAGAAAGCGTCCTCTCCCCGAGAATTTAACCAAAATCGGCGTAATTTCCAGCACCGGCGCCGCCGGCTATGCTGACTTTTGTAAGATTATCAACGCTCGCTGGGGCGGACTAAAAATTCAGACTGCGGATGTTTTAGTGCAAGGCATGGATGCCCCAGCGCAAATTATTCATGCCATGAGATATTTCAACGAAAAATCAGAGGTCCAATTAATTGTCATTATTCGCGGCGGTGGCTCAAAGGACGATTTATCTTGTTTTAACGACGAAGACCTCGCCCGCGAAATCGCCGCCTCGAAGATTCCCGTCATGACTGGGATTGGCCACGAGATAGATGAATCGCTAGCAGACCTCGCGGCGGATCTCCGTGGCTCTACCCCTAGCAATGTCGCCGAGCTCATCACCCCCGATAAACGCGCCATCTCGGCCAAAGTCGCTCAGAATATCAAGGGCGCTCGCTCTCAAATTTGTCAGGCCATTATCAATGTCTATAATTCGCTTAGTAAGCCGAGGGAGACTATCATCAGTCGCATCGACAGCGAAATCGCAAAGATCAAGGACCGCATTAGGCAGGTAGACCGCCTTAATCCTGAATTAGTTTTAAAACAGGGCTATTCGCTCGTCTCCGGTAAGCTCGCCCCCGGCGAAACTGTAAAAATCACCACGCACACCCACATTGCCAAAGCCGAAATTAAAGAAGTATCAGAAAGGAAATAACATGACTAAAAAATCTCTAAACGAAAAAATCGCCGAGCTAGACACGCTCACCAATTGGTTTTATGGTGAGGAGTTTTCGCTCGATCAAGCCACCGAAAAATACAAGGCGGCCGTCACTCTCGCCAAGGAAATTGAGGAAGATTTAAAAAATCTCAAAAACGAAATCACAATAATTGACAAAGACTTCAAAGAAGAATAAAATAATAGTAATGGATAATAATTTTCAACCAGCCCCGGTCCCGGCTCCGAATCCGGCTCCCACCCCGGGCATCAACACCGAAAATCAGCCTTACTCGCATTCCGCGAATACCCCTCTTCAGGGGAATCAGATTATTCCTAAAGACGCCCTTGCGACCCAGAAAAATCGCTCCATCCTCTGGATTATCATTACTATCATCACTAGTTTAACTGCTGTTACTTTTATTATTCTCTTTATCTGGATGTATAGCAAGTGGAATGATGCCAGCACTAATATTGAGGGCCAAAAAGAGGCTGCGGCGGCTGTCGCGCGTAGCGAGGCTATCGCCGAGACTGAAAGGACCTTCGAGGAGCGCGAAAAAATCCCTTATCGTATTTTCTCCGGCCCGAGTGACCTCGGTAGTCTGACCTTTGAGTATCCTAAGACTTGGGATCTTTATACCGAGGAAGATGGTACGAATAATAGTAGCGAGCTAAAGGCCTATCTTAATCCTAGTGGCATCCCGCCACTTGATGCTAGGAATCCGATTGCCCTTCGCGTGTCTATTTTGAACGAGGGCTTTGACAGTTATATTCAGAGGTATCAGAGCAATGTCGAGGACGGCAAGATGTCACTCACCGTCGCGCCCGTCGGCGGCGCCAACGCCAATATCTATAGAGGGGAATTAGAAGATGAATTTCAGGGCTTTGCCGCCATCTTCAAAATCCGCGACAAAACCGTCGTCCTCCAGACCGATTCCTTGCTTTTCGAAGCCGATTTCAACAACATCCTCGCCTCTGTGAAATACAATCTATAGTCAAGCTACTGAAAAAAGTGTGTTATAATGGGGGTATGACAAGCGAGGTAGATGGAGTTTTAGTGGCGGCGCATGAATTAAAGGGCCCCTTGGCCCTCCTTCGCCAACTCGCCTTCTCTCTGGAATACGCCGATTCTGAAAGGGAGCGTAGGGAAATCGGCCGGGAAATGATTGATATTTCCGAGCGCGCTATGAAACAGATTAATGACTTAACTAGGCTGAGGAGTATCGAATCAGGCCTTTTTGAAATCGAGCCTGTCGCTATCCGCGCGGTCTGTAATGATGTTACGAGCGAGCTTAAAGATTTATTTAGGGCCAATCATAAAAATCTCGAGTCGGATTATCATAATCGTCTTCGCCTCGTGGCCGGGAATCGTGATTTGCTCCATTCAGTTGTCTATAATTTTTGCTTGAATGCCCTGCATTATTCTAGCCAAGAGACCGCGAGTTCTCTCTCTGTCCGCGATAAAAACGGCCGAGTCCGTCTAGAGGTCCGGGATTATGGCCCCAGCCTCCCGGCTGATGTGTGGCGCGCCATGAGACAGGGCTATCTCGAGCAGCCGACTTCTATCGCCATGCGCCCCGGCTCTTCCGGGCTAGGCCTTTATATCGCCTCAAAATTTTCTAAGGCCATGCACGCCCCCGTCGGCGCCATTAGGCATCGGGATGGCACTAGTTTTTATGTGGAGCTTCCCGCGCCTCGGCAGGAGAATCTTTTCTCATGATTTATATTATTGATGATGATTATAAAATGGCGGAATGTATCGCCCGCTACCTTCGCCCAGAAGAAACTAAAATTTTTACCAATGCTATCGAGGCGATTGAAAATATCGATGATGATGCCCCAAAATTGATTTTCCTCGATGTTTTATTAGATGGCCCAGATGCCTTCACTTTTTTAAACGAAATCGGCTCGTATGAAAACACCGCCAAAATACCTATTGTGATAATTACATCATTAAACCTAAAGACTAGAAACTTAAGAGCCTATGGCATTAAGAAAATCCTGTCTAAAGAAACTTTAACCCCAGAGGATGTAAAGTTATGCTTGAAACTGATTTAAAAACTAGAGCCTTCGTCCTCCGCCGGACTAATTATGGCGAGACCGACCGGATTTTAAACCTCTTGACTCCCGAAGGTAAAATCTCTTGTCTAGCAAAGGGAGTCCGCAAGGAAAAATCAAAATTAGCCGGCGGGATTGAGCTTTTTACCTTGAGCAATGTCGTGGTTCATAGGAGCCAAAAATCAGACCTCGGCCTTCTCACCTCGGCCAAGATGGAGATTTTTTACGACCAAATTTTAAAAGACCTTAGTAGTCTAGAATTAGCCTCGAATATCCTTAAGGAAATCAATCGCATTTCGGAGCATGTTGATAGCCCAGAGTTTTTTGATATTTTAAAACAGTCTCTCGAGGGCCTCAATAATAATCTTAGTCCAAAACTTGTTGAGACATGGTTCAATTTTAACCTCGCTCGCGCTCGCGGCGAGCAAATCAACCTCCTAACCGACACCGACGGTGAAAAATTACAAGAAGATTTGCGCTACGCTTGGGACTCTACTGACATGGCCTTAAAAAAGCTAGAAAACGGCAATGTTGGCAAAAACGAAATCAAAATCATGCGCCTAATGCTCATTAGCTCTCTAGATTTTGTTTCTCGTATCAAAGGTCTATCAAACTCTCTTGATATTATTGAATATATCAGCCGTTCTGTGCTATAATAGGCATTAACAAAAGGAGTTTTTATATGGCAGATTTTAATAAAATTTTAGATGCAGGGGATTATGAGAACGGCGAGATTAATGTCGTCGTAGAAATCCCGACAGGTAGTAACCATAAGATTGAATGGGACCGCGAAAACGCTTGCTTCATGCTTGATCGTGTTGAACCGATTGCCTTTGCCAAGCCTTGTAACTATGGCTTTATTCCTCAGACTTTAGATGAGGATGGTGATGAGCTTGATGCGCTTATTATTACGGAGCAGCCTCTAACGACCGGGATTTATCTCACCGCGAAGGTCCTCGGTGTTTTGAAATTCGTTGACGACGGCGAGGTTGATGATAAGATTATCTGTGTCCCGGCCGATGATAGAAACAATGGCGATTGCTATAATTCTCTTGAGGATTTGCCAAAGCGCTTACTCGAGCAAATCGAATTCCACTTTAACCATTACAAGGACTTGAAGAAACCCGGCACCACCAAGGTCGAGAAGTTTGGCGACAAAGAAGAGGCTAAAGAGGTCATCAAATCCGCCATCAAGCGCTGGGAGGATAAGTAGTAATTTCTACATGGGTGACACGAGTAGGGGGACCCCCTGCGCGCGCAGTGCCGAAGGCACGAGCACGTTGGGGGATGACTCGTGGCAGGACCCGTAGTAGAAATTACTACCATTAACGTTATGGAAGATTTGATTAGTCTATGCAAGCGCCGGGGGTTCATTTTCCCCGGCTCGGATATTTATGGCGGCTTCGCCGGGACTTGGGACTTTGGCCCGCTCGGCGTAGCTTTAAAGCGCAAAATTGAAAACGAATGGTGGGATTTTTGGGTTGAAAAAAGAGATGATATGTATGGGGTGGACGCGGCGATTTTGATGAATCCGCGTACTTGGGTCGCCTCTGGCCACACCGCGACTTTTGCTGACCCGCTAGTCGAATGTAAAAATTGCCATGGTCGCTTCCGCGCCGATAAGATTGCCGATGGCATTACCGAGTCTGTCACGACCGAAGAGTTCCAGAAACTAAATGTTAAATGTCCGGTCTGTGGCAAGACCGAGTGGGGCCCGATTCGCAAGTTCAACATGATGTTTACGACCCATGTCGGCGCTGTCCTCCCGGATGATACAGACGAGGAGCTAGTCGAAAAATCCGTTGCTTATCTCCGCCCAGAGACCGCTCAGGGTATCTTCACGAACTATAAAAATATTGTTGATACGATTTATCCGGACATTCCTTTTGGTATCGCCCAGCAGGGAAAGGCCTTTCGGAATGAAATCTCCCCGCGCGATTTTATCTTAAGAGACCGCGAATGCTCCCAGATGGAAATTGAATATTTTGTCCATCCTGATACTTGGGAAGAAAATTACGAGATGATGCTAAAGGAAAATCATCGCTTCCTCGAAGAAAAGATGGGCCTACCAAAGTCGAAAATTCATGATTTAGAGGTCGCCCCGGAGGACCGCGCGCACTATTCTAAGCGCACAGTTGATTTTATGTTTGACTATCCAAATGGCGAAGAAGAATTGATGGGCCTCGCCTATCGTACAGATTACGATCTTCAGAATATCGCCCGCGAATCTGGTAAAAATCTCGAGTATCGTGATAAAAATACCAAAGAGACTTTCATTCCCCATGTGATTGAGCCAAGTATCGGCATCGAGAGATTAATTCTGGCCGTCCTCTCCACCGCCTATACCGAAGACGAAATCGACGGTAGCAAGCGGGTCGTTTTGAAGCTCCCAGAGAATCTCGCGCCATATAAATTCTGTGTTTCTCCATTGCTTAAGAATAAACCGGAGCTAGTCGATAAGGCTAAAACGGTTTATCAAAAGCTCAAAGAAAAATACGGCAATGTCACATGGGACGATTCCGGCAATATCGGCAAGAGATATCGCAAGCAGGACGAAATCGGCACCCCGAAGTGTATCGTAATCGACTTCGACACTCTAGAGGATGACACCGTCACCGTCCGCGACCGCGATACTGCCTCGCAGGTGCGGGTTAAAATTTCCGAGCTGTAAACTTGCAAGCGTAGAATAATTATTATATAATTATTTTGATGAGCAAAAATGAAACCAAAAAATTCCCACAAACCTGGCGTCGGACGATGCATTATTTTTGGCAGGCCAACAAAAAATATAGACTATTGACTTTTGGGGCTTTTATCACTACCCCGACAGTTTATGCGCTCAGAGCTTTCTGTCTGATATTAATGTCAGATATGATAGGGATTGTTTCGCTTGGACTCCCATTCGAAGAACTAAAAAATCGGCTTCTGCCACTTGCGCTGATGCTAGTAGGTGAGGAATTAGTCCGCCATTTCATCATCGGGCCAATTCGACTTTACTGCGTCTGGGAAATGGAAATTAGAACTATGCGGGATTTGAGTTTGCAATGCTTTGATTCGATTTCTGCTCAATCAATGCAATTCCACAGTGACAGATTTTCCGGCTCGCTAATTTCACAAACTAACAACTTTGTCAGTTCGTATGAAAAACTTACAGATGAATTTTTTTGGAACATTTTTCCAGTTATTTTAGATGTCCTATTCGCGATTATTATTTTAGCTCCTAGAGCGCCGCTGTTTACGGCTATCCTTGTCAGCATTGTCGTAATTTTTATTATTGTTTCAATTCTTTGGTCTAAGCGGCTGTCAAAAATTAACAAGGAAGAAGCCGCGGCCTATAATAAACGAACTGGTCAGCTTGCGGATGCTATAAGTAACATTGGCTCGGTTAAATCTTATGCTAACGAGAAGTATGAGCAGAAACGGTTTTTGAGTTCTTTACATAACGTCTATAAAATTTCACGACACTCTCTTTTTGAGAATACTAAGCGGAATTATTGTTTTGACACGATTTTCTTAATGATAAATATCGGGTTGATTGTCTTTATGCTATATGGCCAGAATTTCTTCGGTTTGTCTGTCGCTACGATTGTTCTAATCATCAATTATTCAGATACTATCTCTGGTGATTTGTGGAGTATTCACTCAGTATTCAAATCTTTAAATCGTATTTTTGGTGATTCACATGAGATGACCTTAAACCTTGATTTGGAGGATGATGTAGTTGATCTTCCGGGAGCAACTAAACTAAAAGTAAATTCCGCCGAAATCAAATTTGATGATATCACTTTCAAACACCAAGATGCCAAAACAGCCATATTTAAAGATTTCAATCTTGATATTAAGCCTGGTGAACGGATTGGGCTAGTGGGAGTTTCGGGCTCTGGAAAGACTACTTTAACCAAATTACTTTTACGCTTCGCAGATGTTAATAAAGGCGAAATATCAATTGATGGCCAGAATATTAAATATGTTACACAAGATTCTTTGCGCAAAAATATCGCCTATGTCCCACAAGAAACAGCCCTGTTTCATCGCCCCGTTGCGGAGAATATTGCTTACGGAAAACCCGAAGCCACTTTTTCTGAAATTCAGCGTGCCGCTAGACTTGCTAATGCAGATGAGTTCATTAAAGTTTTACCAAACGGCTATGAAACCATGGTGGGCGAGCGTGGCGTTAAACTTTCTGGTGGGCAGCGACAGCGAATCGCTATTGCTCGCGCGATTTTGAAAAATGCCCCGATTTTAGTTCTGGATGAAGCTACTTCGGCGCTTGATTCTGAATCAGAAGCATTGATTCAAGAAGCATTACACAAACTTATAAAAGGCCACACTGCTATTGTGATTGCACACCGGCTCTCTACTGTGATGGATTTGGATAGAATTATCGTGCTAAAAGATGGTAAAATTGTTGAGTCTGGTCCCCATACAGAGCTTCTCAAAGCTGGTGGGACTTATGCTAAACTCTGGTCTCGCCAGTCTGGCGCTTTCCTAGACTAGAGTAACCATTAGTGATATAATAGTACCATGGCAAGTGGAGTTAAACGAGGCCTTAAGAGCCGGCTAAGTGAGTGGCATGAACATAGTAAATTCTCGATGCAGGGGATTTTGCTTGCTACTAAAAATAAACATTTTTGGTTCGGCTTTGTGCCTACTTTTTGTATTTTTGGTACACTTTTGAATTTGCTCGCTGGCGGGTTTGCAGCCTTTAACTTGATTGGCGCCGCTGGTTTTCCAGCGGGCCTAAAAATAATTTGGAATGCTTTCTTGCAGACTTTTGGCATCAACCGTAATTTTGTCGATTGGCT
>JAFWOH010000022.1 GCA_017509895.1 Candidatus Saccharimonadota bacterium
AGGCGGACAGATGGTTGAGGGATTGGCATTACTACCGTCCGCATCAGGCCCTAAACTACATGACTCCGGCAGAGTATTGTGCTACAATTGGTATAACTATTTAACAACTAAAAAGTGTTAACGATGTATTGATTTACTGCACAAATGTTGAAATAAAATCAGGAGTTTAGTATAATAGATATTAATTATGAGTTTTGTGAGTATATTAGACACGACAATTATCATCACCGCGATTTTATCAATCCTCCTCATTCTCTTGCAACAGCGCGGCGCCTCTCTCGGGGCCGGCTTCGGTGCGAGCGGAGAGCTTTATACGGAGCGGCGTGGGCTAGAGAAATCTCTCTTTATTACTACAATCGTCGTAATAACAATTTTCGTTTTGTCAATTCTAGGGATCTTGTTAATCCCGGCATAGGGGAGACTAAAGGATGCGGTCTAAAACAAAAGCGCGTGGGCAAAAGATTAGGAGGCGGTTTTCGCGTTTTTCCAGAAAAACTGCCGATGCTAGTGTTGAGCATATTCAGGAAAATATCATCGAGCGTGTCTCGCACATCCGCCGGATTCGCCTTTTAATTGTCGAGTGGAGCCTGCTCGTCCTTGCGATTATCATGCTCTCTATCACTCAGGGGATTTGGTATGTCAATTCTTATCAGATTGAAGGTTGGGGCAAGGGCGGCACTTACACAGAGGCCACCCTCGGCAAGGTCGCTTCCCTAAACCCACTAGTCGCCTCCTCTAGTAGTGAAAAGGTCTTGTCAAAATTAATGTTTGCCCCTCTCGCGGCCCCTGATTATTCTGGCCATACCGGCCCGGCCCTTGCCTCCTCTATTACGGTTAATGATACAGGCGATAAATGGACAGTAAAGCTCCGCGAGAATCTCAGATGGTCTGATGGTGCCCCGATTACTAATGCTGATGTTCTTTATACCGTAAAAATCATTCAGTCTGCCGCACTTAATACTAGTTATCTTTCTAATTTATCTGGCGTTAAGGTCTCTGAAGAGGAGGGGAACCTTCTCTTTACGCTCTCCGCCCCTTATGCTAATTTCTCCTCCGCTTTGAATTTCCCAATCCTCCCGTCGCATATCCTCGGCGAAGTTCCCATCACCCAGCTCCTTGAACATAGCTTCAACACTAGCCCGGTTACCTCTGGCGCCTTTACCTATAATGCCTCGCAAAACATCGGGACAGACGGCGAAAAGATGATTTACCTTAATAAAAATCCGGCTTTCTATGGTGGCGAGCCCTATCTTGAGACTTTCGTGGTGCACGCCTTCTTAAATTCCGATGACATTATCGCCGCTATTAATAACGGTTCCGTCACCGCTACGGCAGAGCTCCTCCCGACGGATGCCGATCTCATCGACAGCTCCATCATCGAGCGCCAAACTGCCCTTTCCTCCGGTGTTTTTGCCTTCTTTAATACCAAGCAGGGCATCTTGTCAAACAAGGCGATTAGAAAGGCTATCCAAAAGGGGGTCGATATGGAATCTCTCCGCGCTCCGCTCGGCGATGAGCCGGCTTTGAATTTCCCTTTACTCTCTAGCCAAGTAGACATTAAAAATTATCCCACTCTTCCCGAGTATGACCCAGATTATGCCAAGGATGTAATTGAAAAAGCCAATCTCGAGAATCGCACCATCCGTTTGGCTACTACGAATGGCGGGTACTTCCCGTCTCTAGCTGAGAATCTTAAATATCAGCTCGAGCAGCTCGGGTTTCAGGTAGAGCTTTCTATTAGTAATCCCGGCCAAGAGTTCCTATTAAATGTCATTCGCCCGCGGAATTATGACATATTAATATATGAAATCGAGCTCGGCGCCGATCCCGATCTCTTTGCCTATTATCACTCTTCTCAGGCCAATGAATCTGGGCTAAATCTTTCTAATTATTCTAGTGGTCTCGCCTCAGATCTTTTGCTCGCCGCCCGTAGCACTGTTGATCCGTCCCTTCGCGCCGCCAAGTATGAGTCCTTCCTCGAACATTGGGTAGAGGATGTCCCTGCCCTCGGCATCTATCAGGTAGATCTATCCTACTTCGTCGCCAAAAACATCCGCACCTTCTCAGAGGATAATCGCCTCGTCACCGCCGTCGATCGCTTCGTCGATGTCAATTACTGGGCCACCGAGCGTGTCGCCAAAAACCGCACCCCGTAGTCTTTACTTAAAAAATCTTTCATGCTATAATTTAAACATGCACCTGTGGTGAAATTGGTATACACGCTACCTTGAGGTGGTAGTGGCCGAAAGGCTGTGCTAGTTCGAGTCTAGTCAGGTGCACCATTCTGAAATTAAGCCCTCTTTGAGGTCTTTTTTCATCTGTTGAGAGTCAGTTCGAGCCATATCAAATTGTTGTTTCAGCTCGGGGTACTTTTCTACTACTGGCACCAAATACTTTACAGGGAAGAATTGGATGGTTCGACCCGATAATCTTAAGTCTGCACCTAGTTTCTTTATTACAGCCCTTTTTTGTTCCCAATCATCTGAATCAAAATCTTCTTTAGCGTAACGCGCAAACATAAAAATATCGTTTGCTCTCTCCCTCCAATTATTTGCTAGAGTTTTAATCTTTTCGCGATCCATTTCTAGCTTATCAATTTCTCTTTTTATGTTTTCCTGCTCAGATAGAAAGAATGCATTATCAGTAATTAATCCTTTATAAAGTGAGCGCCTAAGTCCATTTAGCTCATTATTTTTCTCTGCTATTCTCTTGTTTATACTAGATATTTTATTATTTTGTTCAACGATTTCAGCCTCATCTTCTTCTGCCAATGCTTCAATTGCAATTCTATAGAAATCTTCATCTATGGTATAACAACAGAGTTCGTCTTTAATCTGCTTTATTAATACGTCTTCATTCACACAGATAGTGCGATTTTTGCACTTTTTACCACAACAATGGCAATAACGATATTCCTTCACTGTACCATTACTAAGCTTCTTAAGATGCTTCTCAGTTACAATAGCATGGCCACATTCAGAACACCTAAGCATACCTCTAAGGATAAACCGGTATGGCTCGGTTTGTGGTCGGCTAGAATGCTTAGGACTAAGAATTTTTTGCATCTGTTCGAACTGCGCATAGGAAACTATAGGAGGGTGATTCCCATTATATATTCGCCCACCCCACCTAAACTTACCGGCATAAAAAGGGTTCATTAGGAGATTGCGGACAGCATTATGACATAACGGCTTTCCGCCTCTTTTTTTGGTTTGGCAAGTACGAATCATCAATTCATCACTAGCGATTCTAGTCAGCTCAGAAACGGAGTATGTGCCAGTTAGTGCCTTGCGCCAAAGTTCAGCGACTCGATCGAACATAATAGGGTCTTTGATAATTCTTTTTTCAAAACGATCATTCATATAACCAACAGGTGGAAGACCAGGATAATCACCTTTATCGGCTTTTGAGTCCATACCTCGTTTTACCTTGGCTTTAAGCTCTTTAATAAATCTACTATTCATACTGTTTTCGATGGTGAATAAAAGTTCATCACTTTCATAATACCATTTCTCGTGTGTCCTTATGCCTGTAAATGACCCATTGTCTAGTAACCATTGGATTTCCCCACCATCTTTAGGATTACGAGATAAACGACTTGTATCCCAGACAAGGATCACATCATACTTGCCATTTTCGATATTTTCAAGCATTCGACTAAATTCTGGCCTAGATCCAGGAGCCTTTGCACTTTTACACTCAGATAAGACCTCTACAATTTTAAGCCCTTCACCTTTAGCTATTGCTCGCATTGCTCGAATTTGGTCATCTATAGATTGGATTTGTTTGTCTTCTGACTCGGTTGATTTGCGTGCGTAGAGTACTGCTCTTTGCCATTTGTATTGATTGTTCACATTAGTTCCTTTCCTGTCCACTATAGGACAGCTGATTGTTCCACATTCAGAGCGTAAAACCCTTCATGTATCAGCTGCCCTATACTAGACAGAAAAGAAAATGGTTTTACGTCTGAACTGAATGATGGAACACTTTTATTATATCAAATTTATGCCTACTCCGCTAGACCGTCATTAAAGAATTTGAGTGGAATAATAAGAATCTGGCGCTTATCATCCTCATCTTTTTGGCAATCAACTAGGGCGGCAGTTTTGAGTGCTGGGATGTATTGCTTGCGTATATTTTCCATATTAGGATAGGTACCGGTCTGGTTGTAATACTCCAACCTCAACTCATCATAGGTAATGCCTTTTTTCTGCGCCGTACCTTCATTTTTGGCTCGGTATGCGGGTAGGATAATATTTTTATAGAAGTTAAATGCTTGCGGCGAGATGCCGTAGGCCATATTTTCGCTAATAGGCAACCAAAGTTTCATAGCCTCATCGACATCTTTATCGGTCGCAACAATTTTACTATTTACCATTCTAAATGGAGCATTAACTAGTGCCATCGCTTTTACGAGTGACATAAAGTGAGCGATTTCACGTTGTGCCCTCGGGGATAAAGCATCCTTATTCTCCATAAATCTAGCCCTCAGGTATTCACTGTTATCAATATCAATAGTATCTACTTTTAAGCTCTTAATATAAGCAACTCTTTCAATCAATTGCTTACGATCGCTGTCATTTCTTATCTTAGCATCATAAGCACTCTTGTGGCTATTTCGAGCTATACTAGTGTCGATACCAGCTGTAATTTTTTCTGGTGAGCTTTCTGGACTTAGGATTAGGCACCTAGTCTGTTCTTGCTCATCAATCCGCATGTTTGCAGAGCAGAAGAAGGTAGAAGGAAAGCCAAGAAGATATCCCTCTACAGCGACGTTTTTGCCGTTTTTACCCTTATTTGTAATGGCAAATGGTATTCGCTTGCTGTCGTGGGAGAGTAGTGCACGTATATTCTCCTGTAACTGCGTGTCTGGTTGTTCTGTAAAAACTAATATACGGCGCTCCAGATCAATGAAAGTTTGCCCTTCTTTGTCCTTGTCTTGTAAGCTCTGGCTGTAATAGAAAGCCGAAGGGGTAGTTTTCCCATAAATCTTTACATCTTGCGATGGAAAATATTTGCTAACTTCACTGCAGATATAGGTTTTTCCCGTCGAGCTATCTGCATTGAACATAATATTCTGCTGGTCGGACTCAGTATATGCCAAAAGCATCGCGAGAAAAGTGATAACCTTACTTACGAAGTCGTACTTAATTGTTGAGTCAAGCACATCAGCAATATCTTCGACGGTCATTTCTTTGAATTTTGTTGGGTCGATTGGCTTTGCGCCACAATGGAATTTGGCATATTTTGAAAATAGCTCGTCAGCTGTGCCACGTTTTTCGGTGAAATAGTCTGTAAGGTCTTTCTTTGTGTCATCTTCAAATGGAAGGGAAATCTTATAGATGGAAGCGGTAGGTATACGCTCGGATATGCGTTTTGCGAGCCTCTCTGCGCTCTTCTCACCAACATCATCCTTATCCATACATATGTAGATGTTGCGCATGTTTTTGAGCGAGTCGATCCACTCGTCCCTAAATGTCTGAGCACCACCGCCTGTAACGACTGGCATTTTTACTCCTTCTTGCATAGTGATAATCCGATCCAGCTCACCCTCACAGATAAGCACGTCGCTCGAAGAACTCTTTACTAATTGGTCTTCACCGACAAGTATTGTTTTTGATCCTGTCGGATAAAGTTTATACTTCGGGAGGGTATTCTTCTCTCCTAATGCCTCGGCCAGCACATCGGCCAAGCCATCTTTCTGCATTCTCCGAAGCTTTACATAGGCGACATTACCGTCCTTGTCAAAGACGGGTATCATAAACCATTGGCAATCGTAAAACTCCCCAATACCAAGCATGAACTCATCGATGCTATTATCATTGATGCCGCGTCCATTGAAATAGCCACGAGCCTGACCGCGAGTATCTCTGTGGAAACGCCGCACCATTGATTCAAGCGATGGCGCATTAGATTTTTTCTCGAAGCTCACTTGTGCCACCCTCTGCTCGGCATCATACTCTTCATAATCTCCGAAGAATTTTCTAAGCGTTATATAATTTCCATCTTCCCCACACTTGAAACAGTGATATGTGCAACTACTAAGATTAAAGCTACAGTGAAGCTCTTCTCCGCGTGCCCTGCGGTCATCATCACATCCATTAAACGGGCAAGGGAAATAAATTTCAGTTTCACCCTTGCCATTTTTCTTTTTCTCAGTATCAGAGATACCATGGTTACTAAGGTACGAGATAAACTCACCTTCATTCATATTAACTGGATTACTTGCCATGGCGCTTTCTCCTTTCCTTTACGATAAGGCGCATCAATTCCTTCAGCTCTAGGAGTTCTCGCTCGGCTTCTTTAGGAGAGATGTCCTCACCAAATTTACGCTTGTGTTCACCCTGGTACTCTCGTACCAATTTTTCTGATAAAAGCATTTTCTACTTCCTTCCTTAAAGCCGTCCGACCGAGACAGCTATTTGGTCAGGCGGCTTTAAATGCTGTCCTAATGCTATTTTAAAAAACAGAGACAAAAACTTCTATGATAGTCACTAGAATGTTAAAATGTTTTTTTCTTTCTTCTCTATCAAAGCGTAAAAATGTTTAAAAATGTTTAAAAAATGTTTAATCCTTTTTGGAGCATTTCTTAAAATTTTTACAAATATATTCCATTTCCGCCTGTGTCAGATTTTCAACGGTGTCACCAAGATATGTTATCTCATTTGTACTCATTTTAAAGAAGAGCCTTAATTCTTTGTCACGAGCAAAGAAATGATGTTTTATTGATCTATCTTTAGGAATCACCCAACGACCTTTTTTGTAGTCTTCCGGATAAATCTGCTGGTTTAATTGTTTTTTTGTAATGCGCTCACCGACCTTGCGACCCATAACATATTTAATAATCTTTTGCGGGGTTCTTCCATCATGCAAATAAGAATGATAGACTTCACCGTCTAGCGGGCATGCTATACTATAGTTTACATAGTCGTCATCGAACTCTAATTTAAGAGTGTATTTCTTTGAATAATGTGCCTTAGTATTCTTAATGCCAGCAATTGATGTGCGGAAATATACACTCCCCAAAACAACCCTAATGATGTGTGCCTCTTGCTCTCGCTCGTCAGAATCTTCAGTCAAAACGATACCATTGTTCAAAGCATCACCAACATAATTTGTTTCTGGGTCAAAAGTGTTTTTTAAAAAATCAATTTCTATACCAAGATGGTCAGTCGCTAGCTCCTCAAGAATTTTGAATTGTTTACGTACATCCATCTCGTATTCATCAAACTCACCTGTCTCTATGAGGGCATCCTGCACCGCCAACGGGTCATATTCAACAAGCCCAATGCAAGAATGTTTCTTAAACTGCCTGTCTATGGCATTAATAATTACCAACTTCTCTTCAGAAGAAAATTTAGCTGTCTCTTTCATTAATTAAATATTATACTGCAAGAAGGCCTTATATGTCTACTAGGAGCTCTCTAGAGACTTAACTTAATATAGAACACAGCATGCCACTATTATCGCAAGGCACGCTATCCCCTAAATTGGATACCGTGATATTCGTAAATAATTATAGGCTCCGAACTTGGAGTAAACAAGATCAAGAGCAAAATTCCAACCAATATGACAAGTAGTATTATCATACGAATTCTGGCCTTTTTCACTAGACTTGCTGACAAATTGACTTTCTGGTCCATTTTTCTCTCCCTATATTTATATCATATCATCATAAAAACCGTCATTATAGAATTCACTATTGGTTCCACTGCTATTATCCGCATTCTTGACAACTATTGTTCTGTCCTCATCTTTATTTTTCGTATCTATTTCTAGGTAAGATAACGCTCTCTCGGGATCATACATAAAAACAGTGAATTCAATCTCTCTGTAAATTTCAGGGCAACTAGACTTGATAATTGAGTTCGCTAAGACATTTGAGAAAAATATCAAACAAAAGTCACAGCATAGGCAATGGCAATGGGAAGTACAAATGGCACAAAGATACTATTAATGCCACCGCTGATAGAAAATGCAGCAACTATAACGGCAATTGGGGCAACTAAATTAACAAGCCCACTAATAAGCGGCAAACACGATATCACTAAATAGAGCAAGAAGAAACCTACGCCATATCCTTTATCCCAAGCGACCATCAGGTTTGGTCCCTGGTTAAGCATAGACACAATTATGTTGATACAACCAATGCTCTAACCGTGGTAAGTATAAAAAATCAAGCAGAAAAGACATTGACAATACTCTTGTAAGTTTTATACTCTTTGCTCGACATGCTCTTTGTGGAAAGGGCTAGCGACCTTGCTTCATCTATTGTAAATAACATTTATATTCCTTTCTCCCATTTAGGGGTTTAATTTCTTGTATACACACATCCCTCACTCGTTTCACAATTATAAACTTTCGGGATCGTAATTTGCGACAGATCATAAACCTTTATTTCTGGGTGCCCTTCATACCACACTAGTTCTCCTGTAACTGCAATTTTATCGACTCGGTAATTAGCAAGTAAATCCTCCCAACTAATCATATAATATTTCATAAGTGGGGCAACAAAGCCTTTCTTGTAATCTTTCTTTTCATTGATAAACATCATTCCATACCCAGTGTGATAGAAATATTCAGGATGAAAAACTACACAATAATTTTTTCCAGAACCGGCATACGACCAAGCATCAGCACTGCTGAGACAAAGTTCTCCATTCGCCTTTTTTTGTCTTATTTCCTGGGTTGCTTTTTCATCCTGATCTATTATGTTAGGAGGAGTTGGATCGACTATTACTATTTCATCATCAGGGTTTGGCCTGGAAAATAAGACGTAAAGTCCAATCAAGGCCATAATAATCGCTACTATACCGATGCCAACTTTTTTATCAAAACTGTCCATCCTTTTATCCATTGCCACTAATATTTCCCTGCTTTACCAGTTTCCCAGTTCACATAAAAGTATTTCCCCTCAGAGTCGTTTATATCATAATAACGGTGATACACATAGTGAGTCTTGTTATCACTTCCAAGATATAGCTCGCAATCGCCAAGATAACCTTTCACCATACTTTCGCCCATGATCATGTCATTACATTTCTTTCGTTCCACTTCGAGATAGTCCTTACTAGCATTTACAATAAATAGAACGGCGACTGCTATGATAATGCCGAGTAAAAGTAGCCAACCACTATTTTTATTTACCCAACCGGATACCTTCCGAGAAATGTTTCCCACTTTTTTGCTATTTTCGTTCATATCTAATCCTCCCATATTGGATCCTCGTGTTTTTTACGAAAATTTTTACTATATTTCTCTTCAATCATCTAATCCCTTTTCAATATACCTTTTAATAATCAAGGTTAAAACTGTCTACAACTACCGGCATAACATTATTTTGTCTTTGGTCCAGTATTTTCACTCATACATCTGTTATACTCTTCATAGGTACCGAGGAACGGAATTTCGGTGGTGCGCTTGCAATAAAACCACGGCGGCTCAAATGGCAATTTTGGTATAGTTTTCTGAAGGAAAAAAACTAAAAGCAGCACTGCGATAGCTGCCACTACACTTAGTATTGTCTTTGCCGTATTATTATGATTATCCATTTTTACTCCTTTCTTATTATTAACTAGATAATCTATCTTTCATATATTCACCATCAAAATAGAGTTTTCGTGTCCCCTTTGCGTTATTCTGCTCATAGTATTCATCAGGGTTATCACCACTTTCCTCATCCGCCCCATAATATACATCTGTAATGATTACATCTTGAAACATACTATATCGATTTATATCTTTACAAGGTACTGTCGAAATCCCCATATGCTCACCACTAGCAAATATTCTAAAATCAGCCAAACTGTATTTTGGGCAGAGCGCAGTCGCCATTTGCCCCACAAACTGCTCTGGATTATCTATTTTCAGTGGGCGTAAATCAGTTTGGGTTTTATCTACTTCGAAATAGAACGACCCTGAGCCGCTGTAAGCAGAGTAGCTATATGAGGAAAGAATATAGTTATTCAAATCAGAAGTTATGAACAGGTCATCAAAATCGTAGCAATCAAACACCCTGTCGGAAATGTAAAATTTGCTATACTTTACATTTGTTCCACTACAATACTTGCCACTAACTTCTCCGATTGTGTATCCTAATATTTTTTCTGGGTCTTTTTTGCTTTCCTGGTTTGTCTTATTCTGCTTTATAAGTAACCACCCACCGACACCAATGGTTGCAATAATAATGATAGCAATTATAATTTTTGTAGTTGGGTCATTGGTTCTCTTGGTATCTTTATTCATTTTTAATCTCCCTATAACGAATAGCCGTTTTTCTTGCGGAAATTATCACCATATTTTGCCTCCCAATCGTCGTGTTCTTTTTCTACGCAGCTCTTAATATTATCTGTCAGATGCTTATCCAAAAACACAGACGCTGCATCGTATATGGTTTTCTTCTTTGATGGCAGTATGCTTATAATTACTTCCGTTTTCGGCAAATCCTTGTCGCCGTAATAATTATGATACTCTAGGTAACTGCAGGTGCAAGCAACAAGCGCCCAGGAACCATATATTTCACTGATAACTGAATTTGCACTCATATCGCCGAGCTCATCAAAATCCATACAGTCGTAAGTGTAATTCATAAATTGTTTCTCATACTTACCAGAAAGATAATCTGGTTTCCAAGGTTGAGTAATAAACAAAACTATCACAACTGCAACCGCGCCTACTCCACCCAAAATCCCTAGTATTAGATTGGTCTTTTTCTGATTATTTTTTGATTTACTAGTCGACATAAAGTTACCTCATAGCCATTACTAATAATACCCTAATTATTATGTGGACGATGAAAGAAATTCCTAGACCGGTTCCTAATTTGCGCCTCAGGTTGCGCACCGTTTCAATATTTTTCTCTTGGCTCACCTTTGGTTTTCCTTTGTTCCATTCGACAAGCTGCTTAGAAAGAAGACTGCTCATCAACGCGTAAAAAATTATATCGCCCAGACCTCCCATAAATAAACCAGCAAAGAACCCCCAACCCATGCCAGAAAAAGCCTCATTATTTTTAATTTTTGTCCTTAAATAGATGTAGACTCCTACAACCGCAAGCAATTCCACGAATATTATAATAGTACCCCCATCTATAGATCTTGAGGATGTGGTTGTAGTAGCAATATATCTAAGCATATTTTATTCCTTGGTTATCATAAGTATTTTCCCTATTGAGTATCCCCTAAAACCAAATGGAACACTCGCTATGGAGTGTTCTAGACTTCATTTTCTGCAGTAAGCGATTGAGCCGACTGGAGCGAGTGCTCCATTTGGGGTTCAATTCCTTACTGCCTTGTCATGGGCAAACTTACGACAGAATTGAAATCTAGAACAATATAATTATAGCATAAAAACTAATATTATACTACTCCAACCCCTAGCTAAAGCTACATAAGGTATTTTACACCATAATATACCCCTATCTGCGTAGGCGGTGTCGGTTGAGACTAATGGGGGTCTGCCCCTATGAAATGCCAAATAAATATAATGGGAATAGCCCCTCAGCACTCTTCTGAAAAATTTATAATACTTTCTGATATAACATTTTTTGCTATTTTTCATTGCCTAAATTATCGAGAATATCATAGCATATAATGGTTCTAACTTCTTTCACTACGGTGCACCAATAAAAATAATCCCTGAAAGGGATTCTTTTTATTGGTCACTGATTAGACGAGAACGTAGTTCGTCCTTTCAAGGAAACGAGTGAAAAAGAAAAGCTTGCTTTTCTTTTTCCGAGTGACGCAGAAAGGTGAGCGAGCGTAGCGAGCGATGTCTAGTCAGGTGCACCAAAAAGTCCCTTCGGGACATTTTTGTTGCACCTGGAGCGTCCCAAGGGGCAAACAGGTGCACCAAAAAGTCCCTTCGGGACATTTTTGTTACACCTGGAGCGTCCCAAGGGGCAAACAGGTGCACCATTTTTTTTGCTGTTAAAATCGCCTATCTCGGCGATTTTTCGTTCTCGCTCTATCAATAATAGCACTTCGGCAAGAGAAAAAGGTAAGGCCGGAACGGGTCCGGCCTTATGTGTTTAATAATGTGCTAGTAGATAATTTTAGTAGTCTAGGTATTAGTCAGTATCTCCTTCGTGCTTGACTGTCTTCAGACTATTTATCTTGACTAAGTTCTTCTCCTTCGGCATACGCCTATAGGCAAGATTGCCATCCTTATTGGTCACGATGTGGCCATGATGATGATTCTCGTCTTCGCCAAAGTAATAATCTGTTATCCCGTCATTACGAAGTCTAGCATCAACATTGTCTGCATACTCTTCTGGTACGCCTGCTTTAATCGCTGAATCTCTATCAGGTGTGAATTTAGTAGGTGTAAATACATTGGTTGAACCAGTTTCGTTTTTGAGCGCTAGATATTTCGCTCTCGCACGACCATAGACTTCATTTTTATGAGTGAAGTCAACCTTGGCCTCATGATACCTATCACGAGCTTCAGCGTGCATGCTGCGAAGCTGCTTCAGATTCTCACACATCATTGAGAGAATTGTCTTGTCTGGCTCCTTTAAAGCCCTCTTTTCTTCAAGAAGTTCGTTCTTGCGAATAGTGAGCTCATTCGCCTGAGAGATGGCATGTCTCTGCATTTCGGCGTATAGACCGATAATCAGCTCATCCTCTTCTCCCTTGGCTATTTCGCCCATACAATCAGCGATTTCATGGGCTTTTACGATTGCCTCTTTATAATGGCCTATCTTGGTGGTATAATCGCTTAATTTCGACTTATACCCTTCCCATTCTTTACTGATTTGAGCTTTCTTGTCGTCGTATGCTTGTTGGGCATCGCGAACCGTTTCCCATGACTTCGTCAATTCTTCATGGCGCATGCTCTGTTTGCTGCTAGCTTTGGCATTGTCTTCAAATGCTGAAATCATTGCCAACTTAGCGTTGGTGAGTTGCAAATTAGGGTTAAAACTATTCTCATTCATAGCTTTACCCTCCTTTCTTAATGTTCTATAGGAAAACCTATTCCCGTTATTATACCACTTTTTAGACCATGATGCAAGTTTTTAAAAGTTTGAAAAAAGTCTTGTTTGCCCCATGTCGCGCTCCAAGACTTTTTGAAAAAAAGTCTTGTTTGCCCCATGTCGCGCTCCAAGACTTTTTGAAAAAATGTAAGCTAAACATACATATGAGAATTTTCTAACAAAAAATATCCCCAAAGTGATATAGTTGAAGTTGCAAAACTATAAACTAATACCACAAAGGGGATATTTTGAGTATAACACAAGAAATGAAATTTCGCTTGAGTGCG
>JAFWOH010000003.1 GCA_017509895.1 Candidatus Saccharimonadota bacterium
AGCATATAAACTCTCAACTCTAATTATTGATTGTTCCTAGGCTTTGTTTCGCAGTTTTAAAGCTTTAATAAGAACTGTATTTATTATATATGTTTATGATTTAAAATGCAAGAGCTTTTTTCAAAAAAGTGGAACTTTTTTATTAAATCTCTAGATAAGCGCCTTCGGCGCTTTCCGAACTGCCTTGCTCAGAAACGAGAGAGCAAGCTCTCTCGTTTCATCGCTTCGTTGTTCGGTCATCTAAATCTTTAAATCTCTAAATCGTCGAGATCTTCTAACTCGGCGCGGGTGCGCTCTGCGAGAGCGGAAGTCTCGCTGTCTTCTTCTGGCTCATCCATTTCGTCATCCACAGCCGGGGCTGCATCATCTAAAGTCGGGGTCTCTTCTACAGTGGCCTCTTCGTGACGGTGGCTAGGGCGGCCCTCATCATCAGTATTGACGATTTTAAGATTATAACGGGCATCATTCTTTGTACCAAGGGCGCGTAAGAGATAGCGGATAGATTGGGCAGTAATACCCTTTCTACCAATGACGCGGCCGACATCTTCAGGATCAACGGTCAAAGCGAGTAAAACGCCTTTTTCGTCAATAGTACGCTCGACAGAGACTTTGTCGGGATTGTTTACTAGGGTCTTTACAATGTATTCTACAAATTGCTGATCGATAGTTGACATAAGATTTTCCTTCGTTTACTGTAATTTAATTATATCATACTTAAGCTTCTGTGGCTTCAGTTTCTTCAGCAACTGGGGCTTCTTCGGCAGGAGCCGCTTCCTTTGGCTGGTTCTTGCGAAGCTTGTCGGCGTGTTTGGCGACGGAATGCTTCGCTGGGGCATCCTTGTACCAATCTGGAAGTTTAATTTTATTCGCCCTTAAAATCCGGGCGACACGAGTGCTGGGACGCGCCCCGTTCTTAAGATAAAACTCAATCTTCTCTTTATCGAGAGTGGTTTGTTTAGTGTTTGGGTTGTAATTGCCGACCTCGGCAACAACGCGACCCGAAAGGGGATGGCGCTGCGCTTCTTGGACGATTATCCGATACACAGGATAGTGTGCTCGGCCGTTACGCTGCATACGAATCGCTAGCATAATTTCTCCTTGTTAACTTTATAATGTTTTATATTATACCCTAGGCTTTAAAATAATTCAAGACTTTACTAGATCTAGCCAATTTGGGCAGAGGCGCTCTGGGTTTTCGTGCGGGGGGATTTCATTTTTATATTTCTCTTTATACTTCCGAATGGCCGTCTGAGCGCAGATAGTCTGGGCCTCTTGTTTAGAATGTCCAGAGGCCGTAGCAAGAATCTGGCCATTGACATAGGCCGCGACGGTAAAGGTCTTATCATGGTCTGGACCTTCCTCGCGGATAGTCCGATACTGAGGAGGCACGCCATCAAAGCGCTGGGCGAGCTCTTGGAAATAAGACTTTGGGTCGCGCCATGTTTCTTCTTCGATGACTTCATCAATCTTAACTAGAATATGGTCATAGATAAACTTGCGAGCGACTTTAAAACCCTGATCTATATAAATAGCTCCGATGACCGCCTCAAAACAATCGGCGATAATGGCCTCATGGGAGCGCGCAGGGCCATTGGCCTCACCCTTAGAGAGGCGGACGAGCGGACCATAGCCGAGCTTTGTCCCGGCCTCGGCGATAGACTCGGTGCGGACGAGGGTGGAGCGCCAAGCGGTCATTACGCCCTCGGGCTCGTTAAAATTGCGAAAGAGAAAATCTGAACTGACCACCTCTAAAATGGCATCACCGAGAAACTCAAGGCGCTCGTTATGCTCGACACAGGTTTTTAGATGTTCGTTGACATAACTGCGATGAGTCAAGGCAGTCACTAATAGGTTAATATCGTGGAATTTAAACCCTAGCTTGTCGGTGGCAAATTTTTCATATTCGTCTAGCTCTGCTTTGGTCATAAAATCAACATTTTTCATTTAAATTTCTCCAGCGCGAATTTTCTTTTTAGCGATTAACATTAATTTTTCAATATCTTCATATTCGATAGCATCTAGTGCATCATTAAATTTAAACCATTTAATCCCGTTCATCCATTTTTCCTTGGTGGGGATTTCATGAGAATCGAGAGCTCGCACGAGGTAAATCTGGGTGGTCATGAGGACGAGCTTGTCCATGCGGCGATACTTAAAATGAATCTTGCCGAGCCAAGTCAGAACCTCTACATGATGGAGACCAGCCTCCTCGCCAATCTCGCGGACGGCGGTAGTTTTAGCGGTTTCTCCCGGCTCAATGTGGCCCTTGGGGATGGTCCAGCGATTTTTAGAGTCCTGAATTAAGAGGATCTCAATATCCTTGCGATCGCGACTGAGACGAAAAACTATGCCACCGGAGGTCGGCTCACGCACAATTTCCTTGATGGTGGGCTTTTTCCGAAAAACTGAATTTTTGAGCTTCGAGAAGGGAGATTCTCTGTAAGATTTAGTCGGCAGAGCCTCCGGAATCTTTCGGCGTACCATGGGCTTTTGGTTTTTCCCCAGAGGACGCTTTGTCGCTTCTCTCATTCTGGTTTGGTTGTTCATCTTTTTCCTTAAAATCAGGATGCAGCTTTTTTAGAGCTGTTCCTAAAACTCCATTGATAAATTTAGAAGAGTTGTCCGAGCCGAAAGCCTTTGCAAGCTCTACGGCCTCGTTAATGGCAACTTTGGGCGGTACGGTATCGCTGCAAGATTCGAGCTCATAGTAGCCGATTCTCAAAGTATTGCGATCTATGGCCGCGATGGTATTGATGGGCCACTCGGGCGCAATAGGCTGAAGCGCTTGGTCGAGATGTTTAATATTCTTTGCCACACCTCTTGTCAAGGCATAAACAAATTCGGTATCTCCTAGCGCTTTTTCATAAGGCACGATATTTTTTGCGATAATCGTATCAATGTCGGCCGTAGTATCGCCCGCCATACTCCGGAACTCATATTCATAGAGACTCTGGAGAGATATTATTCTACCTAAATGCCGATTACTTGCCATAGACTATTTCTTCTTTGCCTTTGTTTTATTCGTTTTAACCTTTAAATTAGGGGTCTTTTTTGCGGTCTCAAAAGCTTTGACCGGGGATTTCTTGTTAACACTACGAGCAAGCTTTAAACGGAGGTGGCTCCGGCGTAAACCGGTCTTCCGAGGGCTGCTCTGTTTTTTAGGTTCTGGCATTTTATGCTCCTATTATTCTATAACTTGTTAAATATAATAGCATAGATGATTTATGTTTTCAAGAGTGAAATTGTATATAATGCTATTCCGGCGGCGACGGAAACGTTGAAAGATTCTTTTTGGCCCTTCATGGGGATTTCTAAAAATGTGTCAATTTCTGGATAAAGTTCTTTCGGGATGCCATGCACTTCTTCACCGAGGATTAAGACTATCTTCTCTGTATCAGCTTTAAAATTATCTAGCAAAATGCTTTTTTGCTCTAAATTATTCTCTAGACCAATAATCTGAAAACCCTGTTTCTTTAAATCTATAAGAGTTTTTATGATGTCTTCTGACCAAGTGACCTTAACCATCTCTTCGGCCCCAAGGGCGGACTTTGTGAGCTGATGTTTTAATTTAGTAGATAGATGCGGGAGTAAACCCGGTTTTTTGAACCATGGCGTATAGCCAGAACAGACTACTTCGGAAATCCCTAGACCTTCCGCTGTCCGCAAGATTGCTCCAACATTATAGGTGGAGCGGATGTTATGCAATACTACAATGATTTCCATTTTAAGCGACGATGTTTAAGAGTTTGGCACGCTCGACATAGATGGTCTTTTTAGGAGTACTTTTCACGAATTTTTGGACGTTTTCATCTTCTAGAGCCTTGCTCTCGACGGCGGCTTGGTTTTTGGCACCTTCGGCACTGATTTTGATTTTAGCGCGAAGTTTGCCATTGACCTGAACGACAATCTCGATTTCATCTTCTATTAATGCGGCCTCGTCCCAAGTTGGCCAGACATCATCCGCCCCTAGAGATTCAAGCATCTCGGCGGAAAGATGGGGAGCGAAGGGGCCAAGGAGCTTGGCAAGGGCAATGACGTCCTCTTTTTCGGGTCCGGCCTTGTAGAGCTCGTTGACATATTCCATGAGGGCGGCGACAGCGGTGTTAAAGCTCCTTCTATGCAAATCCTGTGTGACGCGCTTAATCGTTTTATTTCTAATTAAATTATTATCATTTTTACTAAAATTATTATTAAAACAGAGGGTCCAGCAGCGGCTGAGGAAGCGATAGACGCCGCCGATGCTATTAGTGTCCCAAGAAGCATCCTGATCGTAAGGGCCGATGAACATTTCGTAGGTGCGGAGGGTATCGGCGCCATAGCCGGAATTGATAACATCAAGAGGATCGATGACATTGCCCTTGCTCTTGCTCATTTTGCGACCATCTGGGGCATTGATGTAGCCATTATAAAGCAAAGTTTTTACCGGCTCGCGGAAGGGGAGATAGCCCTCGTCGGCAAAGAATTTGCACCAAAAACGGATGTAAAGTAGATGGGCGACGGCATGGTCTGCGCCGACATAGATGTCGGTCGGGGCCCAATATTTAATTGCATCTTTATTCCAAGCACTTTGATTATCATGAGGTGAAACATAACGCCAGAGATACCAAGAAGAACAGGCATAGCCGTCCAAGGTATCGGTCTCGCGGGTCATTTCCTCTCCGTCAATAGTGACCTTTAGCCAATCCTTGGCTTTGGCAAGAGCGGAGCGGCCGGAATTATCGGGTTTATAATCTTCTACCTCTGGGATTAAGACCGGGAGCTGATCCTCTGGGATAGGATGAGGGTCACCATTTTTATCATAGGCAATCGGAATCGGGCAGCCCCAATAGCGCTGGCGAGAGATTAGCCAGTCGCGCATTTTATAAGTCACTTTGCCCTTACCGATTCCCTGTTCTTCGAGCCAAGCAACGATTTGCTCGCGGGCATCAGAAGCATCGCGACCATTGAATTCGCCGGAATTGACGAGTTTACCCTCGCCGCCATAACATTCACTGTCGTCATCTGAGTTTTCAGGTTTTTCGATAACAGTTTTAATGGGCAGGTCAAATTTTTTGGCGAACTCATAATCTCGCTCGTCGTGAGCAGGGACAGCCATAATGGCACCTTCGCCGTAGCCAATCAAAACATAGTCGGCGATCCAAATCGGGATTTTTTCGCCGGTGGCGGGGTTAATTGCATAAGAACCCGTAAAGACACCGGTTTTTTCCTTGTTTTCTTGTCTTTCGATGTCGGATTTCTTTTGAGTTTCCTTAATATAGGCCTCGACCTTTTCGCGGGTTTCATCGGTGACGAGCGAGGCGACCAGAGGGTGTTCGGGGGCCAAAACTAGGAAAGTCGCGCCAAACAATGTGTCTGGCCTAGTTGTAAAGACACATATCTGGGACTCTTCTTCGGAAGAAGAGTCCCAACGAGAAGAACCTAGTTCGGCAGAAAAGTCACGCACATGTCGCGACTTTTCTGCTGTATCTGAAAAGATGATTTGGAATCTGATTTCAGCGCCCTCGGAGCGGCCAATCCAATTCTTCTGCATGACCTTAATTTTCTCGGGCCAATCGAGAGAGCTGAGGTCATCTAATAACTCATCAGCATAATCGGTGATTTTGAAGAACCATTGTTTCATCTTTTTCTTTTCGACTTCATGGCCACAGCGCCAGCATTTACCGCCTTCAACCTGCTCGTTGGCGAGGACGGTCTGATCAACCGGACACCACCATTGTTCGGACTCTTTACGATAGGCAAGACCTTTTTTATAAAGCTGGAGGAAGCACCACTGAGTCCAGCGGTAATACTCTGGGTCAGAGGTGTTAATTTCGCGGGACCAATCAATGGCGAGGCCTAGGCGTTTAGCCTGTTTTCTGAAATTATCAATGTTGGTCTTTGTAGCCTCTTTCGGGGAAATGCCGGTCTTGATGGCATAATTTTCAGCCGGAAGGCCAAAGGTATCATAGCCAAAAGGACGGAGGACATTCATTTCCTGTTGGCGATAAAAGCGAGCAAGGACATCAACGATGGTAAAATTGCGAACATGACCGACATGGAGACCGGCGCCAGAGGGATAAGGAAACATCTCCGCTAGATACATCTTTGCCCGGGGGCGGCCATCTGCCGTCTTTAGATTATCTTCGCTGGCCTTAAAAGCCTGCTCCTTTTCCCAGATTTTTTGCCATTTTTCTTCAATTTTAATTGGGTCATATTTGTCCATAAAAATATCCTCGCATGTTTATTCTATGATTATAACATAATGGGGAATTTTATGCCACTTTCACAGCCTCTTCACCGAGAAGGGCCTTGAGTGGCTTTAGTAGCTCATCATCAATTTCGACCCTAAATGGCATGCGGAGTGGCTTCTTCTCGCCGTTTCGGTCTAGGACGAGGATGATTTCTTCTAGGCCCGGCTGGGCATCGCAAAGCTGTTTGATATTATTTAGTAGTTCCGTATTGTCAGGCTCTTTGATAAGGCACCAGAGGCGTTTTTTAGGAGCGGGCTTCCCGGCCGGAGTGGGAGTAGGCTCAGCGACCGAAGATGAGCCAGAAGAAACAGACGCGCTAGGGCTTTTCCGAATAGTCTCGGAAGAGGTCTTTCCCCTAAAATTACCCCGGGACGGAGCCGCCTTCGGCGCGGGGAGCTTCTCGCCGGTCGGCTGGTAATTATCAAGCACCTCATCTGAAATTACTTCAATAGATTCGGCGAGAACCTTGATGTCCGTCGTGGGGCGACCATCCTTATCAGAGGCGTTAACCCGGCCGGTGCATTTTATTACATTATCTAAAACGAGCTTTCCGCCAAATTCTTCATAAATCCTTGGAAAGACCACGATTTCTTGCTCGCCATTTTTATCTTCGAGCTTCACAAACGCCATCTTCTGACCAGATTTAGTTAAGATAGTGCGGATATTAGTGATAATCCCCCCGATGGAAATAATTTTATTGTCATATTCCTGACTAACCATGGAGAACGGATGACACTGCTCCTCAAAGAAAGTGTCATACTTATCGAGCGGATGAGCGGAGAGATAAAGACCCATGAGGTCGCGTTCCCAAAAGAGCTGTTCCTTTTCGCTAGTTTGGACGGGAGAGGGCTTGATTTCTGGCTCTGGGATTACGCCTTCTCCGCCAAAGGCGGCAAAGAGGTCTACGCGCCCCTCTGCCCGGTCTTTCTGGACCTTGGCGGCATAACCTTGGATGGCCTCGAGATTAAAAAGTAAATCCGACCGAGTATTAAAGCGGTCGAAAGCACCGGTTTTAATAGCGGCTTCCCAAGAGCGCTTATTAAATTTTGTAGAATTTACTCTGGCGGCAAAATCACAGACGGACTTAAACTCCCCTCCTCGCTCTCTTTCGGGGATGACGATTTCCTCGACTAAGGCTTGGCCCATAGATTTAATGCCGGAGAGCCCAAAGCGGATAGTTTTTTCTCCTTTGACAATACCAAAATCGCTAAAAGATTGGTTAATATCTGGGCCGAGGACCTTTAGCCCCATGTGCTTACACTCGGCAATCTCAATCGCGAGGCGCTCCGTCCGGTTCATATCCGAGGTCATCAAAGCGGCCATAAAAGCATCTGGATAGTGCGCCTTTAGATAGGCTGTCCAATAGGCGATCAAAGCATAACACGCGGCATGGGACTTATTAAAACAATAGTTCGCAAAATCGAGTAGCTGAGACCAAAAAGTCTCGGCAATTTCCTCGGTCGCACCACCAATCTCGACCGCACCCTTGATAAACTGTGGCTTTACCTCCTCCATCAATTTTACTTTCTTTTTACCGACTGCCTTTCTTAAAGTATCGGCCTGACCACCAGTAAATCCGCACCAAGAGCGAGAAATCTGCATGAACTGCTCTTGATAAATCAAAATACCATAAGTATCCTTCAGCGCACCTTCTAGACCGGGGTGGAGATAGGTGATTTTTTCTTGGCCATGCTTGCGACGGATAAAGCTGTCAATAAACTGCATCGGGCCGGGACGATAGAGCGCAACCATCGCGATAATATCCTCAAAACGAGAGGCCTTTAAATCTCTTAAGTAGCGCTTCATGCCGGCAGATTCTAGCTGGAAGACGCCGGTGGTCTCACCCCTCTGTAAAAGCGCGTAGGTTTCTGGGTCATCGAGCGGGAGCTGATACATATCAATATCTTCGCCATAAACCTTACGAATCATCCGAAGGGCATTATTAATCACAGTTAAGTTTGACAGGCCGAGGAAGTCCATTTTAAGTAGCCCGAGTTCCTCAATCTGGGTCATCGGGAATTGCGCCGCGAGTGTCTGCTCACCATTAGTCTGCTTACGAGAAACTTCTAGCGGGAGGAATTTGACGAGGTCGTCCGGGGCAATCACCACCCCACAGGCATGCACACCATGTGAACGAATCGTCCCCTCTAGGCGCATCGCAAAATCTATTACCTCTTTAGCGGTAGGGTTATTTTCGTATTCATTTTTAAGGTCCGGATTTTCCTTGATAGCATCTTTCAAGGGGACATGATGACCCATCACCGGGTCTGGGACGAGCTTTGCGATGCGGTCTGATTCAGCATAGGGGACTTCAAGGACGCGCGCGACATCCCGGACGGCCATTTTCCCCATCATCTTACCAAAGGTGACAATATTAGAGACGCGGCCGCGGCCGTATTTCTCGGTACAATATTGAATCACCTCGTCTCGCCGAGTATCCTGAATATCGGTATCGATATCTGGCATAGAGATACGGTCGGGATTTAAAAAGCGCTCAAAAAGCAAATCGTATTTTAGCGGGTCAAGCTCTGTAATTCTAAGAGCGTAGGCGAGGAGAGAGCCAGCGGCAGAGCCACGACCCGGCCCATAGACAATCCCTTTTTTCTTGCCCCAGTTAATAAAATCTTGGACAATCAAGAAATAGCCGTTATAATTCATCTTATCGACGACCGAGAGCTCATAATCAATCCGCTCGAGCTGCTCCTTAGAGAGGAGCTTTCGGCATTCCTCGACAGTCAGTTTCTCGGCCTCCTCCTCGGTCTTTCCGCCATAGCGAAAGGCGAGACCCCGAAAGACTAATTGGTCTAGATATTGTTTTTCGTTTAAACCATCGGGGATGCCCGGGAATTTTGGAATTAAAATCCGCCCGAGCTGAAGGTCGACATTACATCTCTCGGCAATCCGCTTAGTATTTCTAATCGCCTCTGGAAAATCCTTGCTCCAACGGTCAATAATCTCCTTTGGCGGGATAACATGGAGCTGAAAATCTTTTAAGGTCATACGATTTGGGTCGCTAAGATTTGAGGCGGTGCCGATACAAAGCAAGACTTCATGAGCCTCGGAATCTTCATGTTTTAGATAGTGGCCATCACAAGTCACGACCAGCGGCAGGCCGGTTTCTTTAGCGATTTTTTGTAGCCCCTCATTAATCTTAGTCTGGACGGCCCAATGCGTAGGGGAATCTGGGTGACCATGGTCCTGCATCTCGAGATAAAAACGGTCTTTAAAAACCTTAGCATGCCATTCAACCAATTTTTTCGCGCCCGCATAATCGTCATTTTTCAGCTTTTCGGAAATCTCTGAGGAGGCACAACCAGAGAGACAGATAATGCCCTCATTATACTTTTCCATTAAATCATGGTCAATCCGCGGTTTATAATACATGCCGTTTAACTCGGCCTCGGTCATTAGCCGGCAAAGATTTTCATAACCCTTTTCGTTCATAGCAAGAAGAGTTAGGTGAAAACGCTCCTTGTCATGAGCTGGGTCTTTATCGGTATACTTTCGGGCAGCTACATAGGCCTCTAGGCCGAGGATAGGCTTTATCCCCGCGTCATTAGCGGTCTTATAAAGTTCTATCAGGCCGGTCATTGTCCCGTGGTCCGTCACAGCGACGGCCTCCATGCCCTCGGATTTAACAAAATCAATCAGGTCTGGGATTTTCGTCAGACCGTCTAGTAAAGAATAATGGGTGTGGTTATGGAGGTGCACAAAATCAGAGGGGATACAAGTCGCTCCTGTTGAAATTGGCGTAAACTTAACCTCCTGGCTCATGTAATAATTATAGCACAGGAGGAGTAGGAAAAATAGAAATGTGAGAAAAAGTAGCAAAGGGGGCTACGCCGAACGCTACCCGCCGCCTGCTACCTTAGTGGGACTCTCTTTTTAAAAGAGAGTCCCAACGAGAGAAACTAATTATTAAAATCAAGCCGGGCAAAGCTCGGCTTGATTTTGGCTAATAGCCCCTTTACTACTTTTTCTTTACACCGACGGACTTAGCGGCTTTTTTAGCGTCGCGCTCGACGGTGCGCTTAACCTTTTTTGCCTGAGAGACGGTCTTAGCGCCGGTGGCGCGGGCCTTTTTATAGGCCTTTTTACCGCCTTTTTTAATATCGTTTCTGGTTTCTTTGCCAGACTTTGGTGCAAGCAAGATACCGGCGGCAGCACCGACTAGCGCTCCGAGGAGAAAACGACTTTTTTTCTTGGTAACCATGGTTTATCCACCTTTCTTTTATTATTTATTCTTCATCTTCTTTATATTTATTATACTTCTTACGGATTTTTTTGACAAGCCCAGTCAAACTACCCATTAAGGTCATGTCATAAAGATTGCTTGCTACACCGCTTGCCTTATCAGCGAGCTCTTGACCGGTCTCAATAAAGTTTCTGGCTTCTTTAATCAGCTTTAAGATTTTTATTAGGACGATAATCGAGAGAATTAGAAAGATAAAAAGCGTGACGGCCAAGATAACCATGATAATCCAAGATGCGGTGTCCACTATAGAATCTCCTTATTATAATATTCAGAGGCCTTGGCGTAATTTTTCGGATCGCCGGTGGTCATCCATGTGCCTTTAGTTTTTTCGACATAGACTGGGCCAATCTTAGTTAAATCGGTAATGGCATCGACGGTCCAGAGCTCTCCGTCTAGGCCGGTATTATCGGGATTTAGATACTCAAAAATCTCTGGGGTCAAGAGATAGCGGCCATAGCTCGTAAGGTTGCTCGGGGCATCCTCTATCTCTGGCTTTTCAACGATGTGGTCGAGGGTCATGTCTTCCGCATCTTTAAGCTGGATAACGCCATATTTATTTAGGACTTCGCGCGGCATCTCCTGAGAGATGATAATTGCCTTGGCATCCTCGTGCATCTCATAAGACTCAATTAAGGTCTTAACATCGGAAGAGCCAAAGACGACATCATCCGAATAGAGGACGACAAAGGCCTCGTCATCATTGATATAGGGGCGAGCGGAGGCTATCGGAGAGCCATTGCCATAAGGCATCTCTGGATCCTGCTCGATGACGGTGATTTTCGGAAAGTTCTCAAGTAATTCCCTCACCGGCTCAAAGCGGTCTGATTTTCCCTGTTTCTCAAGCAATGCCTCAATTTTCGGGACAGGCTCGTGGAAATAATTATCATAAATCGGGCGGCCAGAGGGGGTAGCCACGATGATGATTTCCTCGATACCGGCGGCCATACACTCCTCGACGCAGAGCTGCATAATCGGCTTCGCGCCGAGAGGCAACATCGCCTTGGGAATAGTTTTAGTGATAGGTAGATACCGGCTAGCAAAACCAGCATCCGTAATGATAGCTTTTTTTGGTAGTTGATATTTCATAAAACTCCTTGAGATTTTATTATAGCATACTCCACTATTTTTTAGTAGATTTCTTGCCCTTGAAGAGCTTTGAAAGAGGATTTCTAGACCGCTCGGCAGCCGCTTTCTCAGCCTTACGCTTTTCGCGAGCGAGACGGCGCTCTTCCTTTTGCTCGGCCAACTCGTTTTTATTGTGGACGGCATAGATAAGAGTGGTGATACCATAAATCATCATGTAGGTACCAAAGAATTTGATGAAGGTAGTCGGGTTTTCAAAGTGGCCGGAATTAAGGACGACAAAGCCGAGGATACAGCCACAAATCCCACAAACTATCCACATGAAGCGGTCGGTCGGATCTGAGAGAGATTTAAAGCCCTGGAGAATCTCAAAGACACCACAAAAGATGGTATAGCCGGCGAGCAGACCGAGGGCCCATGCGATGTTGAGGTCCTTCGTAAAGAGGAGAGCGAGGCCGACGCTAAGGTTTAAGAGCATCAGTACGAGGGCGAGGCCCCAGTTTTGCTGGCGGCGCTTCCGATAGATTAAATTGGCCGCGTCAATCACGCCGAGGGCGAGGAGGGTCGAGCCAGAGATGATGACGAGCGTGCTTACTTCTTGAATGTTTGTAAACATCACAAACCAACCGAAGAGAAGGCCGACGATGCCTTGCAGAGCGAAGACAAGCCAATGGGACTCAATATATTTTTTTACTTTACGACTGCTCATATAAAATTTTCTCCACTTATGTTTAATATATTATAGCACAGATTTCACTAGTTTTAATATAAAAGTCTAGTGGTTTTTACCAAGAAAAAGGGCGTCCTCTTGATACCGTCAGTATCGCATACGCCCCGAAAAGATTGCTCTTTTCGTTATTTTTATTATAGCATATTTTTATTTGATTACAATGATTTTTTTAGAATTTGTAATTAAAACTAATCGCTTTATGCGGGTAGCCTTTTTTAGATGGATTATTATCTCTGAATAGGCTTTTCTAGCTCGCATTTTTGTTCTAAACAAGGTGATGACTACATTTTCAGATTGGCGGTCTATACTTTTAAGATTATTATGAATTGTATTAGATGAATTGCCAACAATATTTTTTATTTCCCAAAATTGATTTAAACGAATAGCCATTATATCTGGCGTGGTCGAGCTTTTACGAACAACAAATTCAATATCACTTTTTAGATACTCCGCCATGAGACGAGCCGTTATGCGCTCCCATTCATCGGGTTTAGGCTTAAGATTGGTTGGTTCATGTATCTGATATTGTTTCATTCAATTAGTATAAGCCCAAACCGAAAAATCATACAAGCATAACCTTGATAATATAAGCATTTTCACCTCTGAAAAAGTGTTGATTATATTACAAAGTTAGGGGAGTCTAGACATGGCGGGACTTGCGGCGGAGGGTCTCGATGACCCAAGTCTTTTTATAGGCGAAGGGTTTTAAAATTAAATCGTGGGCTGGGACGTATTTTAGCTCCTCAACACCAAAGCCACGCTTAAAACAGGAGACGCCATAAAACCGATGGTCTGTCTCGTCCTCGCCGACGATGCCCCAGAAATTATAGCGTCCGATTCCCCGTTCTTTGCTATCGCGCATAGCGGTGAGATGGAGCAGGGGTGCGCCGGAGAGCTTTGTGCCGAGCTCTGAGGAGACACCATAATGGTATGAGGCCTCATTGCCATAAAAAATCATGAAATTCTGGGCTAAAATTTCGCCATTATACTTCGCGGTATAGAGCACCGCCTCGCCATTCGGGGCGAAGGCCTCGAATTGCTTAGTTAGAAAATCCTCAGAGAAGGCGAAAAAGTCATGGCGCTTTGCAGTCTGGAGCTGGATGTCATAAAAAGTTTTAATATCCTTTGGATTAGTAGACTTTTCGACGGTGATGTTGTTTTTCTCGGCCTTCCTAAGAGCGCGGCGGAGGCGCTGGCGCATCCCGGCGAGGAGCTCTTCCTCGGACTTTTCAAGATTTAAAATACCGGCAAACTCAACAGAGAGATACATCGGGGCCTTTTTAAGCCCTAATTCTTTTTCAAAGAGATTCAAAGATTTTTCAGACAATTCGAGCTGGGGGCGGACGCGGACAAAGACGCAATTATTCTCCTCGCCAGATTTTTTAATGTCCTGAAACACAGCCTTTACCAAGCGTTTATCAGACCAATCGAGAATCGGCCCGCCGGCGATGGCGAGATGACGGCCACGCTTTGCGTGTTCCACTACACCCCCATAGGCGGCGACGATTTTATCGCCGTCCTTCGCGATGCGGCGGACAATCTCATTGCCGCGGCTTTTATGAAATTCGTAAAAATCAAAAGACTGGAGGAAATTAGCCTCCTTATGGCTAGTTACAAAATCATCCCAGATGTTTTTATCTTCGCAGTTTTCAAAAGTAAACATACATTTATTATAGCACAGTTCTACCAAACTTTGCCTTCTGTAGTCTCTGGGCCCCTTTCGGGCTTTTTGTACTGGCGAATTTTGGGCAAATTATTTTTAATCGGCTCTTTTTTTGGCATACGTTCTTCTTTGGTGGGGGTGACAGAAGTGCCGTCCGAATTGACATTTTTGTCAATGATGTTAGTACGATTGAGATGGAGATGGTCAAATTTGTCCTCGACGAGCTCAGAGTAATTAATCGTGCCAGAGAGTGTTGGCTCCTCATCCGGCGTTTCCCTTTCTATAATCTCCACAGACTCTTCGTCATATTCGTCTGGTTCCTCATACACCCGCTTGGGCTCGTTATCGTGTTCCTTTTCGGGCTCGCCGTAGTAACCATCCGACAATTCCGAAATAGCAAAGTCAAGGTCAGTCCCTCTGGACTGTTTGGACGGAGCTGGGCGAGATTTGGCGGAAGGTTCCCTAGCGACTGACTTAGCGGGCTTTGTTGCAGACTTTTCGCCAAATTTAACTTCAAAACGTTCGATTAGATTGAGCGCCGGGCGGAGAGCCTTTTTAGAATACCAAGTGGGGACATTAACAAGATGCTCGGCGGCCCAGACCGCTTTTTTACACTCCTCCTCTGGGAAATTTAGACGCTTATAATAGCGCTCTGGCGCGACCGGGCAACTGTACCAGATGTCATCAAAGATGAAACCGGCGCTCCCGAGCTTTCTTAAGACCTCGGCACGATTCCTTACAAAATAAAAATCTCTAATTGGCTTTTTACCAGAGCGGGGGAACTTTTTCATCTGTTTTAAGGCTAATTTAGCCTGCCAATAAGTGAGCCGGTCCCCCGGGTCTAAATCGGCATCGGCGGAACGCTCGATGAAATGGATTTTTAGAAGAAGGCTGGTAAAGAGACGGCCAAGATTGCCAAGGTGATAGAAACCACGGATGAGAAGACCAAAGAACGGATACCAGCGGTCTCTCAAGCGGTCGCTAAGCCTTGGGCGACGCTCTGGCTGGCCGACGGTCGGGGCATCCTCACCGGTAAAAACTACTGCGCCACCAGAGATAGTATCGATAGCCTTGCCTTTGCCAAAAGAGAGGATGGCGGCATCACCGACGGTGCCAGCCTCGCGGCCATCCGTATAGTGCATCCCGGCCGAATGGGCCAAATCCTCAATTAAAACTAGTCCATACTGCCGACAAATCTTCTCGATACCCTTAATATCACAGGGGTGGCCAAGATTATTCTGGACGACGACGGCCGAGACATTCGGATGGCGGGCGAGAGCGAGTTTTAATTCTTTTACCCCAAAATGAAGTGTCTCTGGGTCAATATCGGCAAAAACTGGGGTACAGCCGACCTCAGAAACTGCCTCATAGACAGCATAACAAGTAAGGCTGGTGACAATTACCTCCGAGCCTTCCTCGACAAGTTTTTCAAGGGCGATAGCGAGGGCGGTGCGGCCGGTATGATAGAGCGCGACGCGATCCTTGGTCGTGCCATAATGAGCCGCGAGATAGGCGCGGAGCTCATTTAGATTACTTCTCGTACCGAAGGAAAAAGTATGGCGAAGGACATCGCGAAACTTATAATTCGAGGCTTGGCCGAGGAAATACACCTAGACAACCCTCCCGGTTTGACTAGCCAAAGAGCGGGAAGTATCTACCCCGGTAATATTTTTGACGGTCTTTGTGAGAGCGCGGGCAAAACCGCTGGGGTCAGAAATATAGGGAGCATGGCTCCAATTCGCATAGAAATTTAAAGTCGAATTTGGTAAAAGCTCATGCATTTTTTCGGCCTGAGAGGGCGGGGTAATCGTATCTTTTTTACCCCAGAGGATGGTCGTCGGGGTGGTGACCTTTTTAATATCGAGACTTTTATCCGATTCAAGCATGTTGCTTAAAGTCTTTTTCATATTCTCTGGGGCGCGGTCATAATCAGAGGCGCCGAGGAGCTTATGATAGACCTTCCGAAAGGGCTTTATCTTCTTTAGGGGTGCAAAAGTTTTGGAGACCTTCCTTGACAAATCACGCTTTTTATTATCTTCATAAATACCGGCGGCATCCACTAAAATGAGGTGTTTAACCTTATCCGGTTTTTTAGAAAGTAAATTCAAAAGGATGCGGCCGCCATTGCTATGACCGAGGACGATAGCGTCTTTAGGAATGTTTTTATCAGCCCATTTGACATAATCTTCGATTGTCCAGACCTTATTCGACGGCGCAGTCAGACCCGGGACATGGAGCATCTCGACTTTAATGCCGTTTGCCTTCAATTCTTTTATGGTGCGGTCCCAAGGGTCCACCGTATAAGTCCAGCCATGTATGATATAAATCGTGGTCATATTTTCCTTTCTAGTTTAACCCCCGTTTTTCGCGACGCTTTTTGGCCGCCTTCTCGCGGCGCGGCAATTTCTCCGCATCCTCAGGGTTTTTTAATAATTTTTCGATAATCCATTCAAGATACTGAGAGCCCTTAAAAATCAGAACCTCGCCGCCCTTGGTATTTTTCTCGATGTATGCGAGCGCTGGTTTAACATCCGCAAAAGTTTCGGCCTCAATATTTAATTCTTTAAGACGCGGGTAAGTGTATTTTTTAGTACGGCGGCCGACGAGAATGACTTTTTCCGGCTTGGCATCTTTAATGAGGTCGGCGAGCTTGGCATGCTCATCACCCTCGATGAAGCCCTGCTCAACCATATCGCCGATGATGAGCCACTTTTCTTTCTCGGGGAGGGCCTTACTCATCTCAAGAATGGATTTTACAGAGATAAGATGGGCGTTATAAGAGCTGTCGATAATCTTTAGGCCATTTTTGCCCTCAAAGAAACTACTACGACCCGGGGCGACCGTCATATCGGTAAGGTCGGTATTAATCTTAACCTTGAGATAGTCCATTAGGCCCTCGAGCATTAAGAGCTGGATAGCCATATCTTTCGGCATAGGTTGAGCGAATTTAAACCTTAGGCCGCTTTTTAGCTCAAAGACGGTGCCATCCGGGGCAACCTCGTATTTTTTGAGATCCTTTTTATAATATTTAATGACGTCGGCTTTGGTTTTACCCTTTTGGAGGATTTTCTCGGTCGCCTTGACCATCAGCGGAACGTCGCCGTCGATATAAATGACTTTTTTGGTGTTTTCGGGGAGAGTGGCGAACTCGTGAGTAATCGCCTTGTCGAGATTTTCAAAAATGCCGTCTCTGATTTGCTGCTCGTATTGGACAGCATGGGAACGGCCGAGCGAGACCCAAAGAGTGATTTCGGGTTTTAGCCAACTCGCTAAAAACTCTGTCTCATGGGGGCGCTCGCCGTCTATCTCGACGATATAATATTTTTCATCGTGCTTGACAAAGAGAGATTTAATCGGGACGGCAAAAATCAGATAGAGCCAACGGAGTTTAGAGCCGGTAATGCCCCTTAAATTCACGAGGTCAAAAGCGATGCCAAAGGCGGAATTGGCATCATGAGAATAATGGGCCTTATCTTTTAGCTGGGTCTCGATTAGATGTAGCATCGTGGTCTTACCGACGGAGCCGGTAATCGCGATAATCTGAGGATGCCAACGCTTTAGGGCATGGTTGGCAAAAAAACGGAAATACCCCGCCGCGATGAAGTAAAACTTTTTCTTGAACTTCGCAGTTAAAGTCATATAACTATTATATCATAGTTTATGTCTAAATTTTCGTGTTGACATTCCGCTTATCCTATGATATAATGTATGTAACAGTAGTTCTTTAAGAAAAGAAGGGGGGCATTAGCATGTTACTAATAGAATTCATGAGTACATTGTTTGCTGCAATATTTTTACTTTTAGGAGCGGTATTTCTTTTATCGCTCTAATAAAAAATCTCCCCGTTTTAGGGGAGAATTTTTTAATAATTGGGGCTTTCTTTCGGAAAGAAAGCCCCAACGAAAGAAACCTAGTACTAAACCAAAGCTAGGCACATGTCCTAGCTTTGGTTTGATATTTGATATTATATATTTTATTTGATGATTTTAGTGATGACGCCAGAACCGACGGTCTTACCACCTTCGCGGATAGCAAAGCGATCATTATTGTTCATAGCGATTGGGGCAAGAAGCTTGACCTTGAAGGTAACGGTATCGCCAGGCATGACGATTTCCTTGTCGGCCGGAAGCTCAACTTCGCCGGTAACATCGGTAGTTCTGAAGTAGAACTGTGGCTTGTAACCCTTGGAGAACGGAGTGTGGCGGCCGCCTTCTTCTTTCTTAAGGATGTAAACCTCGCCCTCAAACTCAGTATGTGGGGTGATAGTACCCGGCTTTGCGATGACCTGACCGCGCTCAATCTGATCGCGCTCAATACCGCGAAGAAGGAGACCAGCGTTGTCGCCAGCTTGACCCTGATCGAGAGTCTTGTGGAAGGCCTCGATACCGGTGACGACGGACTTCTGAGTATCGCGAAGACCGACAATTTCAACTTCATCGTTAAGCTTTACAACACCCTGCTCGATACGACCGGTGGCAACAGTACCACGACCTTTAATCGAGAAGACATCCTCAATAGGCATGAGGAACGGCTTGTCAAGATCGTGCTCAGGAATGTCAAAGTATTCGTCCATAGCCTTGACGAGATCCATGATAGCCTGTTCATTTTCAGGATCGCCCTCGAGAGCCTTGGTAGCGGAACCCTTGATAATCGGGGCATTATCACCATCAAAGCCATATTTATTGAGAAGCTCACGAACATCCATCTCGACGAGCTCGACGAGCTCAGGATCAGCAAGGTCCATCTTGTTTAGGAAGACGATGATCTTCGGAACGTTTACCTGGTGGGCAAGAAGGACATGCTCGCGGGTCTGCGGAAGCGGACCATCATTCGCCGCGACGACGAGGATAGCACCATCAATCTGGGCAGCACCGGTAATCATGTTCTTAATGTAGTCAGCGTGGCCCGGCATATCGACATGGGCGTAGTGACGCTTTTCTGATTCATACTCCTGGTGAGAAGTGGCGATGGTAATACCACGAGCCTTTTCCTCAGGGGCATTATCGATTTGGTCGTAAGCGACCGGTTTGTTTACGTCGCTCGGAAGTTTCTTCGCGAGTACCGCAGTAATTGCAGCGGTAAGGGTAGTTTTACCATGGTCGACGTGGCCCATGGTGCCGACATTAATGTGCGGCTTGGAACGGTCAAATTCTGCCATTCTTTTATTCTCCTTTATTTACCGCCTGGTAGCACTAATAATAACCAGCTCCAGACTCTTACATCTATTTTAGCGTACTTCTTTCGGTTTTTCAAGAGGAAAAACGCTTGATTTTTAAGGATTTTGGTGTTATAATGGTTAAGTTGTCATACAAAAAATGAAGGGAGGGTAAATTATGTATGATAAGGTAGTTTTAGTGAACGATGAAGCCCATAAACTCTACCGCGAGGATTTAATCTTGGGTGAGGACGGCCGAATCGTCTTTCGGAAGCGGAGGAGATTTCAAGAGTTTTTAGGAGCATCTTCATTTGAGGATTCTTCGTGCATAATAACGAAAGGGCCTTGGGTGAAGTTCGGACTTGAACTCCCGGGATATATTCCGGTACGTGAGCCACTTCAAAATTGGTTTCAGGTGGCGATGCATAGCGGTGTTGATTTCCGAGACCCGCTGGGGCTCGAAGCTCGCTATAAAGGCTTCTTGCCGGTGAGACTAACACTCGATGCACCACGATTACTCCAAGAGCGTACCGGAATGATCGTAATGGAAGACGACCCTTGCTTTGAGTTTACCGATTATTTGCTTCTCATCTATGACCGAGCAAATTATAACTCGTTCATTTATGAGGTACAGTCGTTGCTCGAAAGGCGGCTCAGGACAAGTTTTGGTCGCGTAGTGAGAGACATAGAAGGCAACACTATCATGGTATCGGACTCTGTAACTGACCAAGCCATGATGTTGATGCCGATTGATCTCCTTCCGGGAGGCAAAGACTATGTATCTCAAAAATGGAAGGAGGTGATAGAGATATAGAGCTCCACTGCGCCCCACATACCCAACACACCCCAAACAAAATAACGCAAAGCGGGCGCAACATCGTAGCACTTTATAAAAAAGCCGGGGCTTTTGCCCCGGTCTTTTTATTGTAATTACATCCGGATTTCTGCATCGACGCCGGCCGGAAGAGAGAGATTCTGGAGAGAATCGATGGTCTTCGGAGTGGCATTGGTGATGTCAATCAAGCGCTTGTGAACCTTCATCTCAAAGGCTTCACCGCCGGTCTTATAGACATGCGGGCTTTTTACGACCGTAAAGGTAGAGCGCTTAGTCGGGAGCGGAACCGGGCCGCTAACATTGGCGCCGGTACGGATAGCGGTATCGACGATTTGCTTTGCGCTCTGGTCAATGACGCGGTGATCATAGGCCTTGAGGCGGATACGGATTTTTAGACCTTCATTTTTGGCTTCTGCCATAATGTATATTCCTTTCTTGCTAGATAACCTCGGAAGAATGGAGTTTTTCTAGCTTGATGTTAGTTAATATTGTTTATATTATAGCGCTATTTTACAGATTTAGCAAGTAAAAATCTCCCTATTAGTGGAGATTTTTAATGTAGTATTTTTCTAGCTTTAGCAATTTGACTTTTTGGGCGTAAAGTGGTATAATTATAGGGAGATTTGATTTTTCTAGCAGGTTAACAATGGAAGGGGGATGTATTTATGGCAAAAATACCTAGGAAGTACCAGATAGAGTGTTTAGAGGCTTTAACAAAAGCACGTAAGGAAGGCAAGAAAAAAGCTCTGGTCGTCATGGCATCTGGTCTCGGAAAAACCTTGACCGCAGTCTTTGACGTGAAGGAGTTTTTGAAAGACAACCCGAACGCGCGAGTGCTAGTCTTATGCCACTCGGCCGATATTCTCGGCCAGATCAAGGAAGTTTTCAGGGGAGAATTCGGCGATGAATATAGCTACGGGATGTATAATACAAACGAGAAGGCGACTCATCGGACTGATTTTCTGTTTGCTAATTTACAATCTGTATATTTACATCGTAAAGAATTCGATCCAAAAGAGTTCGACTACGTTATCGTAGACGAAGCTCACCATTCGCAGGCGGTAACCTACCGTAGGGCGGTTACTTATTTTAAGCCGGAGTTTTTACTCGGATTAACAGCAACACCAGGGCGGATGGACGGACTGGACATCGAGGATATCTTCGAGGAGACAGTGTACAGCTATTCACTCTACGAAGCAATTCTTGATGGATGGCTCGCAAGAGTTAACCACGTTATAGAGCTTGACGATTTAGAGGAAAGGCTCGATGAGCTGAAGAAGGTCTCGGAGAGCGGAGAAACTTTATCGGTAGCTCGGCTTAACCGCGAGTTCTTTGTTCCAAAGCGGGACGAAGAGATTGCAAAGGTAATCAAAGAAAAGCTTAGCTTTCGCCCTAATGCGACGACGGTAATCTTCTGCCAGACGATTGAGCATGCTGAGCGTTTCGCGAAGCTGATGGACGCAGTAGTAATTCATTCATCGCTAAGTGTAGAAAAACGAACCGCTAGACTTGATTCGTTCCGCAACAGGGTCGTAAAGTCGATTTGTGCTGTAGATCTTCTCAATGAAGGTATCGACGTTCCTAGCACGGACGTCATAGTATTCTTGAGGACTACCCAGTCAACAAGGATTATCCTTCAACAGCTTGGTCGAGGACTGAGACGGGCAGATAATAAAGATGAAGTTTTAGTATTAGACTTCGTCGGCAACGTCGAAAGATTAAGACAGATTAAGAGAATGAAACAGGAGTTCGAAGACTGCCTGAAAAAGTATGGTAACAGTACCATCAAGGAGCCTTACAAGCTTAATATCAACACCTCAAAATTTAAAGAGAGGCAGGTTGATATACTGCAGATTTTAGAAAATGCAGGGTTTTGCCGTTACTCGGACGAGGAGCTAATAGAGCTCTTACAGACGAAGGCCAAGAGTTTAGGCCGGACGCCAACAAAGAAAGATGTTGATTCTGACAACGGCATGCCTAGTAGCGACACATATGCCAACAGGTTTGGCTCTTGGAATAAGGCGTTAGAAGCAGCAAGGCTTTCACCCAGCCAGTATAGACGCACAGATAAGGAGCTAATTGACTTGTTAAAGGCAAAGGCCGAAAGTTTAGGCCGGACACCAATGAAGAACGATATTAGACTCGACAGCAATATGCCTAATGTCTCTATATACGCTCGTAGGTTTGGTTCTTGGAAAAAGGCATTGAGAATGGCTGGGCTTCTGATTAATCGGTATCGTATTAGCGATGAGAAGTTAATTGAGCTATTGAAAGCAAAGGCCAAAAGTTTGGGTCGGACACCAACGGAGAAAGATATAAAGCTCGACAGTAGCATGCCTAGTAGCACCACATATGCCAAGAGGTTTGATTCTTGGAACCAGGCCTTAGAGGCAGCTGGACTCTTAGTCAATCATCGATTCAATTGTGCAGATGAGAAATTAATTACTCTTTTAAGAGCAAAGGCTGAAAGTTTAGGCCGGACACCAACGAAGAGGGATATCAAATCCGACAGTAGCATGCCTAGTTATCATACATATATTAGCAAATTTGGTTCTTGGAATAAAGTCTTGGAAGCAGCGAGTCTTTCTAGTAAATCCAAGAGCGATGAGGAGTTAATCGAAATATTAAAAGCAAAGGCTAGAAGTCTAGGTCGGACACCAACGTCGAAAGATATCAGATTCGACAGTAGCATGCCTAGTAGTACCACATACGCCACAAGGTTTGGTTCTTGGAATCAGGCCTTAGAGGCGGCGGGGCTTTCGCCTAACCGTTTATGGCGTAAATAAGCTAGAAAAACAATCTCAAAAAATCCTCGGGAATTATCCCGGGGATTTTTCATGGTTTTATTTGCTATTTCTTTCTTCTATGATTTCCTGTGCGACATTGGGCGGGACTTCCTCGTAGGCGAAGAGCTCCATGCTGCTCGCAGCGCGGCCCTGAGACATCGAGCGAAGGTCGCTAGTATAGCCAAAGAGATTGGCGAGCGGGCAGAAGGCCTTGATGAGCTTTGCGCCGCCGGCGAGATCCTCCATGGCATCGATGCGGCCACGACGAGAGTTGATATCGCCAATCACATCACCCATGAACTCCTCAGGAGTGGTGACTTCGAGCTTCATAACAGGCTCAAGCAGGACCGGAGAGGCTTTCTTGATTCCCTCGCGGGTAGCTAGAGAGCCGGCGAGCTTAAAGGCAAGCTCGGAGGAGTCGACATCATGGTAAGAACCGTCATAGAGTGTAGCCTTGACATCAACGACCGGATAGCCGGCGATAACACCGCCGTTTAAGGTCTCCTCGACACCCTGCTGGACAGGCTTTCGATATTCCTGAGGGACGACACCGCCCTTAATCATATCGATAAACTCGAAGCCCTTGCCCGGCTCATTTGGCTCAAACTTAATCCAGACATCACCATATTGACCGCGACCGCCAGACTGCTTGATGTGCTTACCCTGAGCCTCGGCGGTGGAGCGGATAGTTTCACGGTAGGCGACCTGCGGAGCGCCGGTATTGGCCTCGACGCCATGCTCCTTGTTGAGACGATCGATAATAATTTCAAGATGGAGTTCACCCATGCCGGAGATGATAGTCTGGCCGGTTTCCTCGTCGGTATGGACGCGGAAAGTCGGGTCTTCCTCGGCGAGCTTAGAGAGGCCAAGGGCCATTTTTTCCTGATCGGACTTAGTCTTTGGCTCAACGGCGATAGAGACCGGTGGTTCTGGGAATTCGATACTTTCAAGGTGAATCGGGTGGGCCGGGTCACAAAGGGTAGTACCGGTAGTAGTATCCTTGAGACCAACGACAGCGGCGATATCACCGGCGGTAACCTCATTAATTTCCTCGCGCTTATCGGCGAACATGCGGACGATACGGCCGACACGCTCTTTATTGCCGGTAGTGGCATTTAAGATGTAAGAACCAGATTTAAGTACGCCAGCATAGACGCGGATGAAGATGAGCTTGCCAACGAAGGGGTCGGTAGCAATCTTGAAGGCGAGAGCAGTCAAAGGCTCGGAATCATCGGCCTTTCTGATGACTTCATCGCCGGTCTTTGGATCGGTACCGACGATTTGGCCCTGATCACGATCAAGCGGGCTTGGGAGATAATCAGCGCAGAGGTCGAGAACCTTCTCAACAATCACGCCGCGGCCATCGCCACCGGTGACGAGGAAGAAATCGCCATCAAGAACGCGCTTTCTCAAGGCCTTCTTTAATTCATCAACGGTAATGGCATCCTCGCCCTCGGAGAAGAATTTTTCCATCAAGGCTTCATCGGCCTGAACCGCCTCTTCGACAAGCATGGAGCGGGCGTTTTTAGCCTTCTCGAGCATATCTTCTGGGATTTCACCGACGGTCAATTCATGGTCGGCATAATCTTTATAGGTGTAGGCCTTCATATCAATAAGATCGACGACACCGCAGATGGTCTTTTCAAAACCAATCGGGAGATGAATCGCGACGGCATTCTTAGAAAGGCGCTTGTGAATAGAGTCAAGGGATTTGTAAAAATCACCACCAATCTGGTTGATTTTGTTAACGAAACAGATGCGTGGGACGCCGTATTTAGTAGCCTGGCGCCAGACCGTCTCGCTCTGAGCCTCGACGCCCATCTTGCCGTCGAAAACGACGATGGCGCCATCGAGCACTCTCAAGCTACGCTCTACCTCGGCGGTGAAATCGATGTGGCCCGGGGTATCGATAATATTAATCTGATGGCCCTTCCAATAGGCGGTAACAGCAGCGGAGGTAATGGTAATACCGCGCTCCTTTTCCTGTTCCATCCAGTCGGTCGTGGCACCGCCGGTGTCGCCTTTGACGAGGTCAATTTTATGTTTTAAACCGGTGCGATAAAGAATCGCCTCGCTAGTGGTGGTCTTGCCCGCATCAATATGGGCAATAATACCAATATTTCTAAATTTTGATAAATCTTTTACTTCAGCCATAAACTCCTTAGCTCTTTCTTACATTAAAAATATTTTTAGACTTATTTCATTATAACATAGTTTTTTCAAATTATGCTAACTTTTCTTTAAGAATCTGTCCGGCGGTGCCCGGATTGGCCTTGCCTTTACTTGCTTTCATGACTTGGCCGACGAGGAAACCGAGGACTTTTTCTTGGCCAGATTTATAGTCAGCAATAGCCTTGGCACAGGCCGGGTCGCTCAAAACCTCATCAACAATCTTCTCGAGAGCGCCGGTATCATTTTCCTGAATAACATTTAATTCTTTAGCAATATCCCTCGTGGCTTTATTTTTCATCTGGGGGTCAAAGAGCTTCATGAAGACTTCTTTCATGCCGGTACTTGAGAGCTCCTGTTTTTCGGCCATCTCGGCGAGGTCGTCTAGCTGTTTCGCGCTAGGCAAATCATTTAGCATCTCATAAGATTTTTCCTCGGCGAGGAGGACGCTGGCGTATAAATTGCTAATTCTTTTGACATCTTTTACTTTTGACAATGAATCCATCAAGGGCTGATAGTCAAGTAGAACCTCTAGCGTATCCTCCGGGAGCTTGCCCTTGAAAGACTTGCGGTAATCACGCGGGAGGAGAGGAACCTTATCCTGCTCCTCTTTGACAAAATCTTCGGTGAGGCGGAGCGGGGGGAGGTCCGGCTCGGGCATGTAGCGATAATCCTGTGCCTCCTCTTTAGAGCGCTGGGAAGTCGTCTTGCCGCTGGCGTCGCTCCAGCCACGAGTCTCCTGTTTAACGGTCCCGCCCTCGTCTAGAATTTTACTTTGGCGGTCGTATTCATATTCGACGGCGCGCTCGACAGAGCGGAAAGAATTGAGATTTTTGATCTCGGCGCGGCGGCCAAGCTCTTTTGCCCCGGGCTTTGCCAGAGAGATGTTGACATCAAAACGCATATTGCCATTATAAAGGTCGCCATAGGTCACGCCGGCATAGGTCATCGCGCGCCAGAGCTCCTTACAATAATCACGCGCATCGGCGGCGGAATGGATGTCTGGCATGGAGACGATTTCAATCAGCGGGGTGCCGGCGCGGTTTAAATCTACTAGAGAATAGCTGCCAAAATGGGTGAGTTTACCGGCGTCTTCCTCCATGTGGGCATGCTCGATGCGGACCTTTGTGCCATTCGGAAGCTCCATATATCCCTCGCCGATAATCGGATGATAAAATTGAGAAATCTGATAGCCCTTTGGCAAATCTGGATAGAAATAATGCTTGCGGTCAAAACGGGAATAGAGATTTATTTTAGAATTTAGAGCATAACCAGCTCTGATGGCCAGCTTTACAGCCTCTTTATTTAGACGCGGGAGCATGCCGGGGAGAGCATAGTCGACCGGAGAGACACAAGAGTTTGGCTCCTTGTCCCGCGCGTCGTTATCGACCTCGGAAAAGAGCTTAGTCTTAGTTTTTAATTGGACATGGCATTCGATGCCAATGGTAATTTCATATTTCATACTGCTCCTAAATCTTTTAATGCACTTTTATAGGCGGCGAGGGCGCGGCGGGCATCATTATAGCTCGCGCTATAATTAGTCTCGTGGGCGATTTGATTTCTCATTTTATGCGCAGCCCAGACACCATTTTCATCTGAGAGACGGCCATGAAGCTTTTTTAAGCGCTCGCCCATGGTCTTTCCGGGGATGCCGGTTTCGATAAGGGCCTGATCTAATAACTTATCTGCCTTGACGATGGCCATATTGGCCGAATCGGGAGATTCCTTTTTAAGGCTACTCGTAATGGCGAGGAAGCTGGACTGATATTCCTCCCTGTTAAAACCGTGATGACGATTTTGGCTCAAAGTAATCGCCACGAAGATAAAAATCCCGACGACGAGAATGGCAATCACGAGAGCGAGAATAGTTCCGTTCATTTTTGCTCCTTTAATTCTTTAGCAAAGGTTAAGAGTCTTTTATCACTCCTCCGGGGGCCGACGAGCTGAAGCCCGAGGTCTAGGCCATCCGCTGTCTTTCCGACTGGGAAGGCAAGGCCGGGGAGGCCGGCGAGGTTAAGCGGGACAGAGAGGACATCTTCCATATACATCGAAAGTGGGTCGCTCACCTTTTCGCCAAGCTTAAAGGCGGGATTTGGAGAAACAGGGGTGAGGATAAAATCGCATTTTTCAAAGGCCTCGTCATATTCTTTGATAATCAGAGTCCGGGCTTTTGCGGCCTTTAAGAAATAAGCATCATAAAAACCACTAGAAAGCACGAAGTTACCAATCATAATTCTACGCTTATTCTCTGGCATAAAGCCCTCAGAGCGAGATTTGCCATAAATGTCCTCTAGGCTCTCGATATTCTCGGCGCGAAAGCCGTATCTGATGCCGTCGTGGCGAGAGAGATTAGAGGCGACCTCGGCGGGCTGGATAATATAATAGACCGGGAGGGCATATTTTAGCGTCGGCATGTCTAGCTCGACAATCTCATAGCCCTGTTCTTTTAGGGTCTCAATTTCCTGTTCGTAGGCCTGTTTGATTTCGGGCGAAAGGCCCTTATCGAAGTCTTTGACGATGCCAATCTTTTGAGCTGCAAATTGGCTCGTCGCTGGGGTATTCGGGTCCTGCTGCGTGCTTCCCCATGAATCGTCGCTTGGGGCCCCTTCCCCAAGCTCCGCTCCCGGGGACCCCGCACGCATCACCCGAATAGCCCTCCGCGGGTCACCAATTTGCTGGTCGTAGAAATCTGGCAAAGTCGTCTGATCCTTTGGGTCTTGCCCGGAGCAGATGGTCATTAAGAGGTCAATGTCCTCTGGGTCGCTCGCGAAGAAACCGACGCAGTCGAGGCTACTCGCCATCGCGACGACGCCATAGCGGCTGATTGTGCCATAGGTGGGCTTAAAGCCATAGACGCCGTTAAACGAGGCAGGCTGGCGGATGGAGCCGCCGGTGTCTGTACCGGTGGCGAACTGGACGATATCAAGAGCGACAGAGACGGCGGAGCCACCGCTAGAGCCGCCAGCCACGCGGGTCTTATCCTTAGAATTTTTAGTCGGGCCGAAATAAGAATTTTCCGTCGAGGAGCCATGAGCAAAACTATCAAGATTAACCCGGCCGAGCATAATCGCGCCCTCTTTTTCTAGCTTTTCGACCGCGGTCGCGGTGATAGGGGCATGAAAGGGCTCGAGGATTTTACTAGAGGCGGTGGTATTTCCCTCCTCACTTAAGAAGTTGTCCTTCAGGGCATAGGGGACGCCGGCGAGAAGGCCGGGGTTTTCGCCGCGAGCGATTTTTTCATCAATCTCCTTGGCCTTTTTCAGGGCATTTTCTTCATTCAAACTGACGAAGATATGATAATCTTCATATTGCTTGGCTTTTTCTAGGGCCTCTTTAACCATGGAGACCGCCGAAGTGGTTTTATCTGCAATCTTCATCTTATAATACCTTTGGAACTTTTAATTGATAATCTTCTACGCCGGGCTTATTATGAAGCTCTGGGGCGGTTTTTAGTAGCGCGGCGCGGTCTGCATCCTGTGCTTTTATTTCATCTTCGCGCCAGATATTTTCCATTTCAAAGACCTGATAAGTCGGCTCGACACCTTCCGTATCGAGGCTGTCTAGCTCCGAGATGTATTTAATAATGTTTTCTAAATCACCACTCAGAGCCTCTTTTTCCTGACTTTCTAGGTCAAAATTAGACAGCTCAGCAAGATGATTGATTTCCTCGCGTGTAATATTCATCCATTTAATTATAGGTAATTTTTGGGAAAAATACAAGTCTTCCTATTTATGGACGGTGAGGATGTCATAAAGGTTTTCGCCAACTTTAGAATGGCCGATTTTATTGGCGGCATTGGCGATGTCCCGGATGTTATCGGTCATTTTATAGATATTGAGGTCGTTGTACTGAATCATTTTATCCTTATAGAGACGGGTGCGGAAAAACTTATCAAGGCCGCGCCAATAGGACTTGCCAAAGAGGAAAACCGGCATCTTCGGCATCTTTCCCTCCTGCATCAGGACGAGAATCTCGGAAAGCTCATCGAGCGTGCCGAAGCCGCCCGGGAAAAAGACATAGACCTTCCCGCTCATGGCAAGCATGACCTTGCGGGCGAAAAAGTATTTAAACTCTAGTTGGTCTGTTACATAGGGGTTGATGTGTTGTTCATGGGGAAGCTCGATATTGAGGCCGATGGTGCGACCGCCATATTCAAAGGCGCCATGATGGGCCGCCTCCATAATGCCGGGGCCACCGCCGGTGATGACGGCATGGCCGTTCCTAGCGAGCAGACCGCCCAGCTCGCGGGCCTTTACTGCGTATTTTTCATTCGGCTTAGTGCGGGCAGAACCATAAATCACCACGCCCTGAGGGTATGTCCGAAAAGTCTTGAGGCCATGAAGGAGGTCGTCCGCATAGTCCATCGCCCGTTCGACATCGGCGGAGGGGAGCTCGCTCTCGAGCTGTTTTAAAACCCAGTCTTTAAATTTATCTTCCATGATTATATTATATCATAAGCGGTGTCTACTTCTAAGGTATACTTGAAAATTAGTGTCTGCTTTCAAGGGGGGGAGTTCATTACTACTTAGCTATGCAGCGTACAGCGTACCCGCTGAACTTGTAGTCGTTGCTCTGGGGGCGGACATACGACGAATTGAAGTATAGGTAGTAACCGCGGTCGGTACCGTATACTGAGGAGGACCAGTAGAACCCGGCGGAACCAACGCCGCTCGCGCTAGTATCCTTACCACTCCAGACGCCTGCGTAAGAGAAACCGGCATAGCTGTTTCCGTTTGCGGCTGCTCCGGTGTGGATGCCGGTAAGAGCCGTACTATTTTTCGTATTATAATCATAGTTCGTAGCCGTACCACTCCAGTTAGCGGTACTATATTGGCGAGTAAGATAAGTAAAGTCGTTTGCAGAAGTGATTACGGAAACGGTCGTGCCGGCATCAGTGGTTTTTGGTAATCTCCATCCTTTCGGACAGATGTCTCTTGTGGAGGAGCCTTGAGATATACCAGCTCCACTACCGCTTGTCTGATAGTATGAATAGCCTAAAGTAGCAGTATAGAAGTTATAATAACCAGTATCGGAGTCGTTGGTAATGCTAGAGTCCTTTGTCCTAAATTGAGTCTTGGCTTGGTTATCGTCGCTCGTACTAAAGTTTGCTGCAGTATTACTTGTCAAGGTGGAGCTACTGGTGATGTCTCCTTGCATGCCAGCTGGGGGGAGGTAATAGGTGGTATTGTTGTCGATGTTGGTATCTGCCGAGGTTAGGGTTTTTGCGCCGTCTGAGCCAATAGTCAGATTCTGTGTCATCCAGACCTTCCCATCCGGCAGTTTCTTGACCGTGTATTCTTTGCCGTCTCTTGCGTCTATTAGGGTCTTAGAGTCCCCGACGCTCGTGAGCTCGCTGGACTGGAATTCCTGCATGGTCTCTTTAGCTATGCAGCGTACAGCGACCCCGAAGTACTTGCCTTGGTTGAACTGGGGGTACACACCCGACGAATCGAAGTATAGGAGGTAACCGTAGTAGGTACTGTATACCGAGGAGGACCAGTAGCGCCCGTCGGAACCAACATTGCTTGCGCTAGTATTCGTACCATCCCAGAGGCCTGAGTAAGAGAAACCGGCATAGTTGTTTCCATTTGCAGCTACACTCGTATACATCGGGCCTTTTACTGCGTTAGTATTATTATAATAACCAGAGCCACTAGTACCCGTCGCCGAACCGCTCCAACCACTAGTACTATACTGACGGGCTAGATAGGTAAAGTCGTTTGCGGAGCCTGTAGTCGTAACATTTGTACCGCTATCTGTAGTCTTTGGCAGTCTCCAGCCAGATGGGCAAATGTCACGAGTGGAGGAACCTTGGGATACACCAGCTCCGCTACCACTTGTTTGATAATATGAGTAGCCTAGCGTAGCAGTATAGAAGTTATAATAGCCAGTATCGCTGTCGTTAATGATGCTACTGTTTTTTGTTCTAAATTGAGTCTTGGCTTGGTTGTCATTGCTCGTGCCAAAGTTTGCTGCAGTATTACTTGTCAAGGTGGAGCTGCTGGTGATGCTGCCTTGTTTGCCGGCGGGCGGGAGGTAGTAGGTGGTGTTGTTGTCGATATTGGTATTGGCGCTGGTGAGGGTGCGTTGGGCGGCGGTGGAGTTACTATCGCCGAGAGTTAGATTCTGGACCATCCAGCATTTACCATCGGGGAGTTTCTTCACGGCATAGACTTTATTGTCCCGGGTATCACGGAGTTTTACCTCTTGCCCTTCAGAGAGAGCGGCACAGCTAGTCCAAGTTTGCATATCGCCATCGGGAGCTTTTTCCCAAACGGCATAAAGGGTGATGGTGCTGCCGGAGGCGGGGGAGCCGGCGGCGGAGATGAGGGTTTGGACATCTATGGACGAATTAGCGGCGTAGGTGGCCGAGGTGGCATTTTTATCAAGGCTCCAGCCGAGGAAGTTATAGCCTTCTCTTGCTAGCGTCCCCTGCCCTGCCGTAGTAATCTCACCGGTTTCATAAATACTATCACTCGCCTTGCTCGCCACCCCGGTGCCACCATTAGCATTATAGCTCACCGTATAATTATTCTGCGCCACACAACGCGTAGCAAATCCATAGTATTTGCTAGTGCTGAGTTGCGGATAGACATTGCCATTCGAGTCCAAGTACAATTGATAACCGTTGTAAGCGGTACTGATAGTAGAAGACCACCAAGCACCATTTGAATTAACACCGTGTAGCTGAAAATCTTGGTAGTATCCAGAGTACAAGAATGAGGCATTGTTAATCATATTTGAAAGAGAGCCACCGTTCAAAGTGTCGTAGAAGTACTGCCAAGATTTCGAGCCAGCATCACTAGTTGGCATTCGCCAACCCTTTGGGCAAATGTCTCTTGTTGAAGTGCCAGAGGACTTGCCATCGTTGAAATATGAAAAGCCAAGAGTAACTGCGTAGAAGCTATAATAGCCTGTACTTTGCTCGAGGGTGCCAGAGCTACCTACATCACCACTTGAACCTTGGGCGCGATATTGGACATGAGCTTGATTTAATCTGGTATTACCGTCAAAAGTTGCTGAGCCAGTCGTAGAAGGACTATTTAAAGCTCCACTGTAACCCGCTTGCGGAAGATAATAAGTACCGTTATCACTAAGCGTCCCGTCATCATTGTTTGGAATATTAGTAAGTTCAGAGGTTAAGGCGTAGCCTTTGTCATAACCAAGAATAAGATTATCGGTCATCCAACATTCATCACCGAACTTCTTGACATTATAAATGGTGCCGTCTCTTAAGTCTTTAAGTTTTACTGTATCTCCAGAGTTTAAGGAAGAACATCCTGTCCATGTCTGCATATCACCATCTGCGGTAACTTCCCAAATAGCATAAAGAGTCTTAGTAGTATTAAAGCCTGATATGTCAGTAACGGAGGCTTCATCTTCATAGTCTACATCATCTACTGTTCCGATACCATCTACTGCAGTACCTGTCTTACCATCTGCGGTATTAGACCAACCAAGGAAGGTATAGCCTTCTCGCGTGAAAGCGTTTTCACTTAGAGTAGTAGCTTGTCCTACATTAATAGTCTGGTTATCCATTTCTCCTGTACCACCATTAGCATTATAGACGATAGTATAGGTAGAACAACTAGGATTAGATAGGACAGTATATAGGACATCTCCAGAATA
>JAFWOH010000023.1 GCA_017509895.1 Candidatus Saccharimonadota bacterium
AAACCAGATAAATTAGAGAGTGTGGCCTTTTGACCAATCATGCCGGTCAATTTTTTAGTAAGGTAAGGCAAATCGAGGCGAGTGGTATAGATGAGCGAGCGAGCGAAGGCGGTAATCTCGCTAATAGCGGGGGTAAACAGCAGGATGGCAATAACCATGAAGAAGTTTAGCATGATAATCTCGAGCGAAGGGGAGGTGGAGCGGAAAATAGCGAAGAAGAGAGCAAAGAAGAGGATGAAATAAATCGTCACGACGATGGCCATTAAGGTGATATAAGAAAACACCTTTAGCCAGCGCGAAGAAATCGAGACGAGGCGATATTTTAGAATCGCATAATAATAGAACAGGATGGCGGTGGCGGTGGCTACCGGGCCAATCCAAATGAGGCTGTAATTACCCTGAAGTGGTAAAAATAGGTCAAAGAACCCACCGAGGCCACCGGCAATCAAGAGACCGATGAGGAGGATGAGCGTGCCTTGTTTTTCTTGGCGATTACGCGCCTTGGCGGTTGCGACTATCGCCGCAATCGTAAAGGCCAAAACCGAAGCACCACAAATAATCATATAAGCAACCATATAGAAGGTATTCGCGAAGGTGACGGAATTGCCGGCTGTACGGTCTAAAGTGATCTCGGCAAAGAGACGGCTAGAATCAATAGCTAAAGAAATAGATAGCCAGACCATGAGCATGAGGAAGATGCCGGCGAAAAGCCAAGTAACCTTGCGGCGCCAGCCAACATAGAGGAAGAGCATAATCGTGTCTACTAAGGTAGAAACATACATAATAATCAAACAGACTTTAGCCCGGCCGAGATCGCCCGGCTCGGTACGGAGGAAAGCAAACATCGAAAAGGCCCATGCGGCCGCGCCAAGCATGGCCATCAGATAAGCAAAGGCGGCGCCTTTACGATTTTTAACCGAGCCAAAGAAAACGACTAGACCCGAAGATAAAGCGAGTGCGCCGGATAAAACTAATAAAATATTGACGATTTGCATATTCCTCCTATTTGATAATAGTTTAGCATAGACGGAATGAAAAAACAAGAAAAATCGCCCGAAAAATCGGGCGATTTAATGTGCTAGGATTATGAACGAATGGCGGCAAAGACCACACCGATATCCTGACCGCGAATGACAATGTCTTTTGAGACGAGCTGCTCGACCGGCGCGTCTTTTAAGAGCTTGTCTTTTACAAACTCTTTTACGGTCTGATTGTCTTTTAAGAAAGTCATCGTGACCTGACCTCTTGCCCAAGCCATCGGCAGGAGCAATTTTTCCCAATCATGATGAGCACAATTTAAATCAAAGACCATGACACCACCGGATTTCATAGTGGAAATAGCTTTTACCATAAAATCGTTAGTTGCGGCATAATGTTCTTCGGTGAAGGTGTAAATCAGATGGCCGAGATTCTCGGCGAATTCGGCATTCTTTACGAACCTTTTCTCGACGAATGTCTCATTATGATTATTAAAGACGGCATAATGACTGCGGACCGATGAGACCGGGAAAAGCGCCTCTGCTTTAACCGTCGGGTCGATATCTGTACAAACCGCGTGCTGGCTGTCTTTTAAGGGGGTGATGAATCTAGTAGTGAACATCCGACCACAACTATAAAAGACAGACTTCTCGGGCTGGATAATCTTAAGGATGTCTCCAGAAAAAGCTGTGCGCATACGGATGTACTTAAATAAATCTTCTCGACGCACCGTCTCGAAATAGACATCGTCCGCCGTGATTTCCTCATACTTAAGGTCGATGGTCAGGCCATGTAAAAAGGCCGGCTCGAGGGCCATACTACTCGGCATTGCGAGCAAGAGGGGTGCAAGGAATCTAGACTCCATACCACCTTCATGCATTACGCCAACTACTCCGGGGTTTTTAAGAAGCTTTTCTAATCTTCCCCACCATTCTGGACTTTCCATAAATTCCTTGCTAGCACCGTTTTTGATGAGCTGGGCCTTGATTTCTGCGATGGCCTCGGGAGTCGAATCGTATTCGTTTGACCCCTGTTCGCGAGCCGCCACCCATCTCCTAGCGTCTTCTACTAGATGTCTGACATGGACATCATAATAGTCCGCCGGGAATTCTGCTGAAATATTTTCGAGCGGATCTCGAAGCCCAAGACGCTCAATCTGTCTGACGACTTCTGCGTTCATAATTATTTCCTCCTTTTCAAAATACTTAGGCCGACTTGCTAATCTATATTAAAAGGTAACATTTAACCTACTGCGGAATATTATACTATATTTTTTTATTTTTGATAAGCAGTAATTTATACATTTGTAAATTTAACAAGTTTATGTTTATTTTAATTGTTTTGGGATTTTGCTTGTTATTTGTAGGTACTTATGGTAAACTAGAATTATGGAAAAGTGGAGGATTAGATGGCATCGGTGATGCTGAAACAGACCAAGACAAAGATTCTGCTTTCAATAAATGCGGCGGCGATTTTAGTGGCCGGGGTTTTGATTGCGGGGGCAATTTGGTTGCCAAAAGAAACGACCCTGCGCGTAGTTTCGGAGCGGAGTGATGTTATAGAGGGGGAAGATTCTGAGGTGCAGATGATAGATTCGGTGACAGAATATCTGGAGGCAGTAAAAAATGGTTCGGTCAGCCCGACAAGCGGCTCGATTGGTGGATATGGTGGTGGCGATTCTGGAGCCGTAGGCGGAGGTTCGAGCGGAGCTGGTTCTGATGATGTGCCAAATACCAGTGGTAGTTATTCTTATATTCTCGGGACGGTAGCACAGGCGACGGAGCGGGCTTCCTCCGGGAATGTGCCGTCTGGCGAGCTTTGGAATGAGACCTCGATGACGATTTATCAGAGCGCCGATAAGGATATCTGTATAGATAGTTCCCTCTCGGGGCTTGGCGATATGTATTGGCAGACCTCTAATGCCGGGGTGATAGCCGGGTTTTATGCTACGGCACGCGAGAAATTAGGTTATACTACGGATAGGTGCCGTTTTCCAAAGATTGTCGGAACCGGCACGACGACAATTACCGCTGGTACTTATGACGGTCTCCGGCGCGATGAGATAACGGTGACGGTTATACCTGTGCCGACAGAGCAATGGAAGAGCGAGGTCTTGACCTTGGTTAATCAAGAGCGGGCGAGAAACGGACTCGGGGCGCTCTCTTGGGGCTCGGCCTGTGAGGGACCGGCGCAAATCCGGGCGGGCGAGATTATGTCAAAATATTCCCATACTCGGCCGGATGGGAGCTCATGGAGTACGGCTTGTGCTATTCCATCTTATGGTGGAACGACCGGCGAAAATCTCGCGGCCGGCAACACGACGACTTCACCAGCCTCGGTGGTGGCGACATGGATGGCCTCTGATACGCACCGCCAAAATATCCTAAACGGGACCTTTACGCATCTCGCGGTAGGCTTTGTGTTTGACCCTTCAAGTCCTTATCGGACTTATTGGAGCCAGATTTTCTCGACTTTTTAAAGAATTTGGCATTTTTTACTTGATTTTTTATAGCATTAGCTTTATAATAGGTGATGAATAAAAGGCTATAAAAACAAAAATGGAAAATAAAAAAACAATTTGTAGATATAAGGATGCGAATTCTTATGTTATGACATGCGAGCCAGCAGAGGAGACTCAAGTGGAGCAAGAGGAAACTCCCCAGCCGGTCGCAGAAACGAAAGAGACAGTAAAGGCTCTGGAAATGGCTCCGGCCGAGACGGTGGAAACCATAGAACAGCGGGTTGATGCAGAGGAAATAGCGGTGCCGATTGTCGGAGATGTCGACGAATCTTATGCCGAACCGCTCGGCGAAACTTATACTCAAGCGGCTACGGCAAATAATAATGTAATTAATTATCAGTACGGTACATCTTCTCAATATACCGCAAGCCTGTTCCGCCCAGAGGAAGGCTTTACGGCTAGCGATATTATCTTAATCGCGATTATCGCGCTTAGTTTGTTCGCCGTAATAGCCTCGGTAATTATTTTGACCGGGCGCAAAATAAGCAATCGCGCCGGTCGCAAAAACTTTATTCAGAAGTAGAATCTTCCTCGGATTCTTCGGTCGTAGTGTCCTCGAGCGCATCAAGCAGAGAATCTTCTACATTTTGTTTCTTTTTCTTAGGAGTGGTCTTTTGGAGCTCAATATCGATTTCATAGCCGGTGAGACGAGAGGCGAGGCGGACATTTTGGCCTTGTTTGCCAATGGCAATGGACTGTTGTTCTTCTGAAACATAGACCTTGGCCTTTTTGCCCTCGACTTCAACTTTGATGACTTCGGCCGGGGAAAGAGCCTCGCGGATGTATTCGGAAACATTCTCACTCCAGACGATAATATCGATTTTTTCGCGATCACCGATTTCATTCATGACGGCCTGAACGCGGACACCGCGACCGCCGACAAAGGTGCCGACCGGATCAATGCCGGGGACGGAAGTCATGACGGAAATCTTAGTGCGGCGACCAGCCTCGCGGGCGATACCCATAATCTCGACGGCGCCAGTCTCGAGCTCTGGAACTTCCTGACGGAAGAGCTGTTCAATAAACTCGGCAGAGCTACGAGTGACGATGAGCTGAGGACCCTTTTCGTTATTGCGATCAATGTTTTTAATAAGAACTTTAACGCGTGAGCCAATCGAGAAATGCTCACCCTCGATTTGTTCTGATTTTGGCATGACGGCGGTAGTGCGGCCGAGATCTATCAGGACGATTCTAGGGAGAACCTTTGAAACTGTACCGGTGACAATCGTGTTAATTTTATCTTCATAAACGGCCATGACAGCGCTACGCTCGGCCTCGCGGAGCTTTTGGACAACCACTTGCTTGGCGGTCTGAGAGGCAACCCGGCCAAAGCTCTCGACAGTGTGCTCTTCTTCTACCGTATCACCAACCTTTTTACCTTTAGCCTCGGCCTCTGGAATCTCAGTATTAGGATTGTAGGCTAGCCCATCTTCTACGACGATGCGAGAGACATAAACTTTTGCGGTGCCGTTATTCATATCCAAGACGGCGCGAACCTCCATGTCCTTTGCGCCATTATCGCGGCGCCAAGCAGCGGCGATAGCAGCCTGTACGACATCAATGATGGTTTCCTCCGGAAGACCTTTTTCTTCCGAAATGACCTTGACCATAGCGGTCATTTGTTTTAAATCTAATCCTTCCATTTTCACTCCTTTTTGATTAAATATTCCGGGCCTTTTTAGGGTCCGGACGATTAGGTATATTTATATTATAGCACAGCTTTTTATCGGTTGCAAGAAAAAACTGCCATTATCTGGCAGTTTTTCCACAATTTGGCATCTTGCTAGTTTCCCGCTATTGCAGTATAATCGCCGCTACTGGGCTTGACTTCTGTGTTCGGAATGAGAACAGGTATTTCCCCAGCGCTATGGACACCAAATTAACGCTTCGCTTTGGGAAAACTCTTTAAAAAGAGTTTTCCCAACTTTTCAGAAACTAGTTCGGCAAGCAAATCACGCACATGTCGCGATTTGCTTGCAGATAATAATTCTGCAAGTTGGTTAAACCAAAACGTCTATTGGTGTCTATAAAGATGTTTGAAATTGTTAATTGTATCTTCGGTGGTTCTAGCACCGATTGCTAGTTACGTCATGGGCCTAAGCCACTATTCTACTGTTTTTCTGAAACAGAAGAACGGTAGAATAGTCATAAAAAGGCAATGGACCTATTAGTACGCTTCGGCTACACAGATTACTCTGCTTCCACCTTGCGCCTATCAACCAGATCATCTTTCTGGAGTCTCCTAGGGAATTCTAATCTTGGAGTAGGCTTCGCGCTTAATATGCTTTCAGCGCTTATCCCTTCCGAACATAGCTACTCGGCAATGCAGCAGGTGGCCACAACCGACACACTAGAGGTTCGTCCATCCTGGTCCTCTCGTACTAGGGACAGATCTCCTCAAAATTCCTGACGATCATGCCGGATATAAACCGAACTGTCTCACGACGTTCTGAACCC
>JAFWOH010000004.1 GCA_017509895.1 Candidatus Saccharimonadota bacterium
CCTAATTGGTCTCGTCACGTGTTCGAACCGAACTTTAGGACCTAGTGGGCTGATATTACAGGGGTCAGGACCGTTCGCTCGGAACCTTTTGGACTCTAAAACAAAAAATGGCTGGGGATGAGGGATTCGAACCCCCGAATGCTGGGACCAGAACCCAGTGCCTTACCACTTGGCGAATCCCCATTGGACTCGGGGCGGGCAACCCGCCCCCAGAACAACAACAATCTTATTCTAACACGAGTCAAACTTTTTTTCAAGTCCCTTCAAATTTCATCCCGCTTATGCTATAATAAATATATTATGGACGAGAAAAAATTACTTGAGAAGCAACCAACAAAGATAGCGGTCCAGCCGGCGAAAGAGCCGGAGCTCTTACATCCGCTTGATAACATCGAGGATACCGATGATTTTTACGCCGCCGTCGGCCGCGAACATCTTCAGAAGGCCCTCTCTCCAGAGCGCCCCTATACTTATTGGACGATTGAGCTTTACGATAAAAAGAACGGTATCAGAGGCGGTGGCGGTCTCGGCGTGCTTGCCGCCGATACACGGCGAGTCGCCGAGCAGATGAATGTCCCGCTGACTTTAATCACCCCATTTTACCCGTCCGAACAACACCAAAAGTGCCAAGTTTATAATCAAAACGGTTTTTCTTTTGAAAATCTCACTGAGTCCATCCCAGTTGACTATAAAGATTTCGGTTTTACTTTTCTCGACACCGTTAATATCAAGGCTAATAACGGCCTAGTAAAGCTAGATGTGATAGAAAAGGTCCTCGGCTCTACTCGTCTACTTTGTATTACCGAACCCGGCTTTGGTGAGCTCTACTCCGGCGATTCTGGCGGCGACCACCGTCTTTATCAAGAGGTCGCTCTCGGCTTTGGCGGTTATCAGGCTTTGAAGCTCGCCGGATTAAAGCCCGCGATTATGCAGTTAAACGAGGTCGCGACTTTCTTTGCCGCCCTCGCGAGACTAGATGAGCTCGCCTCAAACGGCATGGATTTTTACGAAGCTGTGGTTTATACCAGAAAGCATACATTATATACAAATCACACTCTCGTTCAGGCCGCCGAAGCTACCTTTAATTATGCCCAGTTTGAGCGCTATGTCTTCCCGAATCTAAAATCTTCCGCCGTCAAAAAATGGCTTTCCGATAAATTCGATAATGGCTATATCCGCCTAAGCACCGTCACGATTGAAATTGCCGAGCTCCGCTCAGGGGTCTCAAAGCTCCATGCGCGGGTCGCCAATTATCGCGAAATCTCTGGCAAGAAAGTTAAATTTAAGGCCGTCACAAACGGCATCGACATCCCGACTTGGACCGCAAAGCCGGCCGTCGACTATCTAAAAGAGCATGACATTCTCGATAAGTTTTATCTCCCGACCGCAGATTATCAAGCAAATGTCGAAAACATCAATGCAAAGGATATCAAGGAGATTAAATTACATGGTCGCCGCGAGTTAAACGGCGTGCTTGAGCACCGTGTCGATCAATATGGCAATCAAATCCACATTCCGGAGGAAGCGCTCCTCTTTGAGTTTAAGCGCCGCTTTGTCGACTACAAACGCCCATGGCTACCCTTTGAAAACCCCGTCCGTCTCAAAAACATTCTTGAAAAGTATGACGCTCATTACATCCTCTCCGGCCGCGTCCATGAGGGCGATGTCACGATGACCGGCCGCCTCGCCGCTGTGCTTGAGACGATCGATAAAGACCCAGTCTTAAAGGCGAGAGTCCATTATCTCCCGGATTATGACGAAGAGCTCGGCCGCGCACTTTCTGTCGGCGCAAACATTTCGATTAATACTCCGATTGTCGGCCTCGAGGCCTGCGGTACTTCTTGGATGAAAGATATTGTAAACTTTGGCATTCTAATCTCGACTCATGATGGTGGCGTCGCCGATTGCCCGCCCGAATCTTATCTTAATATCTCCGGCGAGACTGAGGCCGAGGAATTAGAGAGTCTCTATGCCCGCATGGAAGAGGCTGCTGCCGCATGGTCCAATGATTTCGATCTCGAATACATCTTAAAGACCGAGCTTAAAAACTTCCTCCCGGTCATCTCCGGCTCACGCATGCTAAAAGACTACTTAGAATACCTCTTCCCGAAATCTTAATTAATATTCAGCAAGAAAGTCGCGACATGTGCGTGACTTTCTTGCCGAGATAAGTTCTTTTCGTTGGGACTTTTCTTTTTAAGAAAAGTCCCATGTGTTTTAAGTTTTCTTTAAGCTTCGTGAAGTATTATGGTATCATAGAATTAACGAAAGGAACACCATGAGAATATTATATGTAGAAGATGAAAAATATTTAGCCGATGCTGTTATCCATGTTTTAGACAAATCTGGCATCTCTGCCGAATGGGCCGATGACGGCGAAAAGGGCTTGGAGCTCGCGATGAAGCCGATTTATGACTGTATCGTGCTCGATGTGATGTTGCCGAAAATGTCCGGCTTCGATATTCTAAGAACTATCCGCGAGCATGATGTCAAGACTCCGGTGATTATGCTTTCTGCCCTGAGCCAAGCCGAAGACAAAATCAAAGGCTTAAACTATGGCGCCGATGATTATCTGGCAAAGCCCTTTAAGACGGCCGAGCTAGTCGCTCGTCTCCGCGCACTCAATCGTCGTCCAGCGCTTCAGGACGACCGCCTAATTAACTTTGCCGACCTCTCCTATAATATGGAGGAGCGGACCTTAAACGGGGAAGAACTAACCGAAAAGGAAGGGGAATTAATCGAGACTCTAATGAAAAATCCGGACCGCACCCAGTCAAAGGAATATCTCTTGAATCATATTTGGGGCAGCGACAATTATGGTGGCGATAATTATGTCGAGGTCTACATTTCTCATCTTCGTGATAAACTGAAGAAACTCGGGTCGAAATGCCAAATCAAGACTCTCCGTGGCCTTGGCTATAAAATCGTGGCAAAGGATTTAGAATGAAAACCAAAGAAAACGAACCACTAATGTTCAAGAAGCTAAAGCGCAAATTTATCGGTAGCACGATTGTTGCTTCCACCGCAATTCTGCTAATCGCTTTTACGACGGTCTATCTCGTAGCCTACAACGCCACCATGAAGCCCGGCCGCCCGAAGGAACAGTTCCGAGTCAACGTTTCGGATGATGTTTCGATAATGTTTGAGGAACGGCTCGAGACTGAGCGCGAGAATCATCTCCGGACTCTATTAATTTCGCTTATCGTGACCGGCGTTAGCCTCGAAATCATCGTAGCAATTTTCGCGGTGCTTCATGCCGAGGCCTCGATTAAGCCGGTACGAGACGCCTATACGGCCCAGAAAAACTTTATCGCTAATGCTTCGCACGAAATCAAGACTCCGCTTGCTATCATTCAGGCCAATCTCGAGGCGGCTGACATCCATGATAATCCTTGGCTCGATAACGTTGCAAAAAAGGCCGAAGACCTCGCTGCGCTTAACAACCAGCTCTTGTCTCTCGCCCGCATGGAGTCTGGCACTGACGAAATTAAGCTTGAAAAAATTAACTTAAAAGAAACCATAGAAGAAATTGCGAGTTGCTATACTCCGAAATTAAACGAAAAATCCGCCAAGCTTAAAATCAATGTTGTAAAAGATACAAATCTCGAGAAAACCCTTAATCGCGCTGAGTTTAACCAACTCCTAAACATCCTCATCGACAACGCAACCAAATATTGCGACAAGAAAATCACCGTCACTATCTCCGACAAAGAAGTTTCCGTTAAAAACGACGGCGCCACCATCCCAGAGGAAAACCTCCCCCATATTTTCGATCGCTTTTACCAAACCGACAAAACCAAATCCGGCGTCGGCCTCGGCCTCGCCATCGGCAAGTCCATCGCTAACCATAACAAATGGGACTTAAAAGCCACTTCAGACAAGCGCTCAACGACCTTTACGCTACAGTTTTAGGCAAGCGCGGGAGGGGTTATACGAACAATGCGTCACTCGCCCCGCAAAAATGACAAATCATAAACCAAAATCAAGTCGAGCTTTGCCCGACTTGATTTTAATAATTAGTTTCTCTCGTTGGGGCTCTCTTTTTAAAAGAGAGCCCCACTAAAGGTAGCAGGCGGCGGACAGCGTTTGAGTGACCCCTTCTGCGCTTGCCAGAAAAATGTGGTATAATATTAAAATGTTCAAGCTACTAAAATATCTAAAACCTTATTGGTTGCAGGCTATAATTTTAGTGGCTTCAATCTCCCTCCAAACTTGGGGCACCCTCCAGCTCCCATCTCTCATGTCCGACATCGTCAACGACGGTATCGTTAATAACGATACGGCTAAAATCTGGAGTTCCGGCGGACTGATGCTTCTTTGGGCGCTATTAGCCGGCCTCGGCGCGGTCGTGTCTTCGTTCTTTTCTGCTCGTCTCGGCACTGCATTGGCTCGCGATATGCGCCGAGATTTATTCAAAAAAATCCTTAGCTTCAGCGTTTCCGAAATCGATCGCTTCTCGACCGCCTCACTAATTACGCGCACTACTAACGACGTCATCCAAGTTCAACAGACTATGGTAATGGCGCTTTCGATGTTGCTTCGTGCCCCGTTGATGGCGATTACGGCGATTTTTCAAGCCATCGCTACTGCGCCGAATATGACTTGGATTATCGCCCTAGCCGTCGCCGTCGTGATTGCTCTCGTAATTCTCATTATGGCGCTCGTGATGCCAAAATTCAAGATTTTTCAAGAGCTCCTCGATAAAATTACCCTCCTCACCCGCGAAAATCTTACCGGCCTAAGGGTCATTCGGGCCTTCAACAACGAGAAATCTGAAAAGCGCAAGTTTGAAAGAACCAACTCGGAGATTACAGATGTTTATCTGTTCATTAACAAGGTCATGGCTTGGACTTCTCCGCTGATGATGTTCGTCTTTAATGGCGTCTCCCTCCTCTGTATCTGGATTGGCATTTCCTTAATGCAAGAGAACATCAGCTACCTTGGTGATATGATGGCCTTTATGCAATATGCGATTCAGGTCGTGATGTCCTTCCTGTTCTTGACTGTCCTCCTCGTAATTCTCCCACGCGCCAACGTTTCTGCAAAGCGTATTAACGAAGTCTTAAAGACCAGGCCAAAAGTTGCCTGGCGAGAAAAAACTAACGGCACTCCGGAAGAAACTCCCTCGGTCGAGTTTAAGAATGTTTCTTTTGCCTATGCTAGCGCCGATGCTGAGGCTATTTCCAACATTTCCTTCAAATCTGTCGCCGGCGAGACCACTGCCTTTATCGGCTCCACCGGCTCCGGAAAATCTACTCTGATTAATCTTGTCCCGCGCCTCTACGATGTTTCTCGGGGCGAAGTTTTGGTAGACGGTCTCAATGTTAAAGAATATTCCGAAAATGATTTGATGAAGCGCCTCGGCCTCGTGCCTCAGCGCGCGGCGCTCTTTTCTGGGACGATGAAAAGCAATATTGCTTTTGGAAATCAAGATGCCAGCCCACGCGAAGTCGAAGCGGCCGCAAAAGTTTCCCAGAGCCAAGAATTTATTGAAAAGCTAGAAGAAAAATACGATTCTTTCGTCGCTCAAGGCGGCTCAAACGTCTCCGGCGGTCAGAAACAGCGCCTAAGCATCGCCCGGGCTATTGCTAAAAATCCGGAGATTTACATTTTTGACGATTCTTTCTCCGCGCTTGATTTGAAGACTGATTTAAAGCTCCGAAAAGAGTTAAAAAAGATTACTAAAAACGCGGTTGTGCTAATCGTTGCCCAGCGAGTGTCCACGATTAAAGATGCCGATCAGATTATCGTGCTCGACAACGGCAAGATGGTAGGGAAGGGCAAGCATCTAGAATTGTTAAAAGACTGTAAAGTTTATCAGCAGATTGTTGAGTCTCAGTTTTCCGATAAAGAGTATGCCGCCGAGCTTAAAAAAGCCAAAGGAGGAAAAGATGCCTAAGCCCCGAATGAAGGCCGACAAGCCTAAAAATATCAAAACCGCCACGCTCCAGCTCATCCGCGCTCTAAAGCCTTGGCGCCTCTCGGTGATTTTCGCTTGCGTTTTTGCCGCTGGCTCTACTGCGCTTGCGATTTTCGGGCCGAATATACTAGGCAATATGACCACCGATGCGGTCAACAGCCTGACCAGCAGCCCAGACCATCAGATTAATTGGGGGCCTATCGTCGGCTCGGCCATCACCTTGATGATCCTCTATGTCGTTTCTGGAATTTTTGGCTATCTCGAAAGCTACCTCATCGGCCGCGCCACCGCCAAGCTCGGCCAAGATTTAAGGAGTAAAATCCTCGACAAAATTAGCCGCCTCCCAATTTCCTATTTTGATAAGACCCAATTTGGCGACACTTTATCAAGAATGTCGAACGATGTTGATATTATGACTGAGTCGCTCCAAAATTCGCTCTCTGATACCATCTCAAACATCGTGATGATTGTTGGAACATTGATTATGATGTTCACAATTTCTCCTTGGTTGTCCCTGATTGCCATTATTACCGTTCCGCTTTCGCTAATTTTCGTCGGCAAGTCCGCTAAATTTGCACAAAAACATTTCCATGCCCAGCAAAACATTCTCGGCAAATTAAATAGTAAAATTGAAGAGAGCTATGCCGGCGGTATCGTCATCAAGGTCAATTCGCATCAGCCCGCCTCCATAGCAGATTTTTCCCGGACTAACGACCAGCTTTACGAGGCTGGCTGGAAGGCACAGTTCTTTGGCTCGCTCGCCTTCCCGATTGCTCATTTCTTCACTAACCTCGGCTATGCGGCGATTTGCGTTCTCGGCGGTTTTCAGGTTATCTCAAAGACGATTGCCATCGGCAGTCTTCAGGCCTTTATTCAGTATGTCAATCAGTTTAACCGCCCGATTACCTCGCTCGCCCAGATTATCGGCACTCTCCAGCTCTCCCTTGCCGCCTCAGAACGAGTCTTTACCTTCCTCGAGGAGCCAGAGGAGACTCCGGACTACGAGCCTGCTCGCACGATTGAGAAGGTAAAGGGCAAGGTCGATTTTCACCACATGGATTTTTCCTATACTCCCGAAAAGCCAGTGATTAAAAATTTCTCCGCCACGATTTGGCCGGGCGAAAAGGTCGCTCTCGTTGGTCCGACCGGCGCCGGCAAGACTACGGTCGTTAATCTCTTGATGCGTTTTTACGATCCGGTTTCTGGCTATATCACCATCGATGGCACTCCTACCGCCGAGATGAAGCGTGCCGACGTCCGGAAACTTTTTGGCATGGTCCTTCAAGACACTTGGCTTTTCTCTGGCACAATTGAGGAAAATCTAAAATACGGCAACGAAAAGGCTACGCATAGCGAGGTCGAAAAGGCTTGTAAGGAATGCTACGTCGACCATATTATCAGTGGCCTACCAAAGGGCTACCAAACTAAAATCTCTGAGGACAGCGATAATATTTCCGCCGGCGAGAAACAGCTCCTCACTATCGCCCGCGCCATGATTGCCGACCCTCCGATGCTAATTCTCGACGAAGCCACCTCCAATGTCGACACCCGGACGGAGCAACTCATTCAGGACGCCATGAATAAATTGACCAAGGGCCGCACCTCTTTTGTGATTGCCCATCGCCTCTCGACTATTCGCGATGCCGATTTAATCCTCGTCCTCCGAGACGGCAACATTGTCGAACAGGGAAATCATGAGGAGCTGCTAAAACAAAACGGCTTCTACGCCGAGCTTTACAATTCTCAGTTTGCCGAATAGCCTTTTATAATAATGTAAAATCTACAAATCCAGAAAAAGCTCTTGACTGTCACAAAAAAGATTTAATTTTAGTCTTGATTTTTATAAAGAGTCTTGCTATAATAAAACTATCTTCGGGAATACCCGCAATACCTCGGTCGAAAGGCTGAGGGCATTTTTTAGAATTCATTTAACTAGTCCTTTGGTCGGCCGGGCAGGATTTCCCACTTTCCCTCTGGGAGATCTCCCAGCAAGATGTCATCAAACTGAATTCGCTTTAGAAAAGTCACATGATAGCCGAGGGCGGCGAAGGTACGGCGAATCTGGCGGTTGCGGCCCTCGCTCATACCAACCTGCCAGATTTGGCGGTGCGAGAATGCGGGATGTCTAGGCCCAAAGGCCCCGGCCTCTGTTTCTGTATTATCATCTATACAGGTCAAATCCAGCCGGCTTTTCCCATCCGGAAGTTCCACCCCAAAATCAGCAATCATCTGCTGGTGCAGGGGTTCTAACGGTCTATCCAGCGTGACGATATAAACCTTATATTTCATAAACCTAGGATGAGTCATCTCAAAAGCGAGGTCACCATCATCGGTCAGAAGTAACAGCCCGCAGGAGTCTTTGTCCAGCCGGCCGACGGTCTTTAACTTCTGATACTCTGGCGGGAGCAATGCATAAATCGTCTCTGCCTCGCCCTGCCTCCGGCGCGAGCAAATATAGCCCGCCGGCTTATTAAACTTTAGATAGGTATATTCTTTCAAAAAATCTACTACCCGTCCCCGATAAACCACCTCAGACTCTTCCGAAACTCGCGCGCCGAGAGTGGCAACATGGCCATCTACCGTAACAAGGCCGCTAGCAATCGCCTCATCCGCCTCGCGACGAGAGAGACCGAGGCGCTCGGCTAAAAATTTATTCAGACGAATTTCCATTACCTATATTATATAATATTTTTCACGAAACGACTAGACTTGCCAAGAAACCTGAAAACGGTTATACTAGATATAAATAAGTGGAGTAATACTATGTCTAAAAAATCAACTATTATCGGTATGTCGCTAGTGACAGCCCTCACTACGGCCGCTGTTATACTACCGGTCTTTTCGGCCCATGCCGAGCCGCCTCAGGGCGCGGCCGGGACTTTAACTAGCCCAGACGGAAACGGCGGTCAGGCGCCAAACGGAGCGCCGGGGGATAATTCCTCTAATATCTCTCATTCCGGCGTGATGACCTTCACCGAGGATATGTCAACCGACGGTGAAAGTTATAATAGTACCGGAAATGCCGAGAACGCTATTTTGATGACTAGTGGAACCGTCACTTTGACAAACCCAGCTATTAATAAAACTGGCTCGGACGACGGCGACAGCTCCGATTTTTACGGGACGAATGCCGCCGTCTTCGTCTCTGGCGGGACACTTAATGTCTCTGGCGGTTCACTCACCACCAATGGCTCCCATGCCAATGGCTTCTTTGCCTATGGCGAGGGCATCATCAATGTTTCAAATACCACGATAAAGACCACTAGTAATAATTCCGGCGCCTTGATGGTGACCGGCGGCGGGACGCTCACCGCGACTTATGTTACCGCAACGACAGACGGTAACTCTTCCGCCCCCATCCGGAGCGATCGTGGCGGCGGCACTATGAATATCGAAAACGGTTCTTATACCTCAAATGGCGTCGGCTCTCCGGTAATTTACTCCACCGCCAATGTCAATGTAAAAGATGCGACATTAGAGTCGACCGCCTCCGAGGGCGTAGTAATCGAGGGTAAAAACTCCGTCTCGCTTGACAATGTAAAAATGACAGCAGATAATAATCAGCTTAACGGCCAGAGCGAGACCTACAAAGGCATCTTCATCTATCAGTCCATGTCCGGGGATGCAGACGAGGGGGTCGGTAGCTTTACCGCGAAAGATTCAGACATCACCATAAAAAACGGCGACACCTTCTTTATCACTAATACTACGGCCGAGATTAACCTTTCGAACAACACCTTCACTAATACTTCCGGTGGGTTCCTCCGGGCGCAGGCTGGGGAATGGGGCAATTCCGGCGCAAACGGCGGGGTGATTGTCCTTACCGCCTCTGAGCAAGAGATGACCGGCGATATCTTTATTGACAATATTTCTTCGCTCGACATGAGGATGAGTAGTGATAGTTATTATAAAGGCGCTTTAAATCATGATAATACCGCGCAGGCCCTAAGATTAGAATTATCGAGCGATTCAGTAGTGGTCCTGACCGGCGATTCCTATATTTCAGAGCTAGTCAATGCCGATACAGAGAATACTAATATCTATAGTAACGGGTTTAAACTTTATGTTGCTGGGTCAGAGGTCAAAACAAATTCCGAAACTGTGCCAGAGGGTCGCAAAAATAAAACTACTAGCACGACCGAAAGTGAGGCCGTCGAAGCAGAGACTAAAACTGTAGATGATTATAGTACCCTCGGCTTTATCCTCGCGGCGGCCGGGAGCCTTGTAGTTCTGATTGTCGGTGGTATCCTAATTGCTAGATGCATGAAGAAGCCAGCACCAAAGACCGGCCCGGATCATGACGTAGCACCTAGCAAACCCGAGACTACCCCGATGACAGGGCCGGATGCTACTCCTGAGCGTGCTAAAGATGCTAGCGAAATGCACAGTCAAGCTAATGGTGGGCAAGAGAAGGGCCCAGATGCACGATAGTTGGAAGCCGTTTTTAGAATCAGAGTTTGCTAAACCTTATTTTCTGGAATTGTCACAATTTTTAAGAGAGGAATATGCCACAAAAACGGTTTATCCGCCGAAGCCACTAGTATTTCGCGCCTTCACCACCGATCTAAACGAGGTGGAGGTCGTGATACTGGGGCAGGACCCCTATCATACGCCAGGCGCGGCGCATGGGCTAGCCTTTTCTGTCCCCAGCACAGAAAAAATCCCGCCCAGCCTCGTCAATATTTATAAAGAAATCGACAGCGACATCGGGAGCCATGCTAATACTTCTGGCTCTCTAAAAAGTTGGCAGGAACAGGGAGTTTTATTACTTAATAATGTCTTGACAGTAGAAGCGCATAAGGCCGGCTCGCACCGGGGTCATGGCTGGGAGACTTTTACCGAGGCGGTGATAAAATATCTAAACGAGACGCGGGAAAACCTCGTGTTTATCCTCTGGGGGCGAGACGCGCGGTCTAAAAAGCCCTTGATAGACAGCTCAAAACACTTGATTTTAGAATCGGCGCACCCTTCCCTGCTGTCGGCGCACAATGGCTTTTTTGGCTCGAAGCCGTTTTCAAAGACGAACGCATATCTAAAAGCACATGGTAAAAAGGAGATTTTATGGTAGGAATTATGTTTTGGGGGTCTAGGGGCGAAAATCAGGTTGGATTAAGGAGCAAAAGATGAGCGGAAAATATATTGTCATCGAAGGCCAGGACGCGACCGGCAAAGACACCCAGGCAAAGTTGTTAGTGGAGTTTTTGAAACAGCGTGGCGAGAAAGTAGTGACCTACGCGGAGAGCGGGACCGGGAGCGAAAATGAGTTTATCAAGACGGTCGCAAAGCTAAATTACGGGGCAGATTTTAATATTGAACAGCGGACGCACGCACTATTATACCTGATTAACCGCTACGAGCAGTGGAAGAAAATCGCCGAGCCGGCCCTAAAGCGGGGGGAGACGGTAATCGTGACGCGAAACTGGTTTTCGACCTTAGTTTACGTCGGCTATGCCTCTGGAGTTTCGAGGAGCTTGATTACAAAAATTCATAAAGAGATAATGCCGGAGGCCTATTTTAAGCCAGATAAAATCGTCATTTTTACAATTAGCCCAGAGGAGCAGGTGAAGCGACTGGGGACGCAAGAGCGGACAGCGGAGTTTTGGAAGTCAAAGGGCGGAGAATTTCAGAAAAAGGTCAACGCCGGGTATCGCCAGGTAATTCGCGACTTTAAAGTCCCGACGCTGGACGCGTCCGGGACGATTGAGGAGATTCAGGCGGAGCTTCGGAAGCTGTTTGGGTATGTTTAGCTCCGGGCTTGCTTGCTGTTTTGGCTGAAGCCATGTTTTTCGCTTTAGATTAAAGCCATTTTTCGAGACGGGCTCTCTCTGGAGAGCCTTTTTCATAGGAATCTAGGATATCTTCAGTATAGGTCTTGCCATTTTCGAGGTTTAGAGTCTCGACCTCCGGCATCGAGGCGAGCAGGCGGATGACGGCCTCATCCGTCTCGATATTGGTCATAGATTGTTTTCTGGCCTCATAATGAGAGGAGACGCGGAGCCGGCGATAAACAAAGCGCTTAATCCCGGCCTGAAGACAATATTTCAGACAGTTTTCACAGGTCGCGACGGTGTTATAAAGTGTACAGCCCGTTACATCACGCTTTGCAAAGAGCAGGGCATTCATCTCCGAGTGAATGGCGAAATAATATTTCATCGGGCGCTCGCTGAGGGTCATTTTTGATTCGTCCGCACCCTGTATCATGCCGTTATAGCCAAAAGATACCGGCCGATGATTTGGGTCTACAATCACACAGCCGAGCTGCGTGGATGGGTCCTTGCTCCGCTTTGCGGCCTCATCCGCAATCCCCATAAAATATTCATCCCAAGAAGGTAATTTATCCATAGTTTTCTCCGTTTATTTAATTATACCATGAAAACATTTATCCGCTAAATCGGTAAAAAGTCCAAACAGCATATTTAGTTAGATAATACTTTTGATAGCCTCGCCTTTATCCCGCCCTCTTCTGGCGCACCGGCGAGAGTGTCCAGCGCAACTCGGAGTAGCCCTACGGCCGTCACAAACGAATGGTCTAGCTCCGCTGGCGAACGATTGACCACCCCCGGCAAATCCGAAGAATCAACCAGATGTACCACCGGCCGCCGCGCAAATGGCAAATCTACATACCAATCTGCCGTCGCGAGGAGCTCCTGAAGGGGAATTAAGCCCGCTCCGCCACCACAAAGCAAAATCTTATTCGGCAAAACTTCCATTAAATCAAATTCTTCTAAAGCGAGCTGTACCCCCGAAATCCAAACCTCGAGGTTATTCAGTATCGCCCCCTCCATCTTCTCTAGCCCGCCCTCGTTCAAATCACCGGAGGCCGGGTCAATCTTTATAGCCTCTGCCGTATCAAAATCTACTCCCAAGGCCTCGGCAATCTGATGCGTAAAGCTCCGCCCGCCGATACCAAACATCTTCGTCCCCTCGACACCCCCATCATCTACAATCGCAATGTCTGTCGTCCCACCCCCGATGTCCATCACCACACTCGAAAGTGTGCTATCTAGGTCATCCCCGAGGCACGCCCGGCAAACCGCAAACGGCTCTACCGCGACGGCGAGCAACTCTAAATTTAGCTCTGCACAAACCTTCTCAATCGCCGAGATATGTACTAGCGGCGCAAAGGCTGTATAAAACTGTATCGCCACATCCGAACCTTTAAAGCCAATCGGGTTAGAAATCTTATAACCATCAATCGAAAGGGAAACAATCGCCGAATTTATCAGCCGGACTTCCACCTCCGGATTATTCGTCTCTAGCGCCACCTCAGAACGAGCCTGCTCACCAAACTGATCCTGTACCCGCTGGATAATCAAATCCATCTCCTGCTCAGATAATGGCTTATTACCATTCTTCCGGCGATAATGCACATTTGAAGTATTGCCCTTAACGAGCTCCCCCGCAATCCCTACGGTTACTCGCTTACAAGTCACTCCGGCCATCTCCTCTGCCTGCGCGAGCGCCTTTTCACAAACCCTCGTCACCGCCGGGATATCCGCAATCGCCCCCGAATACATATTATTCGGACCCTGATGCGCCCGCCCCACCCCGATAATCTCGAGCCCTGTCTTGGACTGCCGCGCAATCACAGCTTTAACATATTCCGTACCAATGTCAAGACCAAGCAAAACATCATCCTCTTTCCGAGGCGTTGGCTCTGGAGCAGCTCTTTTGAGTAAACTCACTATACTCCTCCTACGATGCCGGCCGAAACTTCTGAATCGGCAGTATTAGCTGGGGCAACCGAATCACCCGGAGTTTCTGGGGCCGAAACAGCAGAACCATCAGTAGTCTCTGGTGCCGGAGCAGCTAAATCGCTAGGAACCTCTGGAGCTGATGCGCTAGGCGCCTCCGAGGCCAGCGCACTAGGTGCAACCGGTGCAGCCGGAGTAGCTGCCGGCGCCGGCGTCGCCGCTGTGGCCTTATCGCCCATCACCTCATGTACGGCATTTATTACATCTTCAATCCCCACCTGTGACTTCACCAGATATTTATCTGCGCCGAGGTTTTCGCCTCTCTGTCTCTGATCCTCGGAAGAAAGCGCTGTCATCATAATCACCTTGATATTTTTAGTCTCTGGTGTAGAGCGTAGAATATCCAGCATATCAAATCCCGAAATTTTTGGCATCATCACATCAGAAAGCACTAAATCAGGGCGCTCCTGTACTGCCATCGCCAAGGCCTCCTCACCATCTCCGGCCGAAACTACCTCATATCCTTCCGCTACCAAACGAATACTGTAAATCTCCCTCAGACTTTTGTCGTCCTCGACTAGCATTATCTTTGCCATAAAATTCCTCCTAACATATATCTATTATAACGCACTTGTTTATTTTTGTGTAGTCCCATTTTGCCCCGAATTAGAATTAGCCGCGCCATTCGCACCAGCCGAATTAGAATTAGCCCCGCCATTCGCCCCCGCCGACTCAGCCCCTCCAGCCACAACAGCCGAACTAGCCCCTCCGGCTATCCCAGCCCCCATCGCCGCCGATAATGTCACCTCACCGACTTTCCCCTGAACCGCCTGTGGCTTCTCTATTTTCATCGCCTCTAGATTACTCATAATCTGTCGCTGCCTGTTATAATCGCTCTGAGACATTCGCGGAAATAGCACATAAAAATTCGAACCTTTAGACAGTACGCTATCGGCCGAGACTCTCCCGCCCATCTGTTCTGTCCGTTTCTTTACAATATAAAGCCCCAGCCCCGTCCCGCCAATCGTCCGCGTATCAGAATTATCCGCCCGATAAAACTTTTGAAAAATGTGCGCGAGGTCTTCCGGCGCTATCCCTATCCCCGTATCGGAAACCGCAATCATTGCCTGCCCCTGATAATCCTGAACATCCACCCAGACCGTCCCGCCCTCCGGGGTGTATTTAATCGCGTTCTCCACTAAATTGTTCACAATCTCTCTTAGAAAATCTAAATCTATCATCACATAAAGCGGCATCACCACTTTTCTCCCCGCCGCGCTAGACAGGTTTCTCGTCCCAAAGAGCAGCCGAAGCCCCTTCTCTGCCGCCATCTGTTTAAAATCTTCCAAGAACTTTGCCACCTCCGCCGTCAACTCCACCGGCACTAGATGCGCCCTTGCCCGGTTATCGTCCAACTTTGTAATATCTAACAAATCTCTAAACAGCCTCCCGAGATGTTGTGAGGCCGCGTGCGCCTCTGTTAAATATTTCCGCGCCCGCTCATCAATCGTCGCCGTAGATGGATTTAAGGCCAGCCCGAGATAACCCTCTATCGAGGCCACCGGCGTCCGCATCTCGTGCGAAGCGGTTGAGATAAATTCAGTCTGCTCGTTCTCCTTTTCTAGTTCCTGCGCGATATTCCGGAAAGTAATAATTTTTTCTGCCCCGCCCGATAAAAACAGAGAAAGCGCAATCGGAAATTTTTTCCCAGAGCGCGTCACCAGTATAAAATCGCGCGACGAAAACGCCTCGCCCCGGACAATCGCTCCCTTCATCGGATTCATGTCCTCCGGTATCGGCTGTCCGCCCGCATCTTCTAGATTCAGTACACTAAAAATGTATAGCCCCGCCACCTCGTATAGATCCGTCGCCCCCACCATCCGTATCGCCGCCGGATTCGCAAACTTTATCACCCCAGAGGCATCGATAATTAAAACCCCCTCCGCGATAGAGTTTAGCGCCATTTCTGCCATCAGGCTACCGCCACTAGGCTTTACTTCCGCCGGCTCCTCTGGTTTATTTTTGCGAAATATACTCATTTATATTTATTTTAGCACAAGTGCAATAAAATGTGTTAAAATAAATATATGAACAAAGACGTGATTTATATTGAACCGGAGGACGATATCACCGATATCATCTCCAAGCTGCGAGCAAGTAAATCCAAGGTCGTTGCGCTTGTCCCCCCAAAGAAAATCGGGGTTCTCCGCAGTGCTATAAATACCAAATTAATTTACAAGGCGGCGAAATCTTCCGAGAAAGCCGTTGTAATAGTCACGACGGATAGTGCTTTGATTAAACTTTCGGCTTCCGCCGGCATCCCTGTCGCTAAAAATCTTTCCTCTCGCCCGAAGATGCCTTCTGAGATTACCGAGGAAGATGAAAAGCCTTCAAAGGTTATTGAGGAAAAAACTCCCGAGGAAAAGCCGGCCGAGGATAAAAAGCCAGATAATAAGAAAACTACCGAGATAAAGTCTGATGAGATTGAGAAAAAGTCCGAGACTAAAGAAGACAAGAAAAAGGACAAAGAAAAGCAGAAAGAAGAGCGAAAAAATCTCCCATTCTTTAAGCGCAATAAAAAATGGATTATCATCGGCTCTGTCGGCGCAGTCTTTCTCGTCTTGCTCGGCATCTGGGCCTTTGCGATTGCTCCGGCCGCCACCATCTCCGTTCAGATTCGCACCACATCTAATAACTTCTCTGAGGCTGTCTCTTTCACCACTAGCGCCGGCGCCGCCAGCGTTAAAGACGGTAAATTCTATCTAGAAACTAAAGAATACAAACAAGAAAACGCCGTAAACTTTGAGGCCACCGGCAAGAAAGATGTTGGCGAAAAGGCCTCTGGCGAGGTTTATATTGATGTCTATGTCTCAGAGCCGAGTGCCTCGGTCGCCGTCCCTGAGGGTACCATCTTCTCTAATAACGGCCTGTCCTTTACTACTACTAGGGGTGCCACAGTAACTTGGAAGGAGTATGATTCCAATGCCGAGACCGTCGCAGAATGTGAAAATGAGCTAGAACCGAGTATCTTGACTAAGACTATTAAGCCGGACGGCTATCAGGGCTGTCTACTCACCGCTAAAGTCGGAGTTACTGCGACAGAGAGCGGAGACAAATACAATGTCTCTAGTACTGAATCCGGTTGGTCCACTAATTTTGCCGGCGCTCATGGCGCTGTCTATAATAAAGTCAGCTTCACCGGCGGTACCTCAAAGATTTTAACCGTCGTCCAGCAGTCTGATGTCATCTCGGCTCAGGCCGCCCTCGCCGCCAAGGTCACCGGCGACGGCAAGTCCAGATTGATGTCTTCCATCTCTAATGATGTCATGCCCCTCGAAAGTACTTACAAGGAAAACACTAGCGAGGCTGTCTCTACTCCTGCCGTTGGCGAGGAAGTAAAAAGTGGCGTCACTCCAAAATTATCCAGCACCACTACCTATACGATTCTAACTCTCGATAAAAAAGACCTCACGACTTATGTTGATGATAAGACCAAGGCCACTCTCGCCGCCGATCAAAAGATTTACGAAACTACCGATCCTTTCCTTGAGCGCTTCATGGAAGACGGCAATGGTGGCTATACCGCTCGCCTCAAGGCCACGACCAAGGTCGGCCCGACGGTCACCGAGGCAGAGATTCTCGAAAAGGCCAAGGGCAAGAAAATCGGTGAGCTCCAGAGCCAGCTAAAGAGCATCAATGGCGTTAGCTCCTGTAAGGTCGAGCCCAGCTTCTTCTGGGTCACCACCATCCCGAATGATGCTAATAAAATTACCGTTAATCTAGAAGTGGAGAAATAGCCCTATGAAGTTAATCGGGCTAGATGTAGGGACAAAGCGCATCGGCGTCGCGCGTGCGGATTCTAGTACGCGGATTGCCATCCCTGTCGGGACGCTTGCCGTTGATGGCAAGGAGTTTGAAGTCCTCGGTAAATTGGCCGAAAAATTAAACACTAAATATTTCATTGTCGGCTTGCCACGCAGTAATTCCGGTAAAGAAACCGCTCAGTCAAAATACACTAGAGATTTCGCTAAAAAACTAGAAGATAACATCCCCGGCTGTAAAATTCATTTTCAGGATGAGAGCTTGACTAGCGTAGAGGCCGAGGAGCGCCTCATGAAAAAGGTTAATAAGACCGGTAAAATCTATCAGAAAGGTGAAGTCGATAAAGAGGCCGCTACTATCATCCTTCAGGATTTTCTCGAGAGCCTGCCCCGTAGCGCCGCGGCTAGCGCCTCTCACCCTACCGTCGAACTAAAAAAGGAGAAAAACCCCGCCATGAAGAAGGCTAAAAAGAAGACTAAAAAACTCGCTCTTAAGATTACCGTTGGCGTCCTCTCCGGACTGATTATCATCGGCTCATTACTTTTCATCTGGTATAATTCTAGTCTCTCTCCGGTCTATGATTCAAAGCTTTGCAAAACCTCCACCGCCGACGAACAATGTAAGCCGGTAGATTTCACTATTAAAACCGGCGAGCCGCTAGTTGATATTGCCAACAATCTCGAATCTGCCGGGATTATCAAGAGCTCCCTTGCCTTCCAGATTTACGCTCGTTTCAATAATAATCCAGACCAGCTCCCAAAGCCGGGCGACTATCAGATTTCGCGCGCCTCCTCCGTAGAGGAGATTTATAAACAGCTCATTGAGGGCAGTAAGTCCGCCAATGTCTTTAAGCTTACCATCCTCCCGGGCGAGACCGTTAAACAAGTCAAAGAAAAACTCAAAAATCTTGGCTATAGTGACGAAGAGATTAACACTGCCTTCAGTAAAAATTACAATCATAAAGTCCTCGAGGGCCACAAAGACACCTCGGAATGGGGCGCAGAGCCTCTGGAGGGCTACCTCTTTGGCGATACCTATGAATTTTACATCGGCGAAAGTGTCGAAAACATCATTTTAACCTGCCTAGACAATCTCGAGGCCGCCATAGAGGGGAACAATCTCATCTCTCGCTTTGGCGCAAAGGGCCTCTCGCTCTATGAGGGCATCACCCTCGCCTCTATCACCCAGAAGGAGGCAAACACCTTGGATCAGCCTTATATCTCAAAGATTTTCCTAAACCGCATTGATGCCGGCATGCCCCTCGGCGCAGACAGCACCACGACCTACGCTCTCAATCTCGTCGATCCAGACCGCAAGACTTACCAGACCAATGCCGACGGCCTCAATCTCGACCATCCTTATAACACGAGAAACGCGGTTTACACCGGCCTCACCCCCGGCCCGATTAGCAATCCCGGCGTTTCCGCCCTTCTTTCGGTCGCCGATGCTAGGGAGCCAGACGGTTTCAGCGATGAACACAAGGCTTATTATTTCTTGACAGATTGCGACGGAAAGATGTATTATGGTAATACAGAGGAGGAACACCTAAAAAACATAGAAATTAGCGGTCTCTCCTCCTGTGAAGTAAAATTATGAGCAGAAAAAAGCACAACGTTTTTGAATTTCTAAAAAAGTATTGGCTCTATCTCACCGCCTTTGCGGTCATTTTGGGCGTGGCTTATTTTGGCTCTATCGAAAATAGCGGTAATAGTGACGATTCTACTAGTCTCCGGGCCATCTATAATAATAATTATGATGTCTCCACCGATCAGGTTTCCGAATTTTATGTCGTAGCAGAGCTCGCAAACTCCATGCAATTTGCGAGTAGCAACGAAATCACCAACAACTACATTTCCGTCGCGCTTCTTCAGCAGGCCAATCAGACCTTAGATGACACTTCCGGCAAGATTTCTAAGCCGACCATCGTCGACGTTTCGCATCTCTCGCGCGGAGTCCAGAGTTATACCGTCAAGGCCGGCGAGACTCTCGACCAGATTGCGGCCCGCTTTGGCATCTCTACCGATCAGATTCGCTGGTCCAATGGCCTCGCCTCAAAGACTATTTCCGAGGGCCAGAGCCTCTACATCCCGACCGTCCCCGGTATCGCCTATACCATCAAAGACAGCGATACTGTTGAATCGCTCGCCGAGCATTATAGCGCAAAGGCGGCCGATATTATTTCTTATAACGATCTCGAGACCAATAAAGATTTGAAAGCCGGCTCAGTCATTCTCATTCCGAATGCCACCGTCCCGGAGACCGAGCGTCCCGAATATGAGGCGCCCATCACCCCGACGCCCAGCTCCTCGTCCAGCAGTAGTTCTTCCTATACATTCACTTACCAGAATTATTCCTACCTCGGCTCTACCGGCGCCCGCGAGAACATCCGCATCGTCCAGCGCTTCTCCTATGCTGAGTCTCTGGTTGACTCCGGAAACCGTAACACGCCGGGCCAATGTACTTGGTATGCTTGGTATTATCGCAAGCACTACACTTCTAATCCGCTCCCCTCGACGGTTCTCGGCAATGCCAATGCTTGGGCCTACACCCTCTCCCGCATGGGCTATGTTGTCAATAATACTCCGTCTGTCGGTGCCGTCTTCCAGACCACTTCCGGTTATTATGGCCATGTCGGTGTCGTCACCGCCGTCAATGGCAATGGCTCTATCGTTATTCGCGATATGAATTATAATGGTATGGCCTTCACCGTTACGGAAGCGACAATTCCGGCGCAATATGTCGGCATGTACAATTATATCCACTAGCAACTTATTTTAGGGCAAACTCCTTCGTTAGAAGATGCGCTTCTCCCTCGCCGTACCTAAAGTACGGCTCGGTCCGGTGCTCCTTCTGCCTCGGATTTTGTTCCTAAAATAAGCTGCTAGATGATTTTGTTTACTCTTGTATAAAACTCCTAGAGATGTTATTATGTAAATATGTTTGTAGATGTAGCAAAAGTCGAGCTCCACGCCGGCAAAGGCGGCGATGGCGCTGTGTCATTTCGTCATGAGATTTATATCCCGAAGGGCGGTCCGGACGGCGGCGATGGCGGTCGTGGCGGTTCGATTATTTTTCGCGCCGATAAAGATACTAATACCTTGCTCGACTTTCGCTATAATCCGATTTTAAGAGCTGAAGATGGTAAAAACGGCTCTGGCCAGAGGAGTGCCGGCCGTTCTGGTAAAGATTTGATTGTCGAGGTGCCAATTGGCACCATAGTCCGCCGCGACGGTAATGTCATTGCCGATTTAGTCAAGGATCAAGAAGAGGCGGTCATTGCGAGAGGTGGCGAAGGCGGTTTTGGTAATGCCCATTTTAAGTCTAGCACTCGCCAAACCCCTCGTGTTGCCGAGGTTGGTGAGCCGGGTGAAGAGTTCATCGCGGAATTAGAATTAAAGCTCCTCGCGGATGTCGGTCTCGTTGGTCTGCCGAATGCCGGCAAGTCTACTTTTCTTTCTGTCGTGTCCAATGCCAAGCCGGAGATTGCCGATTATCCCTTCACCACTATCACTCCTAATCTCGGTGTCGCGACTATTGATAATAAAGATTTACTCATCGCCGACATCCCCGGTCTTATCGAGGGCGCTTCCGAGGGCAAGGGGCTGGGCCATGCCTTCCTCCGTCATATCGACCGCACCGCAGTATTATTACATCTTATTGATGTTTATGATGATGACGCCGGTGTCGCCTATAAAACCATTCGAGACGAGCTCGAAAAGTATTCTGATTTAAAGGATCGGCCAGAAATCGTCGCCCTGACGAAGTGTGAGGGTCTCGATAAAGAAATCATCAACCTCCAGATTGGAAACATCCTCCGCGAGAATCCAGACGCTAAGGTCTTCGCTATCTCCTCCGCCGCTCATCAGGGGATTGATGAGGTTTTGCGAGAGCTGGTTTCAATAAAGGAACAGGGTCTAGGGGTTTCTGCGAACAATAAAGAGATTTCTCCCCGAGAAATTACCAACGCTCGCGGACCCGAGTCTGAAACTGTAGCGAAGCGGAATTTCAGCGAGGGCCCGACCGCCCCTTGGGACGCGGAAGGCCGAAGGCTTACCGAGCGTTGTAATTTCAAAGGGCGAGATAATCTCCCGTTCGCAGGGGCCCCTAGTCCTGTTCCTGTGATAAAGCTTTCTGATAAAGTCTTAAAAGACACTTGGACTATCGAAAAAGAGGGTGACAAGTTTATTGTAAAAGGCGAAAAAATCGAAAAATTTGCCAGAAAAACTGATTTAAACAACTATGCTTCCTTAAACCGCCTCCGCGATGTCATGAAAAAGATGGGCATCCGCGCCGAGCTCACCACTCTTGGCGCCACACCAGACAGCATCATCAGCATCGCCGGCAAAGAATTCACTCTCGTCGAAGATTATTAAAAATCTTTGAAAAATCTCTTGCAATAATTTATCATAAGCCTTATAATAAAACTAATATCAAAGTCATATTTTCGGTTCACGAAAGTATATAATTAAAAAATTATCCACAAGGAGGAGCAAAAGTGAGTAGAAAATTCGTTTCTGGGGGGGGGGTATAGATTAAAAGGATTAGGAACCACCAAGGTTTCTAGCCTAAAGTCCCATTCCTGTTCTAGCTCTCACTCTGGCTCTAAACTTCACTCTGCTAGTAAATCTCATTTTGCTTTCAAATCTCATTCTTCCTTCCGCATCACTACCCCAATCTTATGTTTTGCTTTTCTTGCTTTTCTTACTCTCTTTTCCTTTTCCTGTCTTCAAGCTGTCCTCTACCCCTCCACCTCCACTCATGCCGATAACCTAAGCTCTAATATGAGTGCTGAAGTAGGCGTAAACATCAAAGAATACATCAAATTAGCCATAGACACTAACGAACTAGCCCTAGCAGATAGTCATGGTCATACCACCATCACTCCAGACCCAGAAGGTACTCTAATCACAGGCGATGTAAATGTAGCAGTCACTACTAATACCATAAAAGGCTATACTCTCTCCATC
>JAFWOH010000024.1 GCA_017509895.1 Candidatus Saccharimonadota bacterium
ATTTCTTAAATTCGTCTATAAAACCATTCTTCTTTTTTGCCATAAAAACTCCTAAATAAAATATTTTTTACATTATAACATATAATCGCCCAACTAAATAGCCTGAAAATCTTCAAATTGAGTTTTTAATTTTTCAAGATTATTCCATGAACTAGACAAGGTTTCTTTCACCGCAGAACTACTAGATTTCTCAAGCGTCTCAGACTCTAAAGACTGTAAAAGCACGATTTCACGCGACATCTCACGCGCAAAATAGCGGTCTAGAAGGCCATTGATTTTACCATAATTTAAAGCGGAGTTTACCGCCGTAATATGCTCGGTCTCCTCAGTGACAACTTCATCCTTTGGCTCGGTACTGCCATAGTCCGTATTTAGAATCACCCCGACTTTGGCATTCGTCTCGCGAAGAACCGTAGAAAGAGAGCCGGACATAGAACGGAGGTCAGAAGACTTTAGAGAATCACTATAGTCACTAATAGAGGCATTAAGATTACTCGTGCGAGCATAGATTTTATCGAGCAGGTCACGCTCGCCATTCCCGAGACCACCGAGGATACCCCCGAGAATCATCATCAAAACCACCGCCACGACGGCACCAATGATAATCTTAATAATTTTTGGGCTGAGGATGCTATTTTTATCTGTAGGAGCTTGGACAGCGCGATTATCCTTTGCTATCTGATTCAGATATTCGATATCATTCATTATGCTATAATTATATCAGAAGTATGGAAGAAACTAAAGAAGAAATCAAGGCGAGGCTTTCTATTGAGGATGTGGTTTCTGATTATATCGAGCTAAGCCGGGCCGGGCGCAATCTAAAGGGTCATAGCCCATGGGGCGTAGACAAGACGCCTAGTTTCATGGTTTCTCCAGAAAAGGGCATCTGGCACGATTTTTCAGCCAATAAAGGCGGGGATATTTTCACCTTCATCATGGAAGTAGAGGGCATTTCCTTCCGCGAGGCACTCGAAAAATTAGCCGCGCGGGCGGGGGTAGAACTGTCGAGATACTCCGGCGGAGACAAGGAAGTCACAAAGAAAAAGGTGCGAGCGCGGGAGGCCCTAGAACTCGCAACTAAATATTATCAGTTTGCCCTCTCGAAAAATAAAGCGGCGATAGATTATGTATTTTATAAGCGAAACATGAACAAGGCGACGGTAAAAGAGTTTCGTATCGGCTACGCCCCAAATTCACGCGAGGCCTTAGTCCGCTTTTTAAAGTCCAAAGGGTTCACAGTCGCCGAGATGGAGGCGGCGGGGCTTCTCAATCAATACGGCGGAGATTTATTTCGCGGGCGGATGATGGTACCGTTCTTTGACATCTCCAGCGGGGGAATCATCGGGTATACCGCGCGGACTCTGGAAAAAGACGGGATTCCCAAATATCTTAACACTCCCGACACCTTGCTTTTTAACAAGTCCCGCTTCATTTTTGGCCTATATCAGGCCAAGCCAGCCATCCGCGAAAAAGATTTCGTGGTGATTGTCGAGGGCAATATGGATGTAATTTCTTCACATCAGGCGGGCGTAAAGACGGCGGTCGCGACCTCCGGCACAGCGATGACAGAGCAGCATCTAAAGATTCTCAGCCGCCTGACTAAAGATGTGCGCTTGGCCTATGATGGCGACGAGGCGGGGATGCGCGCGACAGAGCGGGCGATAAATCTCGCCGGGAGCCTCGGGGTCCAGCTATCGGTCATCTCGGACTATCATGGCTGTAAAGACCCGGACGAATTAATTCAGAAAGACCCCCTGCTCTGGCAAGAGGCAGTCCAGAGGCCGATGCCGGCGGTAGACTATCTACTCTCTCGCTACGAGGAGACCCTCAGCCTCTCAACGGCGGCCGGGAAAAAGGAATATTCAGACATCGCAATGCGCCTAATCTCCTATCTGCATGATCCGGTAGAAAAAAAGCATTACGAGCAGCTGGTTGCCTCGAGGCTCGATGTCTCAGTAGAAGATTTAATCGCAAAAAAGGTTTCCTTTGAAACCGGCGTACATAGAAAGTATTATAAGCAGGTAAAAAATACAAATATCCCGGCGGCGTCCCGGCTCAAGGTCTTATTAGACAGCCTCATCGCGATTCAGATTTTTGGCGGGGAGGCGGGCGCCAAGCTCGATTTTGAGCTCCCAGAGGACGAGACCCGTCTCTCAGAACTATCTCTGATTTTCGAAGAAAAATTCGGCAGTCTCGATGAAGAATCTTTAAAAAAGGCCGTTTCCGATTTGCGCCAAGAATACGAGAAAGAATCTATAAAGGCCAAGGTCGCCGAGCTAACTCTAGCACTCTCAGAATGTGAGGACGATGAAGAAAAGACCGCAGAGATACTTAGAGAGATAAAAAAGCTCCGTCAGTAGACCTCCCGTTGCTTGCCTTTTTTCTAAAAATCCGTATAATATATTATCAAATGACTGACGAAAAGGATGATATTTTAAATGCCGCTCCGCTAGAAGACGAGCCGGGCCTTGGTGATCTCGCCGAGGAAGAGGAACTTTCGGATGAAGAGCTCGCCATCACCGTCGATAATGTTGATGCTTTTGCGGATGATTCCGTCCGTCTCTATCTCCGGGAGATTGGTAAAATCCCGCTCCTCAGCGTAGAGGAAGAACAGGAGCTCACTAAAAAAGCGGCAAAGGGCAATAAAAAGGCCAAGGATAAAATCGTCGAGGCTAATATGCGCCTCGTCGTCTCTATCGCAAAGCGCTATTCTGGTCGTGGCCTTGATTTTCTAGATCTCATTCAGGAGGGAAACACCGGTCTATTAAAGGCCGTTGAAAAATTCGATCCCGAAAAGGGCTTTAAATTCAGCACCTACGCTACTTGGTGGATTCGTCAGGCCATCACTCGCGCCATCGCCGATCAGGCCCGCACCATCCGCATCCCGGTTCACATGGTCGAGACTATCAATAAGGTTCTCCGCGCCACCAGAAAGCTCACTCAGGAGCTAAATCGTGAGCCGACCATCGAAGAAATCGCTAAAGAAATGGACATGGAGCCAGAAAAAATCGCCTATGTCATGAAGATTAAACAGGATATCGCCTCTCTTGACCAGTCTGTCGGTCGCGACGGTGATGATGAAGATTCTGTTCTCGGAGATTTTGTCGAGGACGAGGAGCGCATCGCCCCAGAGGATTCCGCCGCCAATCAGCTCTTAAAGGAACAGCTCGCCGAGATTATTAGTACTCTGAGTGACCGCGAGCAAAAGATTATCAAGCTCCGCTTTGGTGTCGGCGGTGGCCGCCCCCATACTCTTGAAGAGGTCGGCGCAGAGTTTTCCGTCACGCGTGAGCGCATCCGCCAGATTGAGGCCAAGGCTTTGACGAAACTCCGCAAGAATAAGGAAACTAAAAAATTGCATGATTATCTGAGGTAACTATGAAAAAAGCTCTTATTAAAACTCTTCTCCCTTCCTTCCTCCTCGCCTTTTTGCTTTGCACTCCGGTTTTTGCCGAGTGTGCAGATGGTCAGGTCGACACCAATCTTTTCGGCTGCGTCGACAGCGAAAACGGCATCATGTTCATCTTAAACATCGTCTACACCGTCCTCACCTTTGGCGTCGGCATCGCCGGCACCATCGGCATCGTCATCGCCGGTATCCAATACAGCACCGCGAGAGACAATGAACAACAAATGGCCAAGGCCAAGATGCGCATCATCCAAATCGTCATCGGCATGGCCATCTGGTTCTTTCTCTTTGTCTTCCTCCGCTTCCTCCTCCCCGGCTTCACCGGCACCGAGATAACAGGGGCACAAAAATAAATGGCTACTATCACTTGGGAGGCCGAAGAATACATTGTAAAAAGTAAAAAAGCCGGTTGGTATGTCGGGTTAATCTTCGTAGGCCTCGCCCTCTCCGCCCTTGGCGTTTGGATGAAATGGTGGAGCTTTATCGCTCTCGTCGCCGTCTCTGTCCTCGCCCTGATTGTCTATTCCGTCCGCCCCGCCAGAAAAATCACCTATCACCTCGATAACACCGGCCTCACCGAGGGAACTAAAAAATATAATTTCACCGATTATCGCTCCTTCGGGCTTTTAAATGACGAGAATCACTTTGCCATCATCATGAATCCGAGAAAGCGTTTTTCCGGCCGTATTAAAGTCTATTTCCCAGAGAGCGACGGCGAAAAAATCGTTGATGCCTTTGGCGCGCATCTCCCGATGGAGCCGGTAAAATTAGATTTTCTTGATAAATTAGTCAATTTTCTCCGGATTTAGTCTTGACAACAAAACTCCGCTTATGCTAAAATAAATGTAATTAACAAGGTTATATTCATTTTAAAGAAAAAGGTGGGCTATGGATCCAAATAACAACGATTTACAAAGAGCTATCGACGAAATCTCGGGCGGCGCAAACCCCGCTCCCGTCGAGGAGAATAATATTAACATTAATCTTGGTGAGCCTCCCGCTCCAGAGACGAACGATTTCGGCATGCCTCCGATGAACGGCGCCGAAGTCACTCCTCCAGAGCCGGCGATGGACGATCTCACCCGCATGACCAGCGGTGAACCTCCCCGTCCCGAAGCGCCAGAAACAGTCCCTACGGGCGACCTCGCTAGCGTCCGTGAAACTGTCTTAAAGGAGCTCGTCCCAATTATCGACAAGGCCGGTCTCTCCCCAGATCGCCAGTTCGGCATTATCGCCAAGGTCATCGAGTCTACTATGGACAAATCCTTCATTCCAAAGGCTCTCGAGGCCGCCCGCGCCATCCCAGATGAAAAGACCCGCGCCGAGGCCCTCCTAAAAATCGTCAGCCTCATCGACAAATAACAATCAGCTAGCCACCTCGGCTAGCTTTTTTATCCAGCCACAATCTGCCCATAGACAAAATTAGGGCTAATAATACTTACTCTTGCCGGAGAATTTTCAAAAAATCTTTTGGCGAAACAATAAAAGGCTCCTTTGGAAAATGCTTTAAATTACCAGTCACTAGATATGCACTCTCCTCCCGTTTTTCCATAGTTATCGCATAAAATGGCACATCCCCCGCATCAAAGCTAGAACCCATTTTCTCCTGTAAAATCTCTTTATAATCATGCTCCGGATTTACCATAATAGCTCTCTGCTTTAGCATCCCCAAAACTTTCAAACGGCTATTTTCCGGAATGTTAAACTTAGGACGCGCCGAAACTTCCACATACTCTAAAAATATCTCTTCCGAAATCAATGGGATTACTTTGCCCGTCACAATTTCTTCAAAAATCTTAACCACCGGGCTATCATTGCGCGCAGAAATAAACATCGATATCAAAACATTCGTATCTATGCACGCAAGAACGGGCATATTATTTCTTTGCCTTTCTTTCTTTACGATATTCGTCTATTTCGGCATTCACTTCATCAAGACTTAGCCGATTAGCCCCAGATTTAACAGCCGCCTCCCGGCTCTCCGACATTGCAGATAAAACAGCCCCGGGGTCTATTGTGTTTTCAGATAATTCAATCGGCAAAGCTCTATTGCTAACCGCTTTTCTCGCAAAAATATTAAACGCCGTCGAGGCACTAAGCCCGATGTTATTGCACAAAGCATCAAATTGGGCCTTTAATCCATCATCCATTCGTATACTATATGTTGCCATTGTCATAATTTTTTCTCCTTGCGCCCACCCGGGGCAAATTATTACATTTTATTTAATTTTACCACATAATTTCATAAAATACAACCTTTTTATCTACTTCTATTCCAGCCACGACCATTTTACTTTCTCAAAAAACCTTGGCGGGAACGAATCCAAACCAAGGTGCTATACTTTAATTCTACACCATCTAGGCAATATTGTCGAGACCACCATACTGGTTCAAGACATTTTGACATAAACGAGCTTGTGCGATAAAATTAAAATACCGAAGTCCACGAGGGCGAAGCATTCGCTGAGACGGGGACTTCCTTTTTTGTCTACTTCTATTCCAGCCACGACCATTTTACTTTTTAAAAACAATACTGTATCTTATAACCGGGAAGCACAGTCTGCTCTTGGGACTAAAATTTTCGAAGCCAATCCCTCGAGGTTAGACACTTTCTGGGGTGCAGAGATACACTTGTCGCTACTTATCGACCAAAAACCGAAATAACGACAAGGCCAATACCGAATATTCAGCGTTTCTCGACAGGGAAACGAGTGAACCTAAGTTATCTCTCTGCGAGCGTCGACAACTCTGCTGTTGCTGTCCTCGGATAGTTGACCGATCGTCCTCCCCTTGGTCCTTCGTGCTTGGTGGGAACTATATCAATGGTTTCAACAACGCCGGCTCCAACGGGAACTATTGGTCCACTACTCAGAACGATTCGACTAACTCATATAACTTGAACATGAATTCGTCGAACGGTCTCAAACGGAACAACAACAACAAGAGAAACGGCTTCGCAGTTCGCTGCATAGCGGACTAGTCTCCGGGCCTCCGGCCCCTCGTCCCCCTATCAAAAGCTTCCCGAGCCAGACGAGTAATAGGTCGCCATAAATCCTCTAAAATACTCGAAAGGCCAAAAAATACCGCCAAAAGAACTTCTTCTGGCGGTATTTTAAAATTTTAAAATTTATACTCCCACCCCACGCTCTCAAAAACCCTCTGATTCAGCCTCTCCGATGACACATGCTTTCCGATACCCATAAAAGCCGTAATGGATACATCATCTCTCCTCCCCTCAGCCACCTCTCTAGCCGCCTGAAAATAATGTGCCACCACTCTCCGCCCCAAGGTCATATGCGTTGCATAAACCTTTTTTCCGAGAAACGGCACGCCCCGTATTGCCTTCTGGTCATATTGTTTCTTTGGATGTACCGTCAGACCATACTCCTTCACAAACCCCGGGATTTCTTCTCTCATGACATATTTAAGCCTCTTATACTCCCTCTCTCGCGCCACCACGAAGAAATCATCTACATATCGCCCATAATACTTAATTTTTAAATCATAAACTGCATGCCGGTCTAGGGCATCCAGCATAATATTCGATAACAATTGCGAGGTCAGATTTCCAATCACTATCCCTTGCCCGGGAGGCTGACAGAATAAACTCTTTGAAGAGGGCAAATCGTCCCAATCGCTCTTTTTGCCCACTCTTCTCACTCCTTCAATCGGATCGTCAAAAATCACTTCCTTCCATAAATAAGCCATTAATTTATAGGTATATCCTCTATCCGAAAATTGCTCTCTAAGTCCCCATGAAACCTTTTCAAACAAAATATTTCGCCTTAAACTCATAAAATACCCGGTTAAATCTCCTTTCAAAACCCGCACGCCTTTCCCAGATAGCCCGTCTCTCTTATCCGCTTCTATCGCAGCTCGCATACAATGTTGTAAAGCCTCCGCCCCCACCTTCGTCCCTTTATTGTCTCGGCAAGAAAATGAATTACAAATAAATCTCCTGTCCCACCATAGTCCACAAACTCCATAAATCAGATGGTGTACTATTCTATCTCTGAAGGGTGCCGCAAAAATCTCTCTATCCACCGGTACATGCGTGACAAAAGCCTTGCTCCGGCTCGGCCTATATCGCCCGCTTATAATATCCTCAAACAATATCTCTAGATTTTCCATCCACCTCGCTTCAAACTTAAATTCATCCGCCGTCGCGAGCTTTCCCCTCCTTGCCATTTTAAAAGATTCAATCAGCGCCTCCCATAATTCATCATTATTCTTTGGGATTTTAGACAATGCATTCCGCGAAACCTTCTCCAAGACACTTTCTATCTCTGGCTCCCTTCGTATCGTCATTATAACATTACTTTTTCTTGACCTCCCTAGCACTACCCTCATTTTTATCCTTCTCAAAAATTCTTTTTTCTATTTCAGCCTGCCGTTCCATTTCCCGAATTGCCTCCCCTACTTTAGCAATTTTCTCCAGCGCAAACGCCCGTCGGTCCATCACTACCCCGAGATACCCCCAGAGATTTTCCTTTGCCTCAAAAAGTTCCGTTAAAAATTCTTCAAAATCATAACTCCCCCGCGCCACCCGCGTCAATTTTATTGAAAGCCCGGTCGTAATCTTTTCCATTTCGTTTGCATATGCATCCTGAGATTGCCTATCCATCTTTCTTACCATCTCATGCACTTGTTTGTCCATTTCTTTAAGTGTTTTATCTAGTGCTGGACAAATCATCGCCGGCCGCACCATTTTTCCAGAATGTTCTATTAGTCTTTCTTCTTCCGTCACAAGTTCCTGATACTCTTCCGTCCGAAGGCGCTCCCCCAGCTTTATCACCACCACCTCTTTTCCTTTTTTCACATCCGTATACCCCCGTCTGGCCAATTTTTCCAAGAACTCGTCCAGATTTGGGATTGAAATTACTCCTTCCTTAGACCTCGGACCGAAATCCGTATCTTCTTGAATTGCAAAAGAGAGATGGTGAATTTTTCCGATTCTATATTTCAGGATGATTGTCGAGTGTCCTGTGGTCTTCCACCACCTCTTCTTCTTGCTTCCGGGGATTTCCTTGTCTCGGAGCACGATGATTTCAGAATAGTTTTCCTCCTCTCTGTCCAAGACCTTTTGTTTGATGTCCTCATATTTTTCGGCCGCCTCCCGCCGCGCCTGCTTTACCTGCTCATCCTTTTGCGCCTTTGTCAATTTTGGACTGAGTTTCTCGACCACCTGTCCTAGGCTGGTTCCAGTCACGCGCACAACCACATCAGAGGTCTCCTTTTTAGTTTTCTTTTGTTTTGGCATATCTTCTCCATTTTTTATCTTTGTTGTGAGTTTTATGTTTTCACTCCGAATTTCGGGGTGCGAGGGGCCGGAGGCCCGGAGACTAGTCCGCTATGCAGCGAACTGCGAAGCCGTAGCTCTTG
>JAFWOH010000025.1 GCA_017509895.1 Candidatus Saccharimonadota bacterium
ATGCCGTAGGAGCAAAAGACAGTACCGGTACTGTCATTGATTCTCCCGGAGAAGGTACCGGCTCCTATTGTGATAGTCTCTCCTACCCACTAAACCAAAGTGGCTGTAATCCTAGTTCTTATCGTACTTATAACATTAATGTCGGAGCAAAACTCACTAGCTCTCTTCCTGCTGGTACTTATACTAACGATATTGTCTTCTCCGCTACTACTAAATCAGAAGGTACTAAATATACCATGAACTTTAATAGTAATGGTGGCAATAATGGTAATATCATTAATCCTAGAATAGTCATAGCCGGATTATCTACTATCCTTCCTACTTCTGGCTTCACTAAAGACGGAATGGGTATAAAAGGCTGGGCCTTTAAATCTGGTGTTACTCCTTCTACTGCTAATACTTCTGCTGATACTACCATGTATAATGCTGGCCAATCTGTAGCCATAAACGACCTTCTCGCTTCCGCTATCAGTGCTGGCCAAAACCCAAGCACTAACAATTCCTTTACTGTTTATGCCGTCTGGGAAACCGCTTATACTATTAACTTTAACAAAAACTCTAATGAAGCTATCGGCTCTATGAATCCCGATACTCCTATTATCCAATCTGCTACTTATACTATTCCTACAGCCACCTTTACAAGAGAAGACTATAACTTCATCGGATGGGCCTTATCTGCTAGCGATGCGGAAAGTGGTACCGTTGCTTACACCGCCGGCCAAACCCCCACCGTCTCCTCCCTCATTACTGCCGCCCAAGCTGCCGGACAAACCGTCACTCCCGGAGCTGCAGGCACTATTACCCTTTATGTGGTTTGGGAACTAGCCAGAGACACTCGCACTCTTGCCGATATTACTTATATGCAGGATATTAATTCTGATATTATTGAGAATACTGCTAACGGCGCTACTGCCTCTTTGAGAGATTCTCGTGATAACCAATATTATACAGTCTATAAAATTCCGACAAATACCGTCTATGCTGGCACTAGCACCGTAGCTAATATTGCTGGCAAACTTATCATGACTAAAGACCTGAATCTCGGGGCGGTGAACTCTGTTTCTGGAGCGAGCTCTTCAATTACCGCACAAGGCACAATGAATCTTTCGCCACAAGATTCAGCTTTCTCTACCCCGACTGGTTCTGGCGAGTCTATTACCGTCCCAACAACGACTACTGCTGTTACTCATGGCACACCGGGCACTGGAGACAACTACTATACTAACCGTCAATACCGTATAGACGGTACCGGAAATTATGCTGGCAGAGGTTACTACACTTGGGGCGCCGCTATGTTGGCTTGTCCAAAGAATTGGCGACTACCAACAAGCGATGAATATACTAATAGCGATTCGTGGGAAGGCCAAACCGCTGGTCTTGCTGCCATCGTTAAAGGTGCTAATGCCTCTACTACTATTAGTAACATTACGTCCTCCCCTTGGTCCTTCGTGCTTGGTGGGTACTATAGCATTGGTTTCAACAACGCCGGCTCCCGCGGGTACTATTGGTCCACTACTCAGGGCGGTTCGACTTCCTCATATCACTTGTACATGGATTCGTCGAGCGGTCTCCTACGGAATAACTACGACAAGAGGATCGGCTTCGCAGTTCGCTGCGTAGCGGATTGAGAACCCCCGACCCTCACCTCTGTTAACTCACCCGAACCTGCCTACTTTTCCACAAGTTATCCACATCAAAGCCAAGCCCACCCGCCTCAACAATGTGCTATAATAATATCATGATTAAGTTTAACGCCACCGCCCCAGACGGGCAAGATGATACTAAAAACCTAGATTTAAACCCGGCGAAAGCCGCTATCGAGGAGCTAAAGACCGATCCTATGGCCGGCTGGCTCAATGTCCCGGTCTATCCGAGTGAGTTAGAAAAGATTAAGCAGGCCGCAAAAACTATTAACGAAACTTCCGAATATCTCGTCTGTATCGGCATCGGTGGCTCTTACCTTGGCCACAAGGCGATTATTGATGCTTTAGGCCCCGAGTCAAAGACCAAGGTCCTCTACGCCGGTAATAACCTAAGCGAAAAATCTTTAAACCGCGTCTTAAAGGAAATCGAGGGCAAAGATTTCTCGGTCAATGTCATCTCTAAATCTGGCACGACTTTGGAGCCTTCGCTCGCCTTTGAAACTTTTAAGCAGAAGTTAAAAGAGCGCTATAAATATGACGACCGCGTCAGGAGCAGAATCTATGCCACTACCGATGCGAAGACCGGCGCGCTCCATGACGAGGCCGAAGAAAACGGCTATACCACTTTTGTCGTCCCGGATAACATCGGCGGCCGTTATTCCGTTTTAACCGCCGTCGGCCTTCTCCCGCTCGCCGTCGCCGGGGTGAATATCGACAGTCTTCTTGCTGGCGCTAAAAAAGAAAAAACCGAAATCCAAGAAAATCTCGCGATTAATTCTAATGTCCCAGCGGAGCTCGCCCCCCTCGTCTATGCCACCCTCCGCCAGAAATATCATGGCAAATATCATGATGTCGAGGTCCTCGCCGTCTTTGACCCAGATTTACAGACCTTTGAGGAATGGTGGAAACAGCTCTTTGGCGAATCTGAAGGGAAAAACGGTAAGGGCATCTTCCCAGCCAGCGTAGTCTATACGACAGATCTCCATTCTCTCGGCCAATATCTTCAGGACGGTCGGCGAAACATCATGGAGACTTTCCTAAAGTTCCCGCTCGCGGGCTATAATAAAATCGCCGAGACCGCCACTATCGCCGCCCATAAGGAGGGAAGAATCCCGGTCTTTGAGATCGAGGTAGAGAATCTCGACGCTGAAAACCTCGGCCGGCTAGTCTATTTCTTTGAACTTTCCTGCGCCATCTCGGCAAAGCTACAGGGCGCAAACCCCTTTGACCAGCCCGGCGTAGAAACCTATAAAAAGAATATTAAAAGTATGCTATAATAAGTATAAGCAAAAAGGAGTGGGATATGAAATTACATTATGAAGGACCGGTTGTACTCGCTGTCTTGGACGGCGTCGGCCTCCGGCGCGAGCTCGCCGGCAATGCCGTCAAGCTGGCACACACCGAATTTTTAAATCAGGCCGTTAGAAAATACCCGTCTATGGGGTTGCTCGCCTCCGGTGAGGCCGTCGGGATTTTAAAGGGTGACATGGGCAATTCCGAGGTTGGCCATAATGCCATCGGCTCTGGCCAGATTATCAAGCAGGGTATCGCCCGCGTCGAAGATGCTTTTGAAACCGGCGAAATCTGGCGCTCAAGCGCTTGGCAGGGGGTCTTAAAGCGCCTCCGCGAGAATCCCGATTCCACGCTCCATTTCTCTGGCATCTTCTCTGATGGCAAGGTCCATTCCTCGCTAGAGCATCTAAAGCGCCTGATGGACCGCGCCTATACCGAGGGAGTAAAGCACATCCGCATCCATCTCGTCCTTGATGGTCGTGATGTCCCGCCCCAGTCCGCCGAAAAATATATAAATGAACTAGAAAATTTCATCGCCTCTCTCGAAAAGCGCTCGCTCACGCCCGAGTCGCTTGATTATAAAATCGCCTCTGGTGGCGGCCGCATGATTTTTGTCGCGGACCGCTATGAGTCCGATTGGGATATCGTCCGCCGCGGCTGGGATGCTATTTTCTGGGGCGAGGCCGAATATCGCTTTCTCTCCGCCTCGGAGGCGCTCGACAGTTTTCGTGAAAAGGACCCCGAGATTCAGGATCAATACATCCCGCCTTTCGTGATTGTTGATGCGGAGAACCGCCCCGTCGGCCCGGTCAAGGATGGCGATAGTTTTATCTATATCGATTTTCGCGCCGACCGCGCCATTGAGATTGCTGAGGCCTTCACCTATAATGACTTCCCCTATTTTAATCGTGGCACCGAGAATAATTCTCGCCCGGATGTCTATTTCGTCGGCATGACAGAATATAATTCCGATACCCATGTCCCGGAGCACCGCCTCGTCGAGCCACTAGAGATTAAGGATACTCTTAATACTTTTCTAGGCTCTAGGGGCATCACTCAGCTCGCCGTCTCGGAGACGGTCAAATTCGGCCATGTTACTTATTATTTCAATGGTAATAGTTATGAAAAGGCTCCCGGCGAGGAGCATATCGAGATTCCGTCCGATACCATGCCCTTTAATACTCGCCCTTGGATGAAGTCCGCCGAGATTACCGATACGGTGGTCGAAAAGGCCAATGATTTTAATTTTATTCGTCTTAATTTCCCCGGCGGGGATATGGTCGGCCACTTCGCCGAATTAGAACCGACGATTGTCGCCATGGAGGCTATCGATATCGAACTAAAACGTATCGCTAAAATCGTTGATGCCCTCGGCGGAGTCCTCATCATCACCGGCGATCATGGCAATGCCGAGGAATTATTAGATGAAAATGGCGTGCCAAAAACCTCCCATTCCACCGGCCCGGTCCCGTTCATTATCTATGATAATACCGATAATAAAGATAAATATCAGCTCGCCCATGTCGAGAATGCCGGCCTCTCCAATATCGCCTCCACCCTCGCCCTCCTCCTCGGCCAAGACACCTACCCCGAATCTTGGCATGAACCGCTAATTAAATTATTGTAAAAATTACCTCTAGTCAAAATTTGCGCTAGGTGATATTATATCGGTATGGAAAAGATTACAAAGGCTATTATCCCTGTTGCCGGTTGGGGCACCAGACGCTTGCCGATTACCAAGATTATTGAAAAATCAATGTTGCCCGTCGGGAACCGCCCGCTCGTGGACTATTCGGTTCAAGAGCTAGTTGAGGCCGGCGTAAAAGACATTTATATGATTGTCTCTAATGTCGAACCTTGTCAGGTTCGCGCCTATTACAACGACAACCTCGCCTTAAATCTTTATCTTAAGGAGCGTGGTAAAGAGGATCGCCTTGAAAAGGCCAAAACTATTCCCGACGATGTCAGGATTCATTATATCGCCCAAGACCCTTCTCAAAAATACGGTACGGCCATCCCAGTCGCTATCGCCGCGGAGGAATATAATATTAATGAGCCGGTTTACGTCTTCATGGGCGACGACTTTATCTGGAACCCCGGCGGGGAATCGAGCGCCGAGACTTTGAGAAAGGCGATTAAGGACCCGTCCGAGTCCGCTTTGATTGGCATCACCTCCCCGGAGGAGGCACTTCTAAACGGCGGTGCACTCACCATCGAGGACGGTAAAATCATTAAGATTACCGAAAAGCCGACTCCAGAGCAGGTCACCGGCATCGCCAGCGTCAGTAAATACATCATTTCTCCAGCGCTAATGAAAGAAATTGTTGAGTATGTCCATAAGAATGATTTTGGCCCGCTCGACCAAGAGTACATGATTACCGACCCATTCTATACCTACATCGAAAAAGGCGGCATCTTCCGCCCAGCCGAGACTCAGGGTCAGTATCTCGACGGCGGCACCCTCGAGGGCTGGGTCCACGCAAATAATGTCGTCTGCGGGTAATTCGCTCTTGCAAAATTATTCGCCTCGTGATATAATTCAGGCATGAAACAGCAGCAAAGATATCAAGAGGCGATCGGGGCAGTTATTGCTAGGATGCGCCTCGAAAAGGGGATTACACAAACAGAGCTCGCGGAGGCCATCGGCACTTCTCAGTCCGCCATTCACCGCATTGAAAAGGGCGGCCAGAACATTTCTCTTGAAATGGTCAGTAAGCTCTCAAAGTTTTTTGGTTCCCCGATTTTATCCATTAACACTTCTACCACCCAATCTTTAAAGATTAATGGTGGCAAGGAGCTTTCGGGTGAGATTACTACTTATACGAGTAAAAACGCTGCTGTCGGTCTGCTTTGTGCTTCGCTAGTCAATTCCGGCAAGACCACTTTTCATCACCTCGCCCGTATCGAGGAGGTTTTCCGTATCGTCGAGGTTTTAGAGAGTATCGGGGTTAAATGTCGCTGGATTAACCGCAAGCGTGACCTAGAAATTATATCACCCCATGAATTAAGAATTGAAGATTTAGATATCGAGGCTGCTAGAAAAACCCGCTCGATTATTATGTTTATGGGCCCACTTTTACATCGCTATGAAAAGTTCCGTCTGCCCTATGCCGGCGGCTGCTCTCTCGGTACGCGTACAGTCGAGCCTCATCTAAAGGCACTTGATGCCTTCGGTCTGAATGTCGATGCAGAGAAAAATAGTGGTTTTTATGAAATTACCGTTAAAAAGCCGGCGGGTAGCCCGGACCGAAAAATCGTCCTCACCGAGCGCGGTGATACCGTTACGGAGAATATCTTGATGGCCGCCGCTCTCTATCCGGGTAAGACTACCGTCGTCGGTGCCTCGCCAAACTACATGGTTCAGGATGTCTGTTTTTACCTTAAAAAACTTGGCGTGAAAATCAGCGGTATCGGTACGACCACTCTTAAAATCGAGGGTCGCGAAGAAATCAATGTTGATGTTGATTACTCTCCGTCCGAGGATCCGATCGAGGCGATGTCCTTTATCGCCGCCGCCCTCGCGACTCACTCGGAGATAAAAATCGCCCGCGCCCCAATTGAGTTTCTTGAATACGAACTAGAAGTCTTAAAAGATATGCACGCCAAAATTGAGGTTTCTCCGGAATACACCTCGCATAATGGCTATACTCGCCTCGCCGATTTGACCATTAAAAAATCTGATCTTGTCGCGCCGGTCGATAAAATTCATCCGCTCCCGTTCCCGGGCCTTAATATTGATAACCTCCCGTTTTTCTCCGTTATTGCCGCCACCGCCGAGGGCCGCACTTTGATACACGACTGGGTGTTTGAAAACCGCGCGATTTATAGTACAGAGCTGAGTAATTTAAATGCCAAGATTGAGCTTCTTGATGCCCACCGGATTTATGTCGAGGGTCCGACCAATTGGCGCCCGGCCGAACTCGTCGCTCCGCCGGCTCTCCGCCCGTCCGTCGTCATTTTAATCGCCATGCTCGCCGCCCCCGGAACTTCTATCCTTAGGAATGTCTATCCGATTAATCGCGGCTACCAAGATTTCGCTGCCCGCCTAAGGCATCTTGGCGCCGATGTCCATCCTCTGACCGGTATCTAATCAAAAACCGGCACATCCTCTGGGAATGGGTCATCATCCCATTCCTCCTCGTCCCATTCTTCGTCCGAGCTTCCATAGGGGTTATATCCGAGGTCTGCTAAGAACCGCGATGGCTCTGCATAATTCCGCGAGCCAAAAGTAAATCTAGACTGCGCATAGGTCAAAAACAGTTTTTCCTCTGCCCGCGTTATCCCGACATAGGCCAGCCGCCGCTCCTCCTCTAGTCCTGCCTCGTCCTCGGAACTCCGGCTGCTCGGGAATAGCCCCTCCTCCATCCCGACTAAAAACACTACCGGGAATTCTAGTCCCTTTGCCGCATGAAGTGTCATCAGCGTCACCGAATTTCGCGAAGTCTCCTCGTCCGCCGCAGACATCAGGGCCGCATCCTCTAAAAACTCCTCGAGCGTCTGGTATGGCGCGGCATTCGAGGCGAGGACAGAGAGGTTTTCTAGTCTCTCCGTCCCGTTTGGTGTCCCGTCGTTTAAGAGCTCTTCAAAATTAAAATAAGAAACCACTTTTTTCACCATCTCTACCGGCGCCGTCTCTAAATCTGTACTAAGGATGAAGTTTTGCAATCTAGCAAAAGAGTTTTTTGCTCTCGCGGTCAAACCGTCTAAGATATCTGGGTTAGTTAGGGCATTAGAATCAGCCTCTCCTCGCTCCTTTAAAACTAGTTCCACCGCCGAAATCCGCTCGACGATTTTTGCGAGGCTCGCCGCCCCAATCCCCGGCAGGACATTTTGCACGACTCTCTCTAGCGAAACTCTGTCAGACGGGTTAATCAGTAGTTTTAAAATCGCGAGGACATCCTTTACCTCTTTTCTATCATAAAATCGCACCCCGCCGATAATCTTATAAGGTATTTTCGCGCCGATAAAGGCCTTTTCAAAGGTGTAGGACTGAGCATTGGTGCGGTAGAGAATCGCATAGTCTGAAAACTCGCGCCCCAGATTTTTTATCTTCCGCGCGACAAACTCCGCCTCCTGTGTCTCGTCCGCCAAGGCCTCTATCTCTACCGGCTCTCCATCCCCAGCCTCGGTGAATAGCTCCTTGTCCGTCCGCTGTTTATTCTTGGTGATAATTTTTTGCGAGGCCTTCAAGATATTCCCGGTCGAGCGATAATTCTGTTCTAGCTTCACGACCTTTGCCCCCGGAAAATCTTTTTCAAAGTTCAAGATATTGGTAAAATCTGCCCCGCGCCAAGAATAAATCGACTGCCAATCGTCCCCGACTACACAGATATTCCGCTTTTCGTTCACGAGCGCCCGGATAATCTCATATTGGATATGGTTGGTGTCCTGATACTCGTCGATTAAAATGTGCTCAAAGCGCCGCTGCCACTTTTCTCGCACTTCCTTATTTTTCTTAAACAACTTTGCCGTCTCTAGTAATAAATCGTCAAAATCGAGTGCCGAGGCCTTGTGTTTCTCCGTCTCATATTTTTTATAAATCTTGGCGATTTGCTTTTGATTGGGATAATAACAAGTTTCCTCATAATCGCTCGGCGAGAGACCATCATTTTTCGCCTTGGAAATCATCGCCTGCGCCATCTTCGGCTTTACCGATTTTATATCGATTTTAAGTTCCTTCTGTATGCGCTTTATCAGAGAGATTTGGTCCTCGGTGTCATAAATTATGAAATTCGGCTCTAGCCCCGCGGCGGCATATTCAATATGTAAAATCCTCACGCAGATTCCATGAAAGGTCCCCATATAGGGCATAAAAGTCCGCGGAGCGGAGAACTGCTCGCTCCCCTGATTTAAAATCTTCCAGAGCCTATCTCGCATCTCTTTCGCCGCCTTATTCGTAAAGGTCACCGCGAGGATATTTTGGGGTGGTGTACCATGTTTAATCAGATTCGCGATACGATAAGTCAGCGTCTTCGTCTTCCCAGAGCCCGCCCCCGCGAGTATCAAAATCGGCCCCTCGAGGGTTTTTACCGCATCCATCTGCGCCGGGTTCAGCTCTCCACTCTTCATCATTACTTTATTTTAACACAAAAATGAACTTTTTTAAATTTTAGCTGTAAGCTAAACATACATATGAGAATTTTCTAACAAAAAATATCCCCAAAGTGATATAGTTGAAGTTGCAAAACTATAAACTAATACCACAAAGGGGATATTTTGAGTATAACACAAGAAATGAAATTTCGCTTGAGTGCG
>JAFWOH010000026.1 GCA_017509895.1 Candidatus Saccharimonadota bacterium
TAGTCTACGCCGTAAACGATGGATGCTAGCTGTGGGGGGTATCGACCCCTTCCGTAGCGAAGCTCACGCGTTAAGCATCCCACCTGTGTAGTACGATCGCAAGATTAAAACATAAAGGAATTGACGGGGACCCGCACAAGCGGTGGAGCGTGATCTTTAATTCGATGCTAAACGATAAATCTTACCAAGGCTTGACATCCAGGGAAGGCCTCCGAAAGGAGTCTGTGCCTTCGGGAAACCAGTGACAGGTGATGCATGGCCGACGTCAGCACGTGTCGTGAGATGTTTGGTTAAGTCCATCAACGAGCGCAACCCTTGTCAGTAGTTGTATTTTTCTACTGAAACTGCCCCGGTAACGAGGAGGAAGGAGGGGATGATGTCAGGTCAGTATTTCCCTTACGCCTTGGGCTAGAATCGCGCTACAATGGCTGGTACAATGCGAAGCGAAGTCGCGAGATGAAGCAAATCGCACCAAAGCCAGTCCCAGTTCGGATAGGAGGCTGAAACTCGCCTCCTTGAAGTCGGAATCGCTAGTAATCGCAGATCAGCATGTTGCGGTGAATACGTTCCCGGGTCTTGTACACCCCGCCCGTCAAACCATGAGAGTCACCAACACCCGAAGTTCGCTTCTTAGCGGCCTAAGGTGGGGGAGATGATTGGGGTTAAGTCGTAACAAGGCATCGGTACGAGAACGTGTCGATGGATTACCTCCTTTCTAGTTAGAAGGATATAGCAGTTTCGCGTTTTGCGAAATATGCAGGTCGGTTGCGGTTTATGTTGGCAAGCTTGAAACATAAACCTTACTCTTTTAGAGGCAACATCGAGCTTAAAATAAACTAACGATGCGTTAGATTGCACAACTAAGCTGTTAAGATTAAGGAAAGTCGCCCGGAAGGGCGATTTTCCTTGACTTGAAAAAAAGAGGAAAGTGTTGTATAATATATAACAGTAGTTCTTTAACAGTGGTTCTAGAAGGGAGGGTACTATTATGGCGCGTAGAAATAGTGAGGCCTATAAAGAGGCTTTTGAAAAGGCAATGAAAGTGAGAGCAAAATACGGCAGAATGCCGTATTGGAATGAGTTTGAAAAATATCTCGGGGACGATTTGAGCTCGGTAGTGAAAGGGCTCGGAGTGGGCAGTTCGAAAGAGATGTCGATTGAACTGCTCCACGAGATACGCCGTCGGGAGGGTAGACCGGCGACGGTGCTGGAAGATTACGTCTACCCGGGTGCATCGCCGATGACTAACCCAGAAAAGAGATACCTAGGAGCAGTTAAGAGCCAAGAGACTTATGACAGCTTCTGGCAGGCCATGAGAGCAGGCGTAGGGATACCTGAAGAGGAAAAGCGCAAAGAAGAACCACATTAAATTAAATGCCCCTGAAAGATTTCGGGGGCATTTTTTGAGGTAAAAAGCGACTAGATACTGCCAAGGTGCAAAAGAAGAGGACCCTCTATTTGGCAGGGTCCTCTAAGGTCATATATATTTGAGTATTCTCGCAGTTATACTCAAATCTGAATCTATTATATATCATGCTGAGTATAATGTCAATACCTTTTTTAAAAAATTGTTCGGGAATTTTTATTTTTTGTGTTCGGTCTAATATAAAAAGTTATGACATATTTTTTGAAAAAAGCATATTGACAAAACGAAAGCGGTATGATATAATAAGCACAATCCTAATCAAAAGGGAATTTTAATAGTCTAACGGTGGGCAGAATGGAGTTAATTAACATGGCTGGAACTAAAGCTGGTGGCATTAAAGCCGCTGCTACTAACCGGGCTAAATATGGTGCTGAGTTTTATGCTCGCATCGGTCAGAAAGGTGGCCAGAATGGTCACACTGGTGGTTTTGCCGCTAACCGTGCGCTCGCTCGAATCGCTGGTGCTAAAGGCGGACGCCTTAGTAAACGCGGTCCTGCTAAGAAGCACGACTAACTGATATCAAAAAATCCCCTATGAGGGATTTTTTGATGTCGCTTTTTCTTCTTGTAGCACTCTTCTTCGCTCATTCGATGTACTTCTAGTATATCTCATTCCACTGTTCAAAGTTTCCTTAAATAGTATCTACGAGAGAAAAAGCTAGGGCTTGATGAGATTGACGAAGAGGGAAAGAAGAAGGGTGTGGAGATTAGTCATAATAATGAGACCGACGCCGGCGATAATGAGGCCCCAGAGCTTGACGCGGTTATAAGAAGAAACGCCAGAGGCAAAATTATCAGCAATTGGCTTATAAAAAAGGACGATTGCTCCGCCAGCAGAGAAGATTAAGAGGCCAAGGAAGACCCAGCCAAAAGAGAAATTCCAATCCATGTAAAAATTATAACATATTTTAGAGAAAAAAGGTTGAAATTTAGTGGCAAGTGGTGTAAACTAGATATGTAGTTTAAAAATTTTGGGGATATAGCTCAGCTGGTTAGAGCGCTATACTGATAATGTAGAGGTCTTTGGTTCAAGTCCAAATATCCCCACCATGATCGCGATTAAAATTGCCCATCTCGGCGATTTTCGGAATTTCGCTCGGCTTAGTAGCCGCGCTCGTTCCGAGGAATCACCAATCTGAACGATTTTATCTCACGATCAAGACATGGGGTAGCCTTCGTCCCCCCGTAGGCTACTCCACCATTTTATCTGGGGTAATAGCTCAGTTGATTAGAGCGCCGCCTTTGCAAGGCGGAGGTCCAGGGTTTGAGTCCCTGTTACTCCACCAGATTCAAAATTAGAAGCCGCGAGTAGCGGTGTTTTTTGTGCTATAATTTAGATATGGATTTTAATGAATATCAGAGACTAGCAAAGAGGACAGATTTAGATGAGCCGGGGGCGACGGATCAGGTGATGTATCCGGGATTTATGGATAAGATTTTGGGGCTTTCAGGGGAAGCTGGAGAATTTACGGATAAGGTTAAAAAAATTGTACGAGATAAGGAAGGGAAGATTTCGTCGGAGGACAGGGAAGAACTCTTGAAGGAGCTAGGAGATGTGCTCTGGTATGTGGCGCTGGTGGCGGAATATATGGGTGAACCTTTGACAGAGGTAGCAAAGAGAAATATTGAAAAGTTGACTAGCAGGCAAAAACGGGGGACGCTTACGGGTTCTGGAGATAACCGGTAAATTGATCACAATATGGACATCTCCATGAATTATTAACATCTTGATACATGGTGAGGCCACAGGTTTTGCAGGTGGATTTTTGGTGGAGCCAGTCGCGGTAGGTATCGAGGTTATCCTCGACAAAATCATCGTCCCAAAGAGGGAGATTAGAATAGTTTTGATAGGCCTTTTTACCGGTTTGCCATGCAATAGATTCGATTTTTAAACGCTCAATACCGAGCTTATAAGAGTATTTTTTTGAAAGAGCGTGTCCAAGCTCATGAAAGAGGAGCATAGGGGTCTTTTCGCCCTCATATGGGCCGATAACGATGGTTTTTGGGGGCTTGAAAGAAAAGCGAACGCCATCAATAAAGCGAAAATCTGGGTAATCTTTTTTTAGCTGTTTTACAATGTCATCCATTAGCCTTGCCTTTTGCGTAGAGGTAAATGCCATGAGTGACGGCCTCTTGGGGGGACTTAGCGGGGCGGATGCGGGGGAGCTTTTTTGTTTCAAGCTCGGACTTTAAGAGAGTCTTTAGGGGTTTAGCAAAGTGGCGAAAGCGGAGGGCAAGGGGACCACCGATAATAACAGTATCAGGGCGTTCATCTTTTATGATGTCTTTGAGGCCGAGACAGATGCGCTCGGCGACTTCTTGATAGTTAGATTTGCCACGAATAGAGGTAGCTCTGGTATTGAAACGAGCCTCGAGCGCCTTACAGGAGGCGATGTCCTCCCATTCTAACTTTTGGCCATCAAAGGTATAGAGGCGATGGCCGGGCTCAAATTGATCAGTATCAGGCTTAATTAATTTAGCTCTTTCGGCGATGCCGCCGCCGATACCGGTAGAGAAGGTTAAATAAATAGTTTTTCCTGAATAAAATTTTGACTCGTAAACGGCGCCAAGCGAGGCATCATTTTCAAAGTAAATATCACAATTGAACAATTTATTTATTACATCGTATAAGGGAATATTCTTCCATGAGGGGCGATTACCAAGGGAGACGGGAGTATTATTTTTTACAATCCCGGGGACGGCGACGATGATACAAGAAGGAGAGACATCCTGATAACTGCGTAAGTGAGTAAATAATGTATTCAAGAAGGTGCGTAAATCCGTAGAAGTGGGGAATTTGTCCCGGCGGGAGAGCCGGCCCTTCTCACTCACAACGGCGATTAAAGTTTTAGTACCTCCGATATCGATGCTAAGATAACTCATAATAAGTTTATTATAACATAATATGGTATAATGGAATTAGCCTTAGCAAATTATTTCCTGAATAATTATGTTTAAGGGATTTCGCGGTGTTTACCCCGTGGGGTAACGCATAAGATTTTACCCACCTGTCTATAATACAGGGAAAACATAGCTAAGGCTTTTTGGTGTTTACAGGGAGGGGGAAGTTTGGTATAATAGGGGTAGTTTCGGGTTCGTTCATAGGGATTTAATGGGTTTTAAGTGCTATTTAAATTTCTATGAACGGACCTGAAGGAAGGATAAAATTATTATGGCAGAAGCCAAAAAAGTAACTATGGATGAGCTACTCGAAGGGGCGGGTGAGGAGCTTAAGCAAATTGTAGAGGGGGATACTATTACTGGTAAGGTTTTATCAGTAAGGAAGCATGAGATTCTAGTGGATCTCGGGCCGAAGGGGGTTGGGATGATCCCAAGAAAAGAAGCTGCGCTCGCGCGGAATCTAGAAGTTGGTCAGGAAGTAACTGCATCGGTAATTGATGCGGAGATGGATGACGGAATGGTCTTGCTCTCAATGCGTAAGGCAGTAAAGGATAAGGGCTGGGATGAGATTATCGCTAAGCTAGAGGCGGGTGAGATTGTAGAAGTTATACCGTTCGACGCGAATAGAGGGGGATTACTTGTCGAATATGAAGGAATCCGAGGATTTTTGCCGGTTTCACAGCTCTCGGCAGAGCATTATCCGCGGGTCGGTTCATCTGATAAAGATGAGATTTTGCAACGGTTGAATTCGCTAGTCGGGAGGGGCATAAAGGTTCGAATTCTTGATGCAAACAAGAAAGACAATAAGCTAATCTTCTCTGAGAAGGAAGCGATCCGTGATGCCTTGGCGGCAAGGTTCGCTGAAATGAATGTGGGCGATGTGATTAAGGGGTTAGTGACTGGCGTAGTCGATTTCGGTGTGTTTGTGAATGTCGATGGAATCGAAGGCCTAGTCCATATCTCTGAAATTTCATGGGAGAGGGTGAATAGCCCGGCCGATTATGTAAAACCGGGTGATACAATCGAGGCAAAGATTATCGCAATCGATAAGGAGCGCCTCAGTCTCTCGATGAAGCAGCTAAAGGAAGATCCATGGCTCTCTGAAGTAGAAGGCCTAAAGAAGGGCTCTAATGTCGAGGGAACTGTAACGAGGATTACGCCTTTTGGTGCGTTTGTCCAGATTTCGCCGGCAGTAGAGGCGTTAGTGCATGTCTCTGAGCTCGGTGAGGGGAATGATGTCGACCCAGAGAAGGTCTTTACGTTGAATGAGCGGAAAGAATTTCGGGTGCTTGATATAGACAAGGAAGGCCGTAAAATCTCCCTGACGATTGTAGCTTAGAGCGAACTGCTTCTTCAGAAGGTGCGCTACTCGCGAGACATATGTTAAATATGTCTCGCTCCGTTGCTCCTTCTTCATCGCATTTCATCTCTAAGATACAATCGTCTGAGCTATGTCTCGCTCCGCTACTCCCGCTTCGTCGTATCCCATCGCTAAGATACAATTGTTATCGGGGCTTGCTTAGTCGTTAGCGGTGTCTGATTCCTCGGAGGAACTATTTGTTTCTTCGGGGCTTTTTAGAGGCTCTAGTTCGGGAGCTTCGTAATTATCGTAGTTGATTTGTTCGGGGGTGGTTTCGTCAATTTTAACGGGGACTTCTTTCGGGACTTCTTTTATAACTTCCTTTATTACTTCTTTTGGGACCTCTTTTATGACTTCTTTTTCGATAATAACAGGAGTGTAGACGGTGGCAGGAGCGCTATAAGAGGATGGTTCTGGGGTAGGCTCTTCAGCTGGCTTAGAAGGTTCTGGTTCTGCTGGAGTTTCTTCCTCTGCGGTTTCGCTATTAGTTTCGCCGAGTACAGGGACTTCGAGATTATCGGCGGGGAGGAAGTTGAAATCAGAGCTTTCGGGGAGGGAAGGGATGTCTGTATTTGATGGTTTTGAATTAATTAACTTAGAAAAACCGATGGTACAAAGGGCAAAAAGTGCGATGACGGCATAGGCGGAAAGAAAAATAACAGAGGCGGGTTTTCTCAAATAAAATTTAAAAGTATCAAAACCGGTTTTAATAGTACGGGTAACTTTTTTCATATAAAGTTTCTTCATAACACACTCCCTGTTAATGTTGTAATAATAATAGCATAAACAGAGGAGAAAAGCAAGATTGGGGTTGATTTTTTGAGGGTTTTGTGCTATAATAGTAGGCGAAGTGTATCTGTTGAGGCAGTGAGCTTAGCTGTTTAAGAGTTTGAGCAAGCGAGCTGTCTTTTTCATATGAAGGAGGTATTTTTATGTTGAAGAAGTTTTTTGCAATGATACTGTTGTTTTTTGCTTTCGTTATGCCGGTATCGGCGATGGAAGCAATCTCGGAAGAGATGCTACTAAAGCCGGAAGATGTAGTGCTTGATGAAGACGGCTCTGATAATAGGCTTGTTTTCGATGGCGCCATTGAGCAAAGAAATTTCGATGCTGATGGTAAAAAGTACTATACCCAGGCAAAATATGAGTGTCGCGAAGGCTATGATGTATTCGCAGCTTATATCTTGGAGGGTGGAGAGTACTCGAGCCGAGTGTTCTTTGTAAGAGATGATCTCTACGGAGAATATCTCCGTTACGACTATGATCTGATGTCGGCGGAAACATTTCTTTCCGACTGGGAAATAAAAGAAAGTAACGGTGGCACAACTTTATATGTACCAGTAGCAAAGATGAGGAATGACAAGATTGTTGCACATAAGGACATTCCCGAGACTCCGCTTGATGAGAGCAGAATACCTGTAATTCGGGCGGAAGACATCGCAAGCGTGGGATACGCTTGGCAGGAGTTGTCAGCGATACCGTTCGTAATGAACGGTGGCAAATATGAATATGCCGGGGAAGCGGGAACTGTAGATCCGGACCCGACACCAACGCCTGATCCGACACCGACACCAACGCCAGAGCCGACACCAACGCCGGCGACGTCTATGAGGGCGGTAGAGGTGACGATAGCGAATAAAAACGTCTATCGCATTGAATATACGTTGTCGGTTAAATATGACGGCAAGAAGCATGTCTGGGCCGAGAAGCGGCTCTCAACAAAGGCGCTGAAGACGAAGACCAATGATATAGTGGTCAATGTCTACAAGAACGGTACGCTATTGGCGCCGGGGGACTTTAATGTTAAATTTAAAAATAACATTAATGTTTCCGGGACGAACGGGAAGACCCCGTTTTTCAGAGTAATCTTGAAAGGAGGAGGAAAAAGAGACTCAAGAGCTCTGAAAACTGTCAAATTTAAATTTGACATTTCTGCTGAATAAAATGCTCAAACACAGATTATACCCCGAGAAAAATTCTCGGGGTATTTTCGTGCTGTTCTTAGTTGGGACGTTACGTCGGTTGAAAAAGACGTAAAACAGAGGTGCGGAAGTTTGTAAATAGTGATATAATGGTTCTATGTTTTGGAATTTTGTATTGGTTTTCTTGGTCTCGATGGTGCCGGTGATAGAGCTCCGGGGGGCGGTACCGATAGGGGTAGGGATGGGCTTGCCGGAGTGGGCGGTGCTGCTCGTTGCGATTATCGGGAATATGGTGCCGGTGCCATTTGTCTATAAATTTATGAGGAAGTTTCTTGAATGGGGCGCTCAGAAAAAATGGCGGCCGCTCAAGAAGTTTTGTGATTTTTGTCTGAAGAAGGGGACTAGGGCGGGAGATAAACTAGAGAAGAAGGCGGGGAAGGGGATTTTTGTTGCGCTGATGCTGTTCGTCGGGATTCCGGTACCGGGGACGGGGGCGTGGACGGGGACGCTCGCGGCAAGTATGCTAGATTTGCCGTATAAAAAATCGGTGCTCGCGGTACTTTGCGGGGTTTTGCTCGCGGGGATAATTATGTTGTTTTTATCTTTAGGCGTGTTTGGGGCGATTAGGTAGGCGGCGACGGATTTTAGTTAGGAACAGCTTAAAGGGCCTCAGGACGAGGCGAAAGCCGCCGATATACTCCTCGGAGATGCCACCGAGGCCGCTCTTGAAGTATAACAACGGGTTTTCGGGGCTAAAATCGCCTTCCATGCCATAGAGATTAAGGCGAGTCTGATTTAGCTCGAGGCATTTTTCGAGATTAAAGCCCTTGATGGCGACGGAGCCGTTATAATGTTTATTCTTTTCAATCGTGCCAGCAACAAAGGCAACCATTTCATTAGGATGGATGATATCGACTTCGCTAGAGACAAGCTCGCCATTATCTTTTCTTCTGGCCTCGACGAAAATCACGTCCTTGCCGAAGGCATCCCAGAGGTCTTCAAAGTATTTGACTGTTCTTGTATGAACCCCATTTCTTTTGTCGCTCTCTTCGAGGGCGGTGAGCCACTCTTTTAGCTCTGATTTATCGGTCAGGACCTTAATATCGAGCTCGCGAGAGGTTTTATGGAGTTTTTTGCGGGTAGAGGCGTTCATGGTGAGTTCGATGTCGCGGAGGGTTTTTAGTCCGGTTAAATCCTTGGAAAACATCCAACGATTAGCCTTGTTTTCAATTTTAGTGGTAAAGCCCTCATGCTTAAAGCCGGAGTTTTTGAAGATTTCAAAGATTTTTTCGCGAGGCCATTCTTTAGTTTTGGAGCCGTCGAGGGCGCGGAGGGAAAGGAGGAGAGGAGGGAAAACTTCGAGCGTGAGGAAATCATGCTGTTTAGCAAAGGTTTTGAGGCTTTTTAGGAAGAAAGCGAGAGCGTTTGTAGCGTCTTTATAGGGCTTGGCGGGGCTGCCGGGGAAGGGCTCTTCGGTTTTTTGATAATTTAAGATTGGCCCCATCTGGATGAGAGCGCGACCATCCTTTGCGATAAGGAGAGCAGCGGCTTTGACTTTATTTTTATCTTTAATACCGAGGAGATAAGTTTGCCAGCCCATTTTTTCGCGTAATTTTGCGCGGCTGTAGCTTTGATAAAAATTGCCAAGGGGATGATTTCTTTCAAAATCAGTAAATTCTTCGGGGGTGAGCGTTACAAATTCCATAAATATATTTTAACACTTTTATGGTATAATGGAGATATTAAAAGGAGTGTAATATGAACAATAAAGAAGCAAAGAAATCAATTGGGCCGATTTTGATTGGTATTGTGGCGATTTTAGCAGTCGTGGGGATAGTTTGGTTTATCGTGAGTCGAAATAATGGTTCTCAAAATGGGGACAATGGCGGGAATAATAATACTACATCCGAAGAAGATAAAACAAAGGTGACGGCGGCGGAACTTTCTAAAAGCCCGGATGAGACAGTCGCTTTTGGAGATTATACGGCAATGTTTACGCTTTCTAAGGCGATTCAGAATGGAGAGAAAGTTGGTGCGATTGTGAAAGTGGATGGAACGGTCAGCCATAAGTTAAGTTCTTATAGTGTGGTTCAGGAAAATCCGAAGAAGGATGAGGAGGGGGAAATGAGCCAGATTGGGACGGTATTTGTCATTCAGGATGCGGAGTCGGCTGATTATCCAAAGGATGAGCAGAGAATTGAGATTACGGCAAAGGTAATGGAAGTTAGCCCGCTCAATTTCCAGCTTGTAACTTTGAAGGATTTTGTGAAAGTCGTCAAGTAAACACTTGAAAACTCGGGGAAGGTGCGATATAATAGAGACACCTTCCCCGGTAGCTCAATGGTAGAGCGTTCGGCTGTTAACCGAAATGTTACTGGTTCGAATCCAGTCCGGGGAGCCACAAATAAAAAGAATGCCCGAAGGGCATTGTTTTTATTTGTGTTTTTGCGGGGCTGGATGCGAACCAGCTTGCTGGTTCGTCTCGTTAGGAGACGAGTGAAAGAGAAAAACATAGTTTTTCTCTTTCCGAGGCGACGCGGCGAGAGAGTGTGCGCGTAGCGCGCACGACATCCAGTCCGGGGTTTTAATCGCCAATCTAGGCGATTTTTCCTAGCGAAAAACCACCTCAGTGGCTTTCATCTTCGAATTCGGGTGGTTCAGTTTTTGATTGAGAGGAGGCGACGCGGCGAGAGAGGGTGTGTATGGCGCGCACGACATCCAGTCCGGGAATTTGGGCTAGATGTCGTACTCGGCAATTTCGCCATTTCCAAGATGAAAATTTGAAAAGTCCGTATTATCGTCGTAACCTACAATGTTGAAATGCAGAGTTTTTAGTAGGGTCCCGTGTCCAATTATCAGAATCTTTGCATCGTTAGGATTTTCCGCTTTGATGCGTTCGAGCACCTTTTTTGAACGAGCTAAAACATCATTTATCGGCTCTATGCCATTTTCATTAGTATTTAGTCTTCTGTCATAATCATCCATGTTCCAAGTTTTAGGGTTTGTGCCTTCAAGCCTTCCAAAACTCCTTTCTTTCAGATTATCGTCGAAAATAATTTGTGTACGACCGTCAACAGCGATTTCTGCGGTCTGGGCTGCCCTTTTTAATGGTGAGCAATAACAGATATCAAATTCATAAGACTGCAATTTTTCTTTTAGCTCTTTTGCCTGATTGACCCCTGTATCGTTTAGGGGTATATCAACTTGACCTTGCGCTTTTTTCTCAAGGTTCCAGTCTGTTTGACCATGGCGAATGATGTATAACTTCATCTCTTTTTCCTTTAGTATTTAATACCACCCCGTTATGGGGTGGTATTTTGAATTTTAGGATTATTCCTCTTCGGAAGAAATTTCAATAGTTTTTGTGGTAGCTTCTGTGGTGGTTTGCTCGGATGGTTTGGCGGCTTCTGTAGTGGTTTGACTGGATGATTGAGCCTGAGTTTGTTGGTTGACTCCGTTTTGGATGGCGCTTTCAAGAGCCGCGGCAGTCATTCTGAGCTGCTCGGCAGTGACGGATTGATAAGTTGAATCGGCCATAGTGACAATAATGTATTTACCCTCGACTTTGTGGTCTTTGTAATTGCCAGATTTCATGGCTTCTTCGACCTCTGGTTTTGCATCAGCATCTTTGGCGGCCTGTTCGGACTCAAATTCGCTGTAAACCTTGAGACCGGTGACTTTATCGCCATCGACGAAGTAAACTTGATGAACCTTTTTAGCAACGGTAGGATCGGTGCTGTCAGAGGATGTACTCATGACGATTTTCTTGTCATCAGTCTTGAAATAATCATCATTTAAAACTTCGCTTTGACCGGTGTTACTGTTTTTATTGTTATTGTTGATGAGAATAACAGTACCTACTACGGCGGCAATTACAACAACTGCTCCGGCGATAGCCGCAATTAATTTTTTACTGCTATTATTTTTTACTTCAGCTTCATCAGCCATAATTATTATCTCCTTTTATTACTTTTATTATA